>DASUGD010000167.1:0-36826 GCA_036274195.1 Gemmatimonadaceae bacterium | reverse complement strand
CGCCGCCTCTTCGGCGCCGGTGCGACGCCGAAGCTCATCGCCTGCCTCGCGTACCTCGTCCTCGAGCCTCGCCCGCTCGGAGACCGCGCGCTCCCGGTCGGCATTCACCCGCTCGCCTAACGCCTCTCCCTCGCGCTGCTCCTCCTCCGCGCGCTGGCGCCGCATGAGCGCGTTCCGCTGCCGCTCCTCGGCGACGGCGATCTCGCCGCGCAGCCGCTGCGCCGACTCCCGCTGTGTCGCGGCGAGACGCGCCAGCTCGGCACGCTGTGCCTCCGCCGCCGCACGAGCCGAGTGTGCGACGTCGCGTCGGACCTCGTGCTCGCTCACGTCGGCGTCTGCCGTCGGCACGAGCTCACGCAGCTCCATGACGCGGACCTCGAGCGTCTGGAGCTCCTCGTGCCACGCCTGCATCTCGCGCGATGCGAGCGTCAGCTCCACAGAAAAGCGACGCGACATGAGCTCCGCGTGCCGCTCCGCACGCTTGCGCTGGCGCGCGAGCGAGCGCACCTGGCTCTGCACCTCGCCAATCAGATCGTCGATGCGCGACAGGTCGAGCGTCGTCTCCTCGAGCCGGCGTTCGGTGCTGCGACGACGATCCCGATACAGGCCAACCCCGGCCGCTTCCTCGAAGAGTTCACGGCGGTCGTCAGGGCGGTCCGAGAGCAGAGCGTCGATGGCCTTGGCCTCGATGACGACCCCGGAGTCACCACCGAGCCCGGTCCCACGCAGGAGGTCGTGAATGTCGCGGAGCCGGCATGGCGCGCGGTTCAACAGGTAGTCGCTCTCACCGGAGCGCGAGAGCCGTCGCGTTATGACGACTTCCTTGAACGCGATGGGCAGCGCGCCCTCGGAGTTGTCGAAGTGCAGGGAGACTTCGGCCACGTTGACCGCCCGCCGCGCCGACGAGCCCTGGAAGATCACCTCCTCCATCTTCGCGCCGCGGAGGAGTCGTGCCCGCTGTTCGCCCAACACCCAGCGAACGGCGTCGGAGACGTTCGACTTGCCGCACCCGTTCGGACCGACGATCGCCGTGACGCCCGGCTCGAACGCGAGGTAGGTCGTGTCGGCGAATGACTTGAATCCCTGGAGCTCCAGCTTTGTCAAACGCACCTAGTAGGCTCTCCCGACCCGGTATGCGAGGGTCGCGTCGATGTTGTTGTTGCTCTTGAGCGCCGACTTGAACGGCGCCGCTTCGTCGGGCGTCTCGAATGCGCCTGCGTACACGCGGACGGAGCCATCGCGCTGCAGCAGCCCGTACACCGGAATGTTTCGCGATTGGAAATCGGCGATGATCGGCGCCGCCTGCGCCTGCGACGGGGCGGTGCTGATCTGCAACGCGAACGGCGCGCGGATGACCGTGCCCCATCCCTGCGGAATGAGCCCACGCTGCCGTAGAAAGCCTAACAGCTGATCTGCCCTGTTGCGATCCGTGTAGGCGCCCGTAACCACCTTGTACCAGGTGCCCCGATCTGCGCCGCGACTCACCGGCGCGTAAGTGCCCACCGGAAAGTCACCGCCGCCGGACCGAACCCGGAGCGCGGCGCCGTCTTCGGTATCGACCATCGCGATCTGCACGGCGAACCGCGACGCGACCGCCGAATCGGCGGGGTTCGCGACAACGAGCGGCGGCGACGAGTCGACAACCGGGCTCGCCGACACGAGGCTGTCGGATGCCGCGGCCGAGTCGCGCCGCAGGATCGCGGCCGCCGAGGGCTGTGGCCTCGTTAGGTACATCCGCCCGAGCATGACGGCGATCGCGGCGGCAGCCGCGATGCCGACCGCCGGAGCGATCCATCGACGACCCGGCTGTGCGGCGCGAGCCGAGCTGCGCACGGCAGCCCGCGGCGGTGACCGCCGAGTGGCGGACGACACCTCCGCGAACACGTGCGCGGACGGGAGTGGGCTGGTCGCGTCTCCTACCACGACGACGCCGTCGAGCATGCCAATGAGATCCTCGACGCCGGGCACGGACGCGGGCGACGCGATGAGCAGCAGCGCACCGGCATCGCGAAAGCCACTCGCTAGGCGCCGCCACCGTTCGTTGCGAAGGATCTCCTCCTGAACGACCTGGTCGCTTCCGCTCGGCAGAACGTGCAGGTTGCCGATCGTATCGATCTGGCGTGCGATCTTGTTGAGCGATACGCCATAGAGGAACGCGTCCGTCAGCCCATGCGGGTCGTCGTCCGCCACCAGCTCACGAATGGGAGCGACGTCGCCGATGAGATCACCCACGGCGACGCGGCGGTGCGACGCCTGCGCTCGGCCGATGCCTAACGCCACAGATGCGGTCGCGATCGGGTCGTGGCCCAGCACGACGACGGCGCTCGCGCCGTCGAGCGCACCGGCAACCCGGCTGCCGGCGGCTTCCCATAGCGATTCGAATTCTCCCACTGCCTGGTCGGTCAAGGGTTCCCTTCGTAAACCCAGAACGATACGCGCGACGCCCGGCCGATGCGCTCGGCGTCGGCCTTCGTTGGATATGGCCCGAGAATGACGCGGTAGATCGGCGTGCCGTTCGTCTCACCCGTGACGACGCGTGCCTTCTGCCCTTCGACGGAGATCGTCGCGGCGCGCTCACGTGCCGGTGGTTCCGAGACGAACGCCGCGAACGATACCACCCAACCCTTCAGCCGTCCGGCTTGCGCCGCCGCGTTGGCGGCTGTGTCCACAGGTAAGCGTGGCGGGGCGGGTCGAGGAATCGCCGCGGTCCGCGGCGGAATCGTCTGGCCCGAGGCCGTCTGCCCGTTCGCGGTGTCGGTCACCGGCTTCGGCGCGGGCGTTACCAACCCCGTGTCCGGTGCATTGGCTCTCGCGCTCGAGTCGGAGTCCGCGAACGTGACGGGTTGGTCGAGCTCTCCCGCGCGCGGCCGGAATCCGTTCCAGATGATCAGGTGCCAGAAGTCGCGCGCGCCACCGCGAACCTCGGAGCGCTGGCGCAGCGTCTCGCCATCCACGATCGCGACGTTCTCGCCCTGCACGAGCACCAGCGCGCCATCTGGCGCAACGAGCGGGAGGTCATCGCGCCACTCCGTGTGCACGCTTCCGATGACGCGCGCCGTCCCGACGTTGACGACCCACGCCGAGTCGTCTTTCGCGGACCGCGCAAGCACGTAGCGCCCGAGCGGATCCATGCGCAACGCGCTCACCACGCCCGGTAACTCGATCGCTCGCTCGATCTGGTCGCGGTATCGATCGATCACCCTGAGCGTGCGGCTCGAGTCGGTGGCGACGAACAGGCGGTCGCCGCTTGGCGTGGGCGCGACGGCGCGCACGCCGTCGCCCAGTTGAAGTGCGGGCGCGACCTGCAGCGTGCGGCCGCGAAGTGAGATCAGCGATGAGTCGATCCCGAAGTACACACGATCGCCGACCTGGGCATGAACAACCCGAGGGGCGTCGGGCACCGAAGCGCTGTCCGTCACGACGGTATCGGGAGGACGCACCCGAATGACGCCGAGGTCGGTGCCGTTGTCCGTGAGCACCAGCAGCGTGCCGTCCTGTTGCGGGAGCACGAGTCGCGGGCGTTTGGGCGGTGCGAACGTCCAGTCGCCGGAGGGCGTGAGCCGCGTGACGCTGCCGTTCGCGGCGATACCGTAAATCGACCAGCCATCGCTCGACGCAACCGATGTCAGCTTGGCCCGCGTCGCCACGCCCACGGTTCCCGAGCGAAGGTCGATCCGGCCCGGGACTCCGTTCTTGTCGACGTAGGCGAGCGACCCGGCGTCAGCGTCGAAGGCGAGCACACGTCCGGGCGCGGCCGCGTTGGTCGCCGACGTCCAGATGGCCGAATCGAGCTGTGGATAGCGGAATGCACGAACGGCCCCGCCACTGCGCGGAATGCGCAGCATGATTTGGTCGGGGCCGGTCGAGGAAGAGGCGGACGCGGTGTCGTGCCGCGCGGTGGACTCGGAGCGGTCGGGGCGACCGCACGCGGCAAGCACGAACGCCAGAACGACGAACGTACGCACGGCGGTAAGCTATGGCCGCGGTCGGAAATCGGGAATAGGGAACCTGCCGGGATCGAGGATGAGGGATGGGGGATGAGGGTGTCGCCTCTCATCCCCCATCCCCCATCCCCCATCCCGGCTCTTAGAAGCTCGGTCCGATCGTCCACTGCCAATAGCCCTTCTTCCCGCCGGGCCGATCGAGCGCGATCGCGTAGTCCCACCGCAGGAGCGCGAACCCGAAGAGGTTCATCCGAATCCCGGCGCCGTAGCTGTGAACCGGCGCGCGAGTCGTCGCCACGTTCTGGTTCACCGAGTTGTCCCACACGACCTTCTGCCCGTGCGACCACGCGAGGCCCATGTCGTAGAAGAACAACCCGTCCACCGGCGGGAGCGAGATGGGGAGCAGCCCCAGGTCGAACCGCCTGACGAGTGGGAATCGCAGCTCGGCGTTCGCCAACGCGACTCGGCTGCCGAGCAGCTGAATGGCGCTGCAACCGCCCTGCGTGTTGGGGTTCTGGGGCAGACCGGGCACCCCGGTGCACTGGAAGCTGTACTGCTCACGATCGTAGCCACGCACGAACTCGGGGCGACCGATGTACTTCTGCAACATCGTCTCATCGCGGCCCACCGAGATGCTGGTCTGCCCGCGCAGCGCGATCGTGAGGAAGTTGAACAGGATCGGGAAGTATCGGCGATAGTCCGCCTGATACTCCACCCATTGGTATGAGCCGAGTGTCGGCTCGATCTGGAACCGGTACCGCCGTCCGGCGATCGGTCCCGTGTAGCCGAACAGCGTGTTGTCGGACACGTACGCGAAGTACGGTGCGCCATACACGATGCCCGATCGGTTGCTGATGCTGTCCACCTTGAAGGGAACGGCGAACCCTCGGTCAGCGTCGATCTTGCGACCGTACCAGTACGTCAGCTGATCGACGTAGTTGAGGCTTCCGCCGAATTCGACGCGCGTGAACCGGTTCAGCGGATACGCGCCAATTCCGAATGCCTGGCGCGTGACGAACCGCGTGACCCCTTGCGTCTGGTAGTAATTGTTCGTGCCGAGGGACAGCGGGTTGGTCTGATCGTACGTGAGGTAATAGACCGGCTGTTGCATGATGCCGCTCGTGTATTGCAGCCGTCGGCCCATGCTGGTGAATGCCGCGAGCAGATACGCCTCACTGATTCGGCCGTTCACCTGTGCCGAGAACGCGAGGCGATGGTCGCCAAGCAGATCGCTCAGTACGACGGTGGTCCCGCCAGTGACTCCGCGGCCGAAGTTGTCTGCGCCGTATCCGATGTTCGGGCGCGAGACGTATTCCGGCTGGTACCCGATCCTGTACCCGTACCGCTTGAACTCGGTCGTGTCGGGAAGCGCGACCGCCGCGCTGTCGAGCAGCTGCGCGACGCTGACGACTGTCTCCGCCCGCTCGGGCGCGCTGGGCAGGTCGGCCGATGCGCGAAGCCCCGTCGCGCTCCTGTAGATCGACCGATCACGCGGCACCGAGTCCCGGTTCGCTGTGGTGATCGGTGCGAGCGCCGACGTGTCGCCGCCCTGTGACGCGGGCACTCTCGGCATGGGGTCCGCTGGCACCTCCCGCCGCGGTGGCGGCGAGACCGTCGGAGCAACCGCGAAGCTCGCAACGTTGCCCGCGGCGCTATCCACGTGGAGACCCGCTTTCGCGACCGTCTGCGTCTTCACCGCCGTCGTATCGCGATACGGCTCCTTCATGAGCCGGCGGGGGTTGCTCACCGACCACACCGTGTATTCGCCGTTCTCGTAGTACGCGAACGCGAGGCGATCCGCCTGACGCGCCCACGTGATGACCGGGCTGTACTCCGTCACGGCCAGCACGGCCCCCACGACGTTCGAGATCTGGAAGTGCTGCTTCTTCTCGAGATCGTAGATGAAGAGATTGGGGATGCCCGTACGATCCGATACGAACGCGATCGACTTGCCGTCGGGCGCCCACATCGGATTCAGGTTCTGGCCGGCCTGGTTCGGGAGCACGCTGATCCGGCCGGACTCGAGATCGTAAAGCGATACCTGCCAGCGACTGAACTTCAGGTTGTCGAAGTCGGTTTGCGGCCCGCGGTCCGACACGAAGGCGATCGTACGGCCGTCGGGCGACCATTGCGGCTGATTGTCGCCATTCCGGTCGTTCGTGAGCCGGCGGAGGTTGCGCCCATCGCGGTCGACGATGTACAGGTCGGTCAGCCCACCCTCTCCGCCGCTGAACACGAGCTGTCGTCCGTCGGGCGACCAGGATGGGCTCGTGACGCCTTCGAGCGGCAGATCGAACCGGTGGATGACCTTCCTGCGCTTCACGTCCATCAGGTAGAGCACGTCCCGCCCTTCACGCTGTGCGGTGAACGCCAGCAGCTTCGCGTCGGGAGAGAAAGCGCTCTGCGAGTAGAGCAGGCGGAGCTCCTCGTAGTTCGGGTCCGTCGTCGATTTCACGAGGCGCGCGAGACGCTTGCCCGTCTCGCCGTTGCCTAACCACAGGTCCGGGAACACCTGGCCGCGGAGGAAGCTTCCGAGCGACACGAACGCGATGTATTTCCCGTCGCTCGAGAGCGAGGGCGCGAGGAACAGGCGCCCACCGGTCTTGCGTTCGCTCAAGAGCGGCTGCGAGAACTTTCGGGCACGCTCGAGGGTCGCGATCTGCGGCAGGTGCTTCGTCTGCATGGCCTCCCGCCACTCATCGCTCAGGTCCGCCAGCGCCAGGCCGGTCTCGCGCTTGAACGCGCGCTCGATCCCGACGTTAGGCGCGGAGTTCAGCACCTCCCCGATGATCTCGTCGCCCCACCGATTGCCCACGTACTCCCACAGCGCTTCGCCGTAGCGATACGGGAAGTATTGGTCCGGGCGGAGCGTCATCTGCTCGATCGACGGCAGATGGCCGTTGACCGCGGCATCACGCACCCACGCCTGCGTCAGGACGTGGTTCGGCCCTCCCGCGAGGTATTCGGCCATGCCTTCCATGAACCACAGCGGCGGGTCGACCTGCGCCAGCGTCTGGAGTCCCGCGCCGGCACGTCCTCGCGCGAAGATGTCATACTGGAATGCATGCACCATCTCGTGCGCGAGCACGTGCTCGAAGCTCTTGTAGTCGCCCGTGAACGGGAGCAGCATGCGATGCCGCAGCGCCTCGGTGACGCCACCCGTGCCTTCACCGAGATCGCCCGTCACGTTGTTCTGGCCGAAGTCGCCGCGTGAGGAGTACAGGATGAGCGGCTTCTTCTCACGGAACTGGTGATTCAACAATCGCGAGAGGCGGGCATAGGCGCGTTCAGCCATGCGGGCCGCGTCCATCGCGGCAACACGTTCCTGGGGGTAGTAGTGCACCAGGAAGTGTTCGGTTTCGAGCACGCTCCACTTGAAGTGGTCGTACTGAACCTGGTTCTGACCGAAATACGATTGCGCCTGGAGCCGTGTCGCCACACCAACGGCGGCGACGAGCGCGGCTGCACACGCGCCCGCCTTCACGATCCTCATTTGAGTGCTCCTTGCTGCTGATCGACCGCGACCACGGCCGCATCGCTCCACAAACGTTCGAGCTGGTAGAATTCCCGGAGCGTCGGGTGAAAAATGTGAACCACCATATCCACGTAATCGAGCAGTACCCATCGGCCCTGCTGGACCCCTTCGACGTGATGCGCGCGCGTGCCTTCCCTGCGCAACTCCTCGAGCACGTGTTCCGCCACACTGCGCACGTGGGTGTCCGACGTGCCGCTCGCGATCACGAAGAAGTCGGTCATGTCGGTGACGCCACGCACGTCCAGCACGACGACGTCGTTGGCCTTGAGATCGAGGCAGAGCGCTGCCGCGCGCTGCGCAAGCGACGCCGGTGTGGGCGCGGTGGGTGCGGTCATGCGGTGCGGTCGGGTCCTGAGCGGGTGGTTGTAGCCGAGCACGGGCCGAAGGTCTAGCACGTCCCGCACCGCGTCGCCACAACGCGGGGCCGGTCCGCGTAAGCCTTCGTTTGCCCAAGCATAATGCGAGTACATCGCCGCCGATACCTATGAAAAGGCCGGCTGAACGCGAACGCGCAGCCGGCCTTTGTCGCATCGCCCCGACGATCTGTTGTCGCGTCAAGCCGACGATTTCTGCCTCGTGCGCCGGCTTCGGGCAGACCGCCCGACTACTGCTTGATCACCCAGACCTTGATCTCGGGCTTCACGTCGGCGTGCAGCCGGACAGGCACGCGATAGACCCCCAGCGCCTTGATCGGTTCGTGGAGATCGATCTGGCGCTTCTCGACCATGTCGAAGCCCTGAGCGTGAAGTTGCTCGGCGATATCGGATGCCGTGACCGAACCGAAGAGCTTCCCCTCCTCACCAACGCGCGCGGAAAAGGTCAGCGAGACGGCCTCGAGGCGAGTTGCGATCGCCTGTGCGCCGCCGCGTCGCTCGTCCTCTGCTGCCTGCAAGCGGGCTTTCTCCTGAGCGATCCGCTTGAGGTTCCCGGCCGTGGCGGCGTACGCGATGCCGCGGGGAAGCAGATAGTTCCGGGCGAAGCCCGGCGAAACCTTCACGACGTCTCCGGGCTGGCCGAGCTTCTCGACCGCCTGGCGCAGGATGACTTCCATGTTCACTCCAGTCGTTATGTGGTCGGGCGCGGTCTGCTGCGCCAGTCGAGCCAGGTATCTCCCAGGCCGACGCCGAGGGCGAACACCCCGAGCAACGGCCAGATGAAGATGGCGAGGCCAATCGTGAGCGCTACCATGAGACGGCCGGGCGCAAAAAACCACGCCAACACTCCAAGCCCCCTCAGGGCGTACAGCGCGCCGAAAAACAAAAGCAGGTTGAGCCCCACGGTGCTGAACGCCTTGAGCGTAGGCACCGCAACGGCGGTGATTCCGAGGACCAGCCCCCAAACGAGCTGGTCGTTGAAGCGAAACTCCTTGAGCGGTGCCAGCGGCGCGCCGATGCGAGCCCGGCTCACCCGGTGGTAGAGCCCCCACGCGAGTGCGAGCACCGCGAGCGACTCCAACGCCAGGATCGACGGATACAGCCGAACAGTGATCGCCGGAAGCTCCCGAAGCCGCTCGGTGCTCTCGCGCGCGAGCGAGTCCATCCCGGGATTGTCGCGCGTGATCTCGACCCACTCGCGCGTCTTGGAAACCGACTCCCAGTCCGACAGCCACGATTCGACGCGCCGCGTGTACTCGGCGCGAAGCGCGCGTTCGACGGTGTCCGGTCGCTTGGCCGCGAACATCACGAGCGCGAATCCGACGGCGAATGCCAATCCCAGGGCAGACAGCGCGCGAGGGAAGAACGACTGCCGCGGGTTCATGATCGATGCAACGCCGAACGACGCGGCGAGAAGCAGCGACCATCCCTTCGCGATCGCCACGAATGCCGGCGTGCCGGGCAGCGGCGCGACGATCATCCAGACCGCCAGTGCCGTCCATGTCAGCGCGAGCAGGAAGCGACCTCCGGCCCACCAGCCGACGAGCGCGCACGCCGCGAGGGCCGGGACGATCAGCAGGAGCGACTGTTCGATCGGCACCACGACGCGGAGGAGCGGAACGAGCGGCAGCAGGACGAACGCCAGGAGAGCAAGGAGGATGCGCCTCCATCCTCGCTCACGCGGTGCCGGGGCCGGAGCCACCGGGGCGTCCGCCTGCAGGCCGTCTTGAATCGGTCCCCCCTTTCCGTCGACGCGTTAGGCGCCAGGCCTCAGGCCTGGTGGCCGCGGATGTACGGAATGATGGCGAGGTACCGCGCCCGCTTCACCGCCTGCGACAACTGTCGCTGGTGCCGGGCGCACACACCGCTCAGCCGGCTCGGCAGGATCTTGCCGTGGTCGGTGATGAATCGGCCGAGCGTACGGTCATCCTTGTAATCGATGAACCGGACTCGCATCTCGCAAAACGGGCACGACTTCTGAGCTCGTCGCATGATCAATCCTCATCCTCCTCGTCTTCCTCACGGCGACGCGCCGCGAGCAACTCTTCCTCGGACATCGGCGGCGCACCGACCTCGTGCTCGTGGAGCGTGACGAGGTAGCGCACGATCCCATCGTCGAGCTTGAGCGCGCGCTCGTACTCGGGCAGCGTCTTGGGGTCGGTGTTGAAGTGGGCGACGACGTAATAGCCGTTTTCGCGGGGCCCGATGGGGTAGGCGAGCTGGCGGCGTCCCCAGTGGTCGGTCTTGACCTCGCCCTCGGCGTGGAGCAGCCCGTGGTAGCGGGTCAGCTTGTCGTTGATGGCGGCGTCTTCGAGTGTCGAGTCGAAGATGTACACCGCCTCGTATTCGCGAGACACGTGTCGGCAATCCTCCCTTTGGTCGTGGTCCGCCCCCCGCCGGTTGCCGGAAGCAGGGGGAGGGAATGAAGGGCGCGTAATTCGCCCGTTATGAAAAGCCTTGCAACTTAATGGCTTCCGCACGGGAGAGACAATAGCGCGCGTCTCCGGGTGTGGAGAGCCCGCACGGCACCCGGCCTGCCCCGTTGCGGTGGCCATTTCCGCGTACGGGCCATGGTCGTCCACCCGTCCGATTCGCACACGCATGTCCAGCCTGATTCCGCTCCGGCGCGGCCTGGTGGGCGCTCGACTCGCGTACTGCATGGCCAACCCTCTCTATACGACGCGCGTTGCCGAGTTCGTGCCCAGCCTCAGCTATCTCGCGCATCTCGCCGAGTTCGCCGGACCATCGCCTAACGCTGGCGCCGCGGGGCAGCCGTCACGCGATGCCGACGAAGGCCTGGACGAAGGCCTGTAGGACGTCCCCGCTAGACATTGAAGCGGAACAGCATGACATCGCCATCCTTCACGACGTACTCCTTGCCTTCGGACCTGACGACCCCTTTTTCCCGGGCGCCCTTCCAGCCACCGGTCGCGACGAACTCGTCGTAGCCAACCGTCTCGCCGCGGATGAAGCCGCGCTCGAAGTCGGTGTGAATGACTCCGGCGGCGACGGGTGCCGTGTCGCCCTGATGGATGGTCCAGGCCCGGACCTCCTGCTCGCCGGCGGTGAAGTAGGTCTGGAGCCCCATGAGGTGGTACCCGGCGCGAATGAGCCGGTCGAGCCCCGCGGACTCGAGGCCTAACGACGCAAGGAACTCGGCACGGTCTTCCGGCGGCAGCTCGGCCAGCTCCGCCTCGATCTTCGCGGAGAACGGGACGATCTCCGCGTGCTCGCCGCTCGCGGCGACCGCGGCGCGCAGCGCCTTGAGATGCTTGCCCTCGTCGCCCGACAGCTCGGCGTCCGTGACGTTCGCGGCGTAGAGCACCGGTTTGGTCGTGAGCAGCGACAGGGGCGCGAGCGTGCGCAACTGGTCAGGCGAGAGCTTGGCTTCCCAGAGCCCTTTCCCTTCGCTCAGAAACGATTGCGCCCGCTCGAGCACCGGCAGCTCGGCCACGGCTTCCTTCTCGCCCGACTTCGCGGCGCGGCGGGTGCGGTCGAGCCGCTTCTCGACCGTCGCCAGGTCGGCGAGCGCGAGCTCGAACTCGATGACCTCGCGGTCACGCGCCGGGTCGACGGACCCCATGACGTGCGTGACGTCGGGATCCTCGAAGCAGCGCACGACCTGGACGATCGCGTCGGTCTCGCGGATGTTCGCGAGGAACTTGTTGCCGAGCCCTTCGCCGTTGGCGGCGCCCTTCACGAGGCCGGCGATGTCCACGAACTGGACGACGGCCGGGACGACCTTCTTGGGCTGGACGATGTCGGCCAGCTTGCCGAGGCGGGGGTCGGGGACCTCGACCATGCCGACGTTAGGCTCGACGGTGCAGAAGGGGTAGTTCGCCGCTTCGGCCTTGGCGGCCGTCAGGGCATTGAACAGGGTCGACTTGCCGACGTTAGGCAGGCCAACGATTCCGAGTTTCAGCATGATCGAGAGCGAAACGAACGCGGTCCCTGGAGCGGATTGCGGAGCCCAGACGGCAGTGGGCAGGCACTGAAGCCGGCGGTGGGCAGTGGATAGTGGGCGGATGGCAGCGCCGCGGAGAAATGTAACCAGCCGCCAAGTTCGGATGCCGGTGGTCGCGGAGGACGATGCCATGTTCCCCGCATGCAACCCGTTCGCCGGCTCAAAGTCTGGCACAAGGCCCTCGCGCTATCGGTCGCCTGTCACCACGCCACCTTCCGGCGTCCGATGGGCGGAAGTGCGCCGGGCTTCCGGTCACAGCTCCTTCGAGCTGTAGACTCGATCGTCGATAACATCGCGGAAGGCGCCGGACAGCTGAGTCAAAGACAATTCGCACGCTTTCTCGAGACGGCGATTGCTTCAGCACACGAGGTGGATCGTCAGCTCGAGCGAGGACGTGCGCTTGGCATCCTAGACGCCAATGAAGCACGCAGGCTGCTGGAGCAAGTATGGGAGGTGAAGCGAATGCTGACGGCGCTTCATCGGGTGGTGAAACGCCGTGCGGACGAAGAGGGCGAGCCCAAAGCCTAATCCCGTGACCGATTGCTCTCTGCCCACCTCTCACTGCTCACTGCCCACCGCCGGCTTCAGTGCGCCGCCCACTGCCGTCTCATGCGGCTCGTTGCGGAATAACTACCCTCGTGGCGCTCCCCCGTCGCCGTTATGCGCATTCATGGCTTTCACAATCCCCTCCCGCATCCACATCTCGATCGCATCCCGCAGCCGCGGCAACAGCTCGACCACCACCGCCCGTTCATCCTTCCCAAACGGCGACAGCACGAAGTCCGCCAGATTGCCAACGCGCCGCGGATCCTCCGGCTTGATGCCAATCCGCAGCCGCGGATACTCCTGGGTGCCTAACGCCCGCTCCACGTCCCTCAGACCGTTGTGCCCGCCCGCGCTGCCACGCGCCCGCAGCCGGTACGTACCGAGCGGAATGGCCACCTCGTCCACGACCACCATGAGGTCCGACGCCGCCGACCACTCCGGCCGGCGCAGATACGGTCGCAGCACCTGGCCGCTCAGGTTCATGTACGTCGTGGGCTTCACCAGACGCACCGGCCGACCGTCGACGACCCCGCTCAGCGTCAGCGTCTCCCCGTCACGGCGCCATCCATCCAAACGCCAAACGTCGGCCAGGTGGTCCAGAACCCACCAGCCGACGTTGTGACGCGTGTCTTTGTACTCGCGCCCGGGATTGCCCAGGCCAAGAATGACCTTCACTGGCTCCTATGCGAGGAGACAGCGAGCGATTACTTCGACTCGCCCTCTTCCTCGCCCTCGTCCTTCGTCTTCCGAATGAGCTCCGGCTCCGCCGCAGCCTCCACGGCTTCCGTCGCGCCCGGCGTCGGCTCGACCTCGACCTTCGGCGCCGATACCACCGCTACCGTCGCATCCGCCTCGTCGAGCACCTCGATACCGTCCGGCACCTTGAGGTCGCTCACGTGCAGCGAGTGGCCAATCGCGATGTTCGTCACGTCGGCCTCGATGCGCCGCGGGATGTTCACCGGGTCCACGCGAATCGACAGTTCCGACATCACCTGGCTCAGAATACCGCCGGACACGCGCACGCCCTCGGGCGTGCCCGTCAGGATGATCGGCACGTTGACCGAGACCTTCTCACCCGCCACCAGCTCCTGAAAGTCGATGTGCAGGATCTGCTTCTTGTACGGGTGGCGCTGAATCTCGCGGATGAGCGTACGCGCGACTCCGCCGTCGAGGTTGAGCTCGATCACCGTGCTCTCCGCCGAAACGCGCTCGAGGAGCTTCTCGAACTCGCGCGTGGGAACCGCGAGCGACAGCGGCTCGCGCGCGTGACCGTAGATGACTGCCGGGATCTGCCCGGCGCTGCGAAGCGTTCGCGCGGCACCCTTGCCACTCGTGGTGCGCGGGCTCGCGGAGAGTTGTGCGGTGGCCATGACGGAATAACCTGCGGTGTGCGTGTAACGTGTCAGGCAGCCCGGAACATCCGGGTTGCCTAGTCGAACAGGGAGCTGACGCTCTGCTCGCTGTGCGTGAAGCGAATCGCTTTCGCA
This sequence comes from Gemmatimonadaceae bacterium, assembly GCA_036274195.1. Taxonomy (GTDB): domain Bacteria; phylum Gemmatimonadota; class Gemmatimonadetes; order Gemmatimonadales; family Gemmatimonadaceae; genus JAJKIV01. The sequence goes on along the minus strand of DASUGD010000167.1, from coordinate 22,976 downwards.
AGCAGCTCGCCAACCGAAAGCACCTTCAGCTGCGGGAACTGCCGGTCCTGCGGGATCGAAATCGTGTTGGTCACGGCGACCTCGACGATCGGCGCCGCGCACAACCGCTCCACGGCAGGGCCGGAGAGCAGCGCATGCGTGGCGCACACGTAAATGTCGTTCGCGCCCAACTTCTTGAGCGCCCGCGCGGCCTCGGTGACCGTGCCGGCCGTGTCGATCATGTCGTCGGGGATCAAACAGTCGCGCCCCTCGACATCACCCACCACGTTCAGCACCTCGGCCACGTTCGCCGTCGGGCGACGCTTGTCGATGATCGCGAGCGTGCCGTTGAGCCGCTTCGCGAATCCTCGCGCCATCTTCGCCGACCCGACATCCGGTGCGACGACGACAACGTCCTTCAACTGCTTCCTGCGGTAATGCGACGTCATCACCGGCGCCGCATACAGGTGATCGACGGGAACGTCGAAGAATCCCTGCAGCTGGTGCTGGTGAAAATCGATGCCGAGGACGCGATCCGCGCCCGCGCTCTCGATCATGTTCGCCAACAGCTTCGCGCCGATCGCGACGCGAGGCTGATCCTTGCGATCCTGGCGGGAATACCCGTAATAGGGCATCACCGCCGTGATGCGCGCTGCCGACGCACGCCTCGCCGCATCGATCAGGAGCAAGAGCTCCATCACGTTGTCCGCGGGTGGATTCGTCGGCTGCACGATGAAGACATCCGCACCGCGGACGTTCTCATCGATGCGAACGAAAATCTCGCCGTCGGCGAACCGGCTGCAGGTCACCTTGCACAGCTCGACGCCAAGGTGCTCTGCGATCTCCTCGGCGAGTCCCTGATTGCCGGTACCCGAGAGGAGCTTGAATCCGTGCTTCGGTAAGGACACCACGTCCATTGCCGCAGCCTTGTATCGTAAGAGGGGCTAACGAGATAGTCAATTCCGACCAGCGACGTGACCGGCGACCGGAAGAGCCACCAAAGCTAAGCCGGCCGCTCCCGATACGCTACGAGCGCGGGAGTCGGGAATCGGAAGACGGGAATCGGAAGACGGGAGAGAAACGGTCGCCGTTTGAGCTGATGGCTGACGGCTCTAAGGCGATGTGTCCGGCATCGACGCCTCGAACAGGGTCGTCGACAGATATCGCGCGCCCGAATCCGGTGCGATCATCGCGACGCGCTTGCCCGGCCCGAGCTCGCGCGCGATCTGCAGCGCCGCCCAGGTGATCCCGCCACTCGACATTCCAACGAACAAGCCCTCCTCGCGCGCGAGACGCCGTGCGAGAGGAAACGCGTCCTCCTCCCACACCTGAACGACGCGGTCGACGACCGCGCGATCGAAGTTCGGCGGCACGAAGCCGGGTCCCATGCCCTGGAACTGGTGTTGTCCGCGCTCCCCGCCAGACAGGACGGCACTCCGCGCCGGCTCGACGGCGACGACCAGCGCGCCTGACCCCTGATCGCGAAGGAAGCGGCCTACGCCGGAGATCGTTCCGCCCGTCCCCGACCCGTAGACGAACGCGTCGATCCGCTGGTGCATCTGCACCCACAGCTCGGGTGCGGTCGTCTCGTAGTGGATCCGCGGATTCGCGGGATTGCCGAACTGGTTGGCCATCCATGCGCCGGTGGAATCGCGAATGCGCTCGGCCTCCTCGATCGCGGCAAGCATGCGTCGCTCGGGATCGGTGAGCACGAGCCTCGCCCCATACGCGCGCAGGGTGCGCTTTCGCTCCTCGCTCATTTGGGCAGGGAGGCAGAGCGTCAACGGGTAGCCGCGCGCGGCCGCCACCTGTGCCAGGCCGATGCCGGTGTTGCCTGACGTCGGCTCGACGATCATCTGGCCCGGTACCAGCGCGCCGCTCCGCTCGGCGTCGACGATCATCCCGAGGGCCGTACGATCCTTGATCGAGCCGCCGGGGTTCATCCCCTCGATCTTGACCCAGACGTCGGCCATGCCGGGCTCGACGACCCTCGTTAGGCGGACCATCGGCGTGTTCCCGATGGCGGCATCGATCCGCGCGTCGCCCTCATCGCGAATCGAATCGGTCTTGGGAACAGCCACGGTAAGTCGGCGAGACGAGGACGAAGGGAGCCGAGTTGCCCCTCGTGGAATCGAACCACGATTCACGGCTCCAAAGGCCGTTGTCTTACCTTTAGACGAAGGGGCAGGGAAACCGGCGCGCCCCGGAAACCTAGTCCGACACCTCTACCGCAACAACACGGGATGCGGTGTACGTGTGCACGAGTCGGGCTGACGATCCGTGCGGCGCCGTCATCGTCTCAGCCGGCATGTCGGAGACGGCAAAGACCGTGGAGCCCGAGCCCGCAAGCATCGCGATCGCCGCCGCGTCGTCACCATGTGCGGCACGCGAGCGGAGCTCGCGCAGGGCCCGCTCGATCTCCGGGTATCGCGGCGCTACGACCGCTTCGAAATCGTTATGCGCGAGACGCGCGATGCCCGCCCACGTTGCGAGTGCCTCGAGGCCCACGCGCGCTGCCTGACGCGGCGTCACGCTCGCCCGCGCGTCGAGCCAGCGGTACGCGTCAGGCGTCGGCACACCGAACGGGAAGCACACGAGCGTGACCGCGCGGTCGGGCAACGGCGGGAGCGCCAGCAGCCTCTCGCCGCGTCCCCAGCCCAGCGCGAGCGCGTCGCCCGCGGTGAGGAAGGGAACGTCGGCGCCGAGCGGTTCGGCGAGCGCGACCAGCTCGCCGTCGGAGACCGGTGATGGCGCGAGGCGATTCAGGCACCGCAGGACAGCGCCGGCATCGGCGCTCCCGCCGCCCAACCCGCCGCCCACCGGTATTCGCTTCACGATCCCGATGGCCCAATCGTTAGGCCAGCCTGTCGCCTCCGCGTACCGCGCCGCGGCTCGCCAGGCGAGGTTCCGCTCGACCGGCCCGAGCCCCTCGGCCGGGAGCGCCTCGCCGGTGCACTCGAGCGATCGACCACCGACGCCCACGCGCACGGTGACATCATCGCCAAGCGCGAGCCGGCAGAACAGGGTCTCGAGCTGGTGGTAGCCGTCGGCTTCGCGTGCCAGCACGCGAAGGAACAGGTTGACCTTCGCCTGGGCAACGGTGCGAGCGGTCGTCCCCGAGGGGCGGTCGCGGCCGGCCGTGGCGGTCATCGCGCTTCGTTAGGCTGCGCCTTGAAGTCGCGGAAATGCAGCCCGAGTCGGGCGAAGTAGTACAGCCCGATGATCGTGATCGGGATGAACGACAGAATGTGGTACCCGATCGCCCAGCTGACGGCGCGCCCGCCGGTAACGCCGTACACCTCGAGCCCCACCTTGGCCGCTGCCTCGAACACACCGAAGAATCCGGGTGACGACGGCAACGCGACCCCGATGGCGATGATGCCCTGGAGAAAGTTCGCCGCGCTGAACGGCACGTCGATGCCGACGGCCTTGAAGCCGATCCAGAAGGCGAGCGCATTCACGAGCCAGTGCACCAGCGCCCAGAAAAACACGGCCGCGAAACGCCGCGGGCTTCGTAGGACGCCGAGGCCCTCGGAGAACGCGTGAATGATCGTGCTCCCGCGGTGCACGAGCCTCGGCGCCACTCGGCCGACGACCGCCGCGTACAGTCGAACGAGATACGTCGGAAACGTGACGATGACGTAGAGCATGACGAACAGTGCGAGCGCGCCGGCCGCGAACAGCGCGGCGGCGCGCTGGACCGGCTGCCCGGCCACCGTGATCCCCCTCGGGAACTCCGGCGCCAGCATTGCGCCCACCAACAGCAGCATCAGCGTGAGCGCGTCGAACACACGATCGACCGCGAGCGATGCCACCGCCGCCGTCAGACTCACGCGGTTCGTTTCGCGTGTGAGAGCATACGCGCGAGCGATCTCGCCGAGGCGGGCGGGATAGACGTTGTTCACCATCATGCCGACGGCGGTCGCGCGCCAGAGCTGCGTGACCGGCAGCCGGGGCGCGACCGGCTCGAGAATGACGCGCCACCGAATGGCGCGCAGCGGAAAGATCGCCGTCGCGACCACCGCCGCTACGGCCAGCAGCGGCACGTTCGACCGGGAGATGACCGCCCAGATGTCCGAAGGCGACTCGCCGCGCAGCGTCCACACGAGGAGCCCGGCGCTCAGCACGATGCCGAGCGCAGTCTTCCAGTCGAGTCTCATCTGGGGCTAGTCGGTGGCAGCGAGATCGAGCAGATCGAACAGCTCGGCGAGGGCTTCGTCGGTATTCCCACCCGACAGCCGGATCAGATCGCGAACCTCGATCGCTCGGTCGAGCGCGGCGCGTCCGCGATAGAGCAAGTCATCGATGGAGACGAGCGTCGCGTCATCGAGCGGCGCCGGCGGCGCGAGTGGCGTCCGATCCAGCTCGTTGAAGCTGGCGATGCCGGTCTGCAGGAAGCGCGTTAGCTCGGCCCCGGTGGGTGTGGCGGGCGCTTTCCGGGCTACCGCCACGTCGTTTCGCACCGGCGTTGGTCGAGCCGGCCGAACCGTAGGCGCCGCGCCGGACGACGGCCGCGCCGATTGCGGCGGCACCGCAGCGCGCGGTGGTTGATCCAGCGGCCCGAAACCGGCGGCGATCGCCCGGTCGACCGTGTTTGCGCGGCCCAGCTCTCCCAGCCTCGCCGCGAGGTTCGCGAGCGGAACCGCGGGCGATGCGACGAGCGTGCCCGCCGCGTCGATCGACGACAGGACGATCGGGTCGAGGATGTTGGTCTCCGCGGCCGCACTCGCGAAAAAGCGTGAGGCGTCCGCCTCGCCGAAACTGTCGATCGTCCAACGAATCACGCGAAGCGCCCCGCGGAGCTCGTGGCTGATCCGGTCGCGCGCGACCGAGGTCGTGGCACTCTTCGCATCGCCCACCAGTCGGCGAAGATGCTCCGCGAGCGGTGTGACCTCCTTGCGGAATCGAGATTCCAACGCGTCCGGCGAACGGTCGGCACGGGAGACGATGTGCGGCCCCGCATCGCCGAAGAACAGACTGGCGACCGGCACCACCTGCTCCTCCTCGCGCGCCTGCTGGTGCAGGGCGAGAGCAGCCGCGGCGAACCGCCGGACTTCGGGCGCCGTCGCGTCGGGGCGGCCCGTAGTTCGCAGCTCTCGCGCGGCGCGCCGGAGCGCATGCGCCGATGCGTCGTAGAGCTCCGCGTGCTGCGGGCTGAGCGCTCGGCCATCGACCATCGTCGTTTTCGCGGCGGTCTCCAGCGCGTCCGCAACATCGGCGAGCGGCGGGAGATCCTTGAGCGCGGCGATGCCGCGAAGCGCTCGCACGCGCCCCAGCGCCTCGTCGAGCGCGTTGCGATCGGTCGGAACGCCGACATAGGTATCGAGCGCCGCGGCGACTCCTTCCACCTCCGATGCGAAGAACGCAGGACTCACCGCCGCGCTGATCGGCGTGCTCGCTGCCGCCGCGGTGCCACCCTCGGGGATGAACGAGCGCAACTCGGCGACGCGCGCTGCGGCGCGCTGCTCCTCGGCGGCGCTCCAGCTGCGAACCGTCCGCAGCAGAATCCGGACGTCATCGATCGCGGCGACGAGCGCGGCGCGTACGTCGGCGTTCCAGCGGACGGAGCCGTCCCGCAACCCACGCCCAACGCGCTCGACCGAGCCCGCCAGCTCCGCCATGCGAAGCAGCTTCGCCATCGTCGAGCTTCCGCGAAGGGCGCGGGCCGCCGTGATGAACGGAGTCGACTCGGGCGGGGCCTGCACGGCCGCGCCCACGAGCGCGTCGAGCTGATCGACGTACTCGCCCGCTTCGAGGATGTAGAAGTCCAGCAGCCCCACCGTCACGCCCATTCCGCTCCGAACGAGAGACCGACGAAGTTAAGACGCTCCCCCAAGGACGGTCTACCCTCGGGTTCGCGCAACATCCATCACTGCACGCATTTCGCGCACGGCCTCCGCGAGCCCGACGAACACCGCGCGGCTCACGATCGAGTGGCCGATGTTGAGTTCCTCGATTTCGGCGATCGCCGCGACTGGCCCGACGTTGTGGGTCGTGAGGCCGTGACCGGCGTGGACGGCGAGACCGATTTCGTGTCCGTGGCGCGCCGCGTCCTCGAGCGCGCGAAGCACGGCGGGCTCGTTCGGGTGGTGCGCATACCGGCCGGTGTGCAGCTCGATGGCCACGGCGCCGAGGTCGCGGGACCGCGCCACGACGTCCATGTCGGGGTCGATGAAGAGGCTCGTACGCACTCCAATGGCGGCCAACTGCTCGATCGCCGATCGTAACGCCTTGGGATCTCGCGTCACGTCGAGGCCACCCTCGGTCGTGACCTCTTCGCGCCGCTCCGGGACGAACGTGACCTGATACGGGCGCAGACGACTCGCGATCCCGACCATTTCCCGCGTGCACGCCAGCTCGAGATTGAGGACCGTCCGGACTGTAGTCTTCAGCCGCTCTACGTCGTCGTCTTGGATGTGCCGGCGGTCCTCGCGCAGGTGCGCCGTGATGCCATCGGCACCAGCGTTCTCGCATTCGATCGCCGCGAGAACGGGATCCGGTTCGACGGTGCGCCGTGCCTGGCGAAGCGTCGCAACGTGGTCGATGTTAATGTAAAGTCGCTGGTACATGGCAGGTTGAGCTACCATAGCAGGCCGCAAGGCGTGGAGAGAATCCAGTGAAGCGAACGATCCTGTTGTTGTCCTTGGCCGTCGCCGGTTGCAAGTCCGGGTCGGGGAGCAGTTCCTCAGCGCCGGCTCCGGCCGCCGCCCCCGCCGTGAACCTACCAGGCGCTGCCGCTCCGCGAGCCGCCGTCGAGCGTTTCTTGAAGGCAGCGAAATCGCAGGACCTTCAGGAGCTATCCATCGCGTGGGGCACGTCCAAAGGGCCTGCGCGTGATCAGTTCGAGCGTACCGAGCTGGAGAAGCGCCTCATCGTTATGCAGGGGTGTTACGACGCCGACAAGTACACGATTGGCGATGAACAACCCGGCGACAACGGCAAGCGGATCATGAAGGTCGACCTCACGAAGGGAACCGTGACCAAGTCGCCGCGGTTCACGACGGTGAAAGGGCCGTCCGACCGCTGGTACGTCGAGGACGCGGACTTCTCCGCCGTGACCGCACTCTGCAGACAAAAGTGAGAGCAGCCTGAGCCCGGGGAACGCAAGCGACCTTGGCCGGGTTAGTATTCCGACAGCTCGACGAGGACACCCGCGGTGGATGACGGATGGAGAAACGCGATCCGTTTCTTTTCGGCGCCAACGCGGGGAATTTCGTCGATGAGCCGTACGCCGGCCGCACGACAACGGTCGAGGGCGGCGTCGAGGTCGTCGACGAAGAAGCAGAGATGGTGGATTCCCGGTCCGCGCTTGGCGACGAATCGGCCGATGGGCGAGTCGGGGGACTCGGCTTCGAGCAGCTCAACGAGTGGATCGCCTGCGGCGAGGCCCACGATCGACGCGCCGTCGGCGTCGTCGAGCGGGACCTCAGACAGGCCGAGGATGTCACGATAGAACGGTAGAATCTCATCGAGGGAACTGACCGCAATGCCGATGTGCGCGAGTCGGGTTCCGCGACGGGCTGGTGGCTTGCTCATGGCGCTTGCTAAGGGGAGCGCGAGAAACTAATCCGAATGGGAGTCGGGCGGACCCCGGCTCGTGGAGGTTGAACGAAATGTCGAACGCAGTGGCGGTAACCGACGCGGACTTCGAGCAGGAGATCGAGAAGCACGATGGTCTGGCGGTCGTCGACTTCTGGGCGACGTGGTGCGGCCCGTGCCGCATGATTGCGCCTATCCTCGACCAGCTTGCCGTGGAGTATCAGGGCAAGGCAAAGGTGGCGAAGCTGGATGTGGACTCGAACATCCGGACGGCGACGCGCTTCAACGTGCGGTCGATCCCGGCGGTGCTATTCTTCCTGAACGGGAAGCTGGTGGACCAGGTCATCGGCGCGGTGCCCAAGCCGGCGCTGGAATCGAAGTTCAAGCAGCACTCCGCGGCGGCGTAAACGCAGCAGCCGGAAATGATTGCGGTGATGCGCCGCCCGGCTCAAGTTATCGCCTGAGAGGCTCGTGCCTCTCAGGCGATTTTCTCTTGATCCCATGCGATGCCGGCACTGGCCGCACGGCTGCGGTACCCTTACGGGCGCGTTCTCCTCGGAAGAACGAAGCTCGCCTACATCCACCTTCGGAACCTCCTCACCGACGCCAAGCGTGACCGCACCGCGCGCGTCGCGGGCTATGTTGCGATCTGGCTGCCGGAGGAATTCCTCATCCTGTTCCTGCGCGAGGGCGAGGTAGTCAACGCGATCCGCGCCACAGCGCATGGCAACGAGCCCATTGCGATCTCGTCTGCCCTCGGCCGGGTTCCAGCAGAACCGGAGTTCGGCGAGATCGCATTTTACGAAGCGCCGGTGGAGCTCCTCGTGTGCATGTACCACACGTTCCTGGTGCCGTCGGATCCGTGGCCGGGCGGCTTCTCGGCGGGGGATGCACGGGTGCTCTTCCCGCACTTGCGTGGCGAGCGATTCACCGGCGTCGTTGAGGTAGTGAACCGCGACGCGGCGAACTACCTGGTGCTGCAGGATGGACTGATCGAAAGGACCTTCGTCGTGGACGACAACGGCTCGGGACGAACGGAACAGCTCGCGCGCGTTTTCGGGCCGGCGTCGACCCGCCCGAACGCGCTGGTCGCTGCGTGGCGCGGCCCGCTGCACATGCCGACTCAGGCGCCTGCCGCGCTCGTGGCCGCATACCGAGAGCTCATCCGGCGCATGTATCTGGAGCTGGGCTCGTATGGCGTTCCGGTGCCTTCGGCAGTCGGCGAGCGAGTGCGAGATGCTCTGGTCCGGCAATACCCGGCACTGAGTCGGTTCGCCGCTGGCCCCGGGTCCGAGGATCCGTCGGAGGACGGCCAGGAGGTGACGGCCGGCCTCGCGGCGTGGGTCACGGAAACGGTCCGTGAGGCACTCGACGGCGACGAGGAGGCAGCGCGCCGCGTGGTGGCGGAGGCGGCACGGGAGCGCCGCCACATGCTGCACGCGGCCGGGTTCCTGTCCGCTCTTCCGTGGGAGCTGGAGTGGTAGACGACGCGGGGCCGAAGGGGTCGTTGTACGTCGTCAGCACTCCGATCGGGAACCTGCGGGACATCACCCTCAGGGCGATCGACGTGCTGCGAACGGTGGACCTCATTCTCGCCGAGGACACGCGACATTCGCGACACCTGCTCGATCACCACGGGATCGCGACGCCGATGCTCTCGTACCACGAGCACAACGAAGCACGTGCAACGGCAACGGCGATCGCTCGTCTCCGAGAAGGACGCGATGTGGCGTTGATCTCGGATGCCGGCACTCCGCTCGTGTCGGATCCCGGTGCGCGTGTCGTGCGAGCGGCCGCGGAGGCTGGTATCGCCGTGGTTCCAATTCCTGGCCCGTCCGCGGCGTTGGCGGCACTCGTAAGTTCCGCTCTCAGCAGCGAGCGGTTTACGTTTTTTGGTTTCCTGGCGCGGAAAGGACGCGAGCGCGATGAGGCCTTGTACGAGCTCAGCAGCCTTCGGCACACGAGCGTACTCTACGAGGCGCCGAGCCGCGTTGCCGCGACGCTCGCCGAGCTCGGAGCTCGTGGCGCCGCCGATCGGCGTGTGGTCGTGGCCCGGGAGTTGACGAAACAGTTCGAGGAAATTCGCCGCGGAACGGTGGCCGAGCTCTCGGCGTATTACGAGAGCTCGCCGCCGCACGGGGAGGTCGTGATCGTGCTCGAGGGCTCCACTCTTCAACCGCTGGCGGAAGACGAGCTGCGCTCTCGCGCCCGCGCGATGCGCGATGCCGGACTCAGTGCACGCGATGTTGCCGCCGCGCTCGTGCGCGAGGGCGGCGCGTCCCGCAACCTTGCCTATCGACTCGCTCACGAAGCATGAGAACCGTACGCGCATACGCCGCATCGCTCGCGGCGCTCGTCGCACTGGCGACCGTCGGCGCGGCCCGGAATGATGGGCCGCGCCTCGCCATCGCCCGCCTGCAGTACGAGGGCGGCGACTGGTACGCCAACCCATCGAGCCTTCCGAACCTCATCGAAGCGATCAACGAGCGGACGACACTGCGGGTCGACAAGACCGAGGGTCGCGTCACGCTGCTCGATGACCGGGTGTGGGATTACGCGTTCCTGCACGTCACGGGTCACGGCGACATCCGGTTCAGCGATGCCGAAGTGGAGCGCCTGCGGCAGTATCTCTTGCGCGGCGGGTTCCTCCACGTGAGCGACAATTACGGGCTCGACGCGAATTTCCGGCGGGAGATCGCGCGTGTCTTCCCGGATCGTCCGCTGGTCGATGTGCCGCTCACGCACCCGATCTATCATTTGGTGTACGACTTTCCGAACGGTGTCCCGAAGATTCACGAGCACGACGGGAAGCCGGCGCGGGGGCTCGGCGTGTTCATCGGTGATCGGCTCGCGGTGTACTATGACTTCTCATCCGATCTGGGGAACGGGTGGGAGGACACGGGCACCTACAATGACCCACCAGAATTGCACGAGGCGGCGCTTCGCATGGGCGTGAACCTGTTCGTGTACGCGGTGACGAGCCGCCCGGCGGCATGACGGTCATCGATCTCGTCGATCGCGAACGCGGACGCATCTCGCGACTGATCGCGGCCGCCGGTGGCGCGGCCGCGGTCGGGCTGGCCGCGTTGCTGCTCGCGGCGGGTGTGGTGCTGCTCGGCCGCGCCCGGTGGATCGATCTCCCGAGGGTGGTGCCCTTCGTCGTATGGCTGGCGGTCGCGATCGTCGCGATTGCGGCGGTCTGGTGGACGCGCCGGCGCCTCGCCCGCGATGCGTCGGTGAGCGGGCTCGCGTTCGAGGTCGAGCGCGAGCAGTCCCTGCGCGCCGGGGCGGTTCGCGGTGCGCTGGAAGTCGCGAGCTCGGGCACGCTCGGGCGGTATAATGCCGAGCAGGTGGCCAGGCGGCTCAAGGAGAAAGCGGGGAGCCGAAGCCTAACGCCGACGTTGACGCGCCGAGCTGTGGTGAGGAGCGGCGGCGCCGCGGTCGTGGGGGCCTTGGGGATCCTGCTTCTCGCGACCCGGTCGTCGGCAACGCCGGACGGTTGGCGCGCCATCGCGCATCCGGTTCGCGCGTGGACCGGGACGCTGCTCGCTCCCATCGAATTTCAGCGCGCGCCGAAGACCGTGTTGCGCGGTGAGCGGCTCACGCTATCGATCTCGGCGCCGGAGCGACGTCGCGTCACGCTCTATCAACGCGCGAAGGGGTCGGCCTGGCGGGCGTCGGAGCACGAGGTCCGCGATGGCGTTGCGAAGGTCCGGCTCGCACCGATGGATGCCGACCTCACCCTGTTCGCGACCGACGGCAGGACAGTGAGCGACACGGCGTCGGTGGCGCTGGTCGAGCGACCGTTCATCGGCGACATCTCGGTGACGGCAACGTTCCCGCGCTATCTGGACCGGCGCGATGAGACGCTGCCGGTCGGCGAAGCGGCGCAGCTGCCACGCGGTACCGTCCTGACGATCTCCGGTCACTCGTCGACCGAGCTCTCTCGCGTTTCCCTCGCGCGAGCGCGAGACACGCTGCGCCTAACGCCGAACGGCCGGTCGTTCACCGGGCGCCTGCCGGTGGTGGAGGGCGGCCGCTACGAGTGGAGTGCTGCCGGGCTTACCGGGCCAATCACCGAGCTGCCGGCCGCGCTCGAATTCGAGGTCGTTCCAGACTCGGTGCCGCACATCGAGATCCTCGCCCCAGCGACCGACACGACCGTTTCCGCTGGCGACACGATTCCGATGTCGTTCCTGGCCACCGATGACCACGGGCTCGCGAGTGTCGTGCTTCGCGCGTGGCGGCAGCCCGAGGGCGGCACCGCGATGCCGGAGACGAAGCGGCCGCTGCTCTCGCAGCCAAGCACCCAATGGACCGGCAACGCCGTTGTGTCGCTCCCCGCGCTCGGCGTACAGCCGGGGGAGGCCGTGCACCTCGTGGCGGTGGCGATCGATGGGTCGCCGTGGCACCAGAGCGGATCGACCCGAGAGCTGGTCCTGCGCGTGCCCGGCTTGACCGAAGCACGCGCGAACGTGCGCGCCGCCGCGGATTCGGCAGTGGAGCGAGCGAAAGCGGCAGCCGCCGCGCAGAAGGCGCTCCAGCAGCGGACAGCGGATGCGGCGCGCGCGCGCCAGCGCAACATCCCGAAGAACGGCGACCGACAGGGCTCCAGCAACAAGAGCTCGATGTCGTACGAGGCCGCGCAGCAGGCACAGGCCCTGGCGAAGGAACAGCGCGAGCTGGCCGAGCGGATGCAGCAGCTCCAGCAGAACGCGCAGCAGATCGAGAAGCAGCTCAAGCAGAGCAACGCGCTCGACAGCGCGCTGTCAGCCCGGCTTCAGGAGGCGCAGAAGCTGCTGAGGGACGCGCTGACGCCGGAGCTCGCGGAGAAGCTTCGCAAGCTCGAGGAGTCGGCGCAGAAGCTGTCCGCCGAAGACGCGCAGAAGGCGTTAGGCGACCTGGCGCAGCAGCAGAAGGGGCTGCGCGAGCAGCTGGAGAAGAGCGTCGAGATGCTCAAGCGCGCGGCGCTCGAGGGCTCGATGCAGACGCTCAAGGAAGAGGCGAAGGACCTCGCCAAGGCGCAGCGAGCGAACGCGGACTCGATGGCCAAGGCGCGGGACCAGGCGCAGAAACAGGAGGCACAGAACAACGCGCGCGACCTCGCGGACCGTTCGCGCGACCTGCAAAAGCAGGTCGAGGAGCTTCAGAAGCGGCTCGAGCGCGAGAACGCCGATGCGGGTGCCCAGCGCGTCAACGACGCGAACCAGCAGGTGAAGGAATCGGCACAGGCGATGGAGCGCGCTGCGCGCAATCAGGCGCCCGATCAACGTCGCGGCGAGAGTCAGCAGCAGAAGGACCAGCGCGCCCAGCAGGATATGGCGCAGCAGATGGCGCAGGCCGCCCAGCGGCAGAATGGTCAGCAGCAGAACGGGCAGCAACAGAACGGTCAGCAGCAGAATGCACAGGGCAACAAATCGCAGGACAAGGACGGCCAGGCCCAGAAGGGACAGGAGAAGCAGGACGGTCAGCCCGGAGCGCAAAAGCAGGGGCAGGAGAGCCAGCAGTCGCAGCAGGGCCAGACAGGCCAGCCCGGTCAGCAGGGCCAAAAATCGGATCAGCAGTCCGGGCAACAGCAGGGCGGGCAACAGCAGAGCGGGCAACAGTCCGGGGGGCAGCAGTCGGGCGGGCAGCAGTCCGCCAACGACGCGGCAGATGCCATGCAGAAGGCAGCCGACCAGCTCGCGGATGCACGGCAAAAGCAGATCGACGCGTGGAAGCAGGAGCTGACGGGCGAGCTCGATCAGTCGATTCAGGAGATGCTGCAGCTCTCGCGACAGCAGGAGCAGCTCGAGCAGAAAGCGCGGCAGAATGCCGACAAGCAGTCGCTGCAAGCGGAGCAGAGCGCACTCCAGCAGGGTGTGCAGCAGGCCGCCAAGCGACTGAACGAGGCTGGACAGAAGTCCTCGCTGCTTTCTCCGCGCGCACAGCGCGCCATGACCGACGCGCAGAAGAAGGTCGATCAGGCCACGCGCGATCTGGCGAACGCGCGACAGAGCGACCAGGCCGCGGGCTCGATGCAGGAGGCGTCCGAGGCGTTGAATCAGACGGCGGCGACGCTGGTGCGCGATCGCGAGCGGGCGCAGAACGCCAGCTCGGCGTCCGGGTTCCAGGAGATGCTCGAGCAGCTCAAGGACATGGCGCAGCAGCAAGGGTCGCTGAACTCGCAGACCGCGGAGTTGATCCCGCGGCCCGGTGCACAACTCGATCAGCAGGGGCGCGAACAGGCGCGGCAGCTGGGCCGACAGCAGCGGGAGGTCGCCTCGTCGCTCGAGGAGATGAGCGACCAGGATCGGACGGGCAAGGCCGACGAGCTCGCCAAGGAGGCACGTCAGCTCGCGCAGGCGCTGGAAAGTGGGGCGCTGGACCCGAACGTCATCGACCGGCAGCAGCGGCTGTTCCGCCGGATGCTCGATGCCGGGCGGACGCTCGAGCGCGACGAGCGCGAGGACAACGGCAAGCGTGAGGCGAAAGCCGCGACCGGCAACGAGCTGTTCCTGCCGCCTAACGCGAACGCCAGCGGCAAGGCGGCGTCGAAGTTCGCCATGCCGAACTGGAACGACCTCCGCGGGCTGACGCCGGAGGAGCGGCGCCTCGTGCTCGATTACTTCAAGCGCATCAATGCGGAGAAGCCGTAGCGCAAGGGTCGCCTTCACGTTCGCTTGGGTGTTGACGCTCGCGCCGCAGGCGGCGCGGGCGCAGGCGCAACCGGGCCTGCCGATGCGTGCGCTCGAGCTCGAGCAGGCTGGAAAGTGGCGCGAGGCGCTGAGCGCCTACCGCGCCGCGCTCGACGAATCCACGACCGCGGCGATTCTCGGGATCGAGCGCGTGTACGACCAGCTAGGGAAGCGCGATTCCATTCTCCCGCTGATCGACTCGATGATCACGAAGCGCCCGCGCGAGCCGATGCTGCGCACGGTGCAGCTCCGGACGCTGGCCTACCTGCATCGCGACGAGGCGGCCGCTGCCGCGTTCGAACGGTGGGTGCAGATCGCGCCGCGTGAGGCCGCGCCGTACCGCGAGTATGCGCGCCTCCTGCTGGATGCGGGACGGGCGACCGCCGCCGACACCGTCCTGCAGCGAGCGCAGCGCGCGTTAGGCGGGACCAAGGACATCACCGTGGAGATGGCCCAGCTGCGCGCCGCGACCGGGCTCTGGGAGCTGTCGGCGCAGAGTTGGCGGGAGGCGATGGTGGCGTCGCCGTACCTCGACCAGGCGGCCGTGTTCTCCCTCTTTCCGACCCCCGATTCGCTGCGGGGCGCCGTGCGCCAGGTCTTCCGCGCGCCGCCAGTGGCGGTGGAAGCACGGCGCGCGCTCGCCTTGCTCGAAGTTCGCTGGAGCTCGGCGCGCGAAGGATGGCTGGCGCTGCGCGACCTGCCGCCGAGCGACGACGCCGTGAGCGCGTGGACCGAGTTCGGCGACGAGGCGGAAGCGTCGGGCGCGTGGCTCGTGGCGCGAGACGCATTTGCGGCGGCGCTGGCGCACAAGCCCACGCGGGAGCTCGCCGTACGCGCGGCGAACGACGCGCTGAGCGGCGCCGACCCCGCATCCGCCGTGAAGCTGCTCGAGCCGTACGCCGCGGCAGCAGACTCCGAGAGCGTCCGGACCGTGCTGCCGCTGCGGGTGCGAGCCCTGAGCGCGTTAGGTCGTGCGGCCGATGCCGAAGCGCTCATCAGCGCGAACGCCTCGCGGCTCGACTCGCTGGCGCACATGCGCCTCGTCCGCATGGCCGCGTGGGGCTGGGTTCGCGCCGGCGACCTCGCGAAGGCGCGTGCCGCGATGGGCACGACGCCAATGGGAGAGGACGAGGATCGCACGATGGGGTGGATCTCGCTGTACGAGGGTGATCTCAAGTCCGCGCGCCGCATTCTCAAACGTGCCACCGAAACCGACCCGGACCTGCTGCTCGCCCTCGCGCTCCTCGCCCGAACGAAGGTGGACAGCGCACCGGGTGTCGGGAGCGCGTTTCTGGCGCTCGCTCGCGCCGACAGCGCCGGGGCCGTGACGAAGCTCGTGACCGCGGCGCCGGAGGTGCCCGACGCCAGCGCACTCCTGCTGAACGCCGCGGCGCGCATCCATTCGGCACGGCACGCGGACAGTTCCGCGATCGCGCTCTGGGAACGCATCGTGAAGGACTATGCGTCTCAGCCCGAGGCGGCCGAAGCCGAGCTCGAGTGGGCACGGACACTTCGCCGAAACGGCGACCGGGCCGGCGCGGTAGAGCACCTGGAGCATATGATTCTGACGTATCCCCGAAGCGCGCTGGTGCCCCAGGCCCGGCGCGAGCTGGATCTCGCTCGACAGAGCGTGCCCTCACTATGACACATTCATCGTTTCATTGGCGCGGCCTCGCGCGGCCCGGACTTCGTTGCCTAACGAACGGGGCGCGGTGCCTCCTGGCCCTCGCGAGTCTCGCCGTCGTCGCGCCGGCGCTCGGGGCGCAGCATCTGCTCGTCCCCATGGACGATGCGCAGCAGAACCACCTCAAGGCGTACGGCCTGACGTTCAACGCGCTCAAGGCCGGGAACCGCGCCGAGTGGTTCATCAACTACCGGGGCGGATCGTTCCTGCTGCCGGACGGGCCGGAGCTGCGAAAGACGGCGACGCTCGACGGCGTGACGTTCGAGCCGCTCGACAACGGCCGCCTGGCGCAGATTCGCGCCGAGATCGCCAGCGGCAACATGGATGCCGTGACGCTGGAGAAGGCGCCGAGGATCGCGATCTACACGCCGCCAAAATCCCCGCCGTGGGACGACGCCGTGACGCTCGCGCTGCGATATGCCGGCATCGAGTACACGACGGTCTGGGACGACGAGGTCATGAATGGCGACCTCCAGAAATACGACTGGCTGCACCTCTTTCACGAGGACTTCACCGGGCAGCTCAACAAGCTGTATCTCGGGTTCCGCGACGCACCGTGGTTCGTCGAGCAGCGCGAGCGGAACCTCGATGCCGCGAAGCGCCTCGGGTTCGCCACCATTCCCGCGCTCAAGAAAGCCGTCGCGGAGCGCATCCGCCAATACGTCGAGGGCGGTGGTTTCCTGTTCGCCATGTGTGGTGCGACGGAGACGCTCGAGCTGGCGATCGCGGCGCATAACGCGGACATCGCCGCCGCCTACGCGGATGGGACGCCGATCGATGAAGACGTGGACGCGAAGATGGACTGGAAGCGCGCGATGGCGTTCCGCGATGTGCACGTGGAGCAGTCACCGTTCACGAACTCCATGAGCGACATCGACGGACATCAGGTGAACGTGCCGGCGCGCCGCCAGCCGCTCGGACAGTTCACGCTCTTCGCGTTCTCGGCGAAGTTCGATCCGGTCGCCACCATGCTCGTGCAGGATCACCGCACGGTCATCCCCGACTACTACGGCGTGACGACGAGCTTCAACAAGGCGGTCATCAAGCCGGGCGTGACGGTGCTGGCGTACGAGGAGGGCGCACCGTGGGTGAAGTACATCCACGGGGATTATGGGAAGGGCTCGTGGACGTTCCTCGGGGGCCACGATCCGGAAGACCCGCAGCATAACATCGGCAACGCGCCGACCGATCTGGCGCTGCACCCGAACTCGCCGGGCTACCGGCTGATCCTGAACAACGTCCTGTTCCCGGCCGCGAAGAAGAAGCCGCTCAAGACGTAATTGGGGTCAGAGTCGAATTTCATCGTTCCAACGCGACTGCGTTGGAACGATGAAATTCGACTCTGACCCCTACTGAAACCGCGTCATGCGGAACATGCCCAGGTCGAACCGGGGCGTTCGATCGGCCACCAGGTCCGCGGCAATCTCCCCTATCGCCGTCGCGAACTTGAACCCGTGCCCCGAGCACGCGCTCACCACGACCACGCGATCGGCATGCGACGGATGCCGGTCAATGATGAAATGCAGGTCCGGCGCGTTCGTGTAGAGACACACCGACGACTCGCGGAGCCGCCAGTCCGCCTTCGGCATGAAACAGCGCAGCAGCTCCGCGACCCGCTCGACTTCCTCCGGCGACGTCTGGCGGTCCACGTGGTCGGGATCCACGGGTTGCCCCTCGTAGTGCACCGCCGCCTTCACGCCATCCCCGAAGTCCGGCAGCGTGTAGAACGTCCGGTCGGGCGCATACTCCCAGAGCGTCACCGGACAGCGCGCAGCGGAGTAGTCCTCGGCATGCGATGTGGGGGCGAACCAGTGAATGGGCTGCCGCTCAACCGCAAGGGTCCCCGCAAGCTCGGGCACGAGCTGCGGCATCCAGGCCCCGCCCGCGATCACGAGACGCCCCGCACGATATTCGCCGGCCGTGGTCCGAACGATGACACCATCGCCCCGCGCTTCCCACGCGACAACGACCTCGTTGCGGCGGAGCTCCGCGCCCGAGCGCTCCGCAACCTGGAGCATCGCGGCGATGCAATCCTCCGGGAAGAGCACTCCCGCTCGATCCTCCACCACGCCGACCATGCCGTCGGCCGGTCTGAGCCCCGGGAACTCCCGTGCCACCTCGCCCGCCGAGAGTACGCGGTGCGGTACGTCGAACTGCTCGGCGCTCGTCCGCGCGCCGCGCGCCAGCATCCCATCCTCGGCGCCTAACGTGATGCCGCGTGTCCGCGTGTACAGCGTGCGGTCCGCCGCCTGCTCGAGCTCGCGCCAGAGATCGAACGCCCGGCGAACGATCGGCACGTACGCCGGGTGCTCGAAGTACGCCTCGCGGATGATCCGGGTCCTGCCGTGTGACGAGCCAAGGCCGTGTGGCGGCGAGAATCGATCGATGCCTAACACGCGACGCCTGTGGCCCTCCCCGCGGGTGAGTGCGTGGACCGTCGCGCTTCCCATCGCGCCCAGCCCGGCAACGATGACGTCGTACGCCGGCTCGTGAGTCGTCATAGCGTGAAATGAAAGCCGGCGCCGAAATACCGGACCTGGTTCCGGAAGAACTGGCCGTACGGCGACGGCCCCGTGTACGCCTCGAACAGGAGACCCCACCGGCGCCCGGGAGGATCCGTGTCACGCGGACGATCGAACTCGAATCCCGTCCGAACGCTCACCGCAGGTTTCCAGTCCTGCTCCTCGGACGCCTTGATGTCCCCTCCCGCGACGAATCGCACGCCGGCGATCGAGCCGAATCGTACGAGCCGACGCGCCGGCCGCAACTCGACGCCGCCGTGCGCGACGTACCGCTCGAGATCCTTCGGGTCGCGACGCAGGAGATACTCCCCTCCCCCGTAAATCCGAAACGGACCGCCATCGGCCGAGAGAATCATCTCCGCGGCCTCGAACGAGATGTTCTCGCGCACGAACTTCGGGTTGTCTTCCCGGAGCAGAAATTCATCCCCGAGGTGAGAGCTTTGGTGGTAGAGCCGGAAGCGCATCGAGAACGCCTGGCGTCGGAACGTGATCGGGAGCCCGATGATGTAGTCGGCGTTGATGAGATCGTACGACGACGACTCGAGGTCGAACTGCGCGAATACGCTGCCGGCAAGGCTCAGTTGGAAACCATCGCCGGCCTTGGGGCCACCGACGCGGAGCAGCCCGAACATGTCGCTGATGCCGACGGACCCCATCGCGATGTCGCCCTGGTCGCTCGTCTCGTGCAGGTAGCTCACGAACGAGCGCTGCCCTTTGGGGTCGGCGAGCAGCGGACAGAACACGTCGCCTCGAGGCAGCGGCACGTACCCGGACGCTTCGCTCGCCGGGATCCCGACGCCGCATCTCGTGGGCGCGGCGATCTGTGCGACACCCTCGGCCGCTCCGCCGAACAATTCCGCTACGATGGCGAGCGACGCGCTCGCCCAACGACGAAACCGCATCCGTCACCGTCTCCTGCTCATCGTTAGGTCGTGGCGCCACCCGGTGCGGGTGGTCCACTATGCCTCAGGCGGCGGGCCACCACCCCGACCAACACGCTTTCGCGAGACCCAGATCGCCACCGCGAGGCCTACACCCACGCACCCGAACACGAAGTAGAGTGCCGCAGGCACGGGTCGGCCGAGCCGGATGAGTTGGTAGGCGCCGAAGACGTAATAGAGGCCGAAGACCAGAGCGAACGCCGCGAGGAACGGGAGGAGCATCAGGGAAAAGCGACGCATCATGAAGGGCGGTTCATGGTGAGCGTAACGTACAGCCGGCCGCAGCCGAGCGCGATCATCACCGAACGTCGTCCGCGGAGATGTCGGGGTCGACGACGACGGTCGGAGCCGGCTTCGTGTCGACATCAGGCGCGTCGGCCTTCGCGCCCGTCGCGCCTTCGTCGTCGCGCTTCTCGCCGCCGATCTCGTCGAGCGCCTCGGATGCGATCCAGCCATGCATCGCGGCGTGTCGCGCGACGGCCAGCGTGTCGTCGGCCAGCACGAGCGTCGAACCCGCCTCGGCCACTTCGCGAGCGAGCACCCGAATGCGTTCGCTCCGCTCCGGGTTCGTGCTCACGTTCCGAATGTACACCGCCTTCACGCGACCGGGGCGCTCCCGCACGAGCTCCGTGTAGATCTCCGGATCTTCCTGCCCGCTGTCGCCGACGAGCAGGAATGGCAGCTCGGGATAGGTGTCGAAGATCTCGCGAATGACGACGCCTTTATGGCGTGCGTGTCGCTCGTTGAGCTTACCGAGATCCCAATCGCGGAGCAGCAGCGGGCCCACGGGGATGCGCTGTGCCTCGAGAAAGCCGTCGATCACGTCGTAGAGGTTCCAGGGACTGCTCGACACATAGAAGATGGGATTCGCCTCGGCTCCCGTGGCTCCGCGGTCGAGCGCACGGTAGAACGCGGCCACGCCCGGAAAGGGGAGGCGGGTGAGCGCGTTCTCCAGGAACACCATCCGCGCGGCGCGCAGGAAGCTCGTCACCTCGGACTGCAGCACCGTGTCGTCCATGTCGCTCACGACACCGAAGGTTGCCGTTGGCGCGGGCGCGAGCACCTGAGCCGTCGCGCGGACGGGTTGCCCGTTAGGCGGGTCGGCGAGATCGAGTGCGACGGTGTGCCAGCCCGGCGGCGTCAGCGCCCCGGGTGCCGGGAGCCAGTGGCGAAGAAAGCCTTCGTCATCGGCGACGATCTCCGTGCGGGCTGCCTCGCCTCCCGCGGCGAGTCTCGCCCGCACGCGCGCGAACGGCAGCGGGTCACTCTCGATTCGCCGGAGCGACGCGACGAGGTTGCGCCACCGCGATTGCGCAGCCTGCGGCGCGCGAACGCCTTCGTCCTGCAGGACACGCCCGAGCACGAGCGCGCGGTCGGCGGTGCCGTATCCGCGATAGCCGACGATCTGAATCGGATCACGGTCGATCGCACGGCCGATCGCGCCGGCGGTGCGTCGCGCCTGCCACGCGAGCTCGCCGAAGACTCCGAGGAGATCATCTCGCCAGGACATCGGAATCAGGTGACTGGGAACTGGGAACTGGGAACTGGGAACTGGGAACTGGGAACCGGGGACTGGGAACTGGGAACTGGGAACTGGGAACTGGGAACTGGAAACTGGGAACTGGGAACTGAGGCCCCCTACCGGGACGACGGCGATTCCTCGCCCCCGCGCCTGCGGCCCTCCGCTCGGAATGACGCGCCGTTTCGCCGTCGCCCGTCGCCCGTCCCCCGTCCCCGGCAGTCGCAGTCGCCAGTCACTCGTCCACTTCAAATACCGGCAGCGCTAGCTCCCAGCGAATGGCCGCCAGTCGAACCGTCGCGATCAGCACCATGCCAACGAGCGACGCCGTCTGTCGCGACACGCCCGAGAGCTCCAGCGCCAGGTACGCCGAGACGCCGACGATCACCGTGCTCGCATAGAGGTTGCCGCGCCGCAGCACGAACGGGATCTCCGCGCTGAGCACATCTCGGATGACGCCGCCCCCCACCCCCGTCAGTGTGCCCAACACGACGACGGTGATCGCTGGCATCCCGGCGTTTTCCGCGATCCGCGCGCCACCGACACTGAACAGGGCGAGCCCCAGTGCGTCGGCCACGAGCAGCGACGCGAGCGGTGGGCGACGCCATCGGACGTACCCGAAGGTGATGGCGACGGCCACCAGGATCACGAACAGATACGTCGCGTCGGTCAGCCACACCAGCGGATGACGGTCGAGCAGCAGGTCGCGGATGGTTCCGCCGCCGATCGCCGTCACCGACGCCAGCACGAACACTCCGAGCAGGTCGAGTCGCTTTCGGCCCGCGGCGAGCGCACCGCTGACGGCGAAGACGAAGATGCCCGCGAGGTCGAGAATGCGAGCGAGCGTCATCGCCAGCCAGGGTGTCCGGCGCGGCTGGCGATGATCGCCCGTGGCATTACGATCGCAGCGCGCTCGCCAGCGTCGGAAGTGCGCCGGCGAGCCACACGATCGCCGCGGCGATCGCGGCCTTGCCCCGGCCGATCTTCCCGGTAACCGCCAACCCGATCGCGATCAGCACCGTGATCCAGATCGTGAACACGTCGATGCGCCCGATGAGCCCGAGCAGAAGCGGCGACGTGGTGTCGGGATCGAAGAAGCGACCGAGTCCGAGTGTCAGGCTGAAGCGGCTGTTGAGACTGGACGTGTCGATGAGGAGGCCTTGGATGCGATTCACGACGCCTTCGACCACGCGCGGCACGTACGAGAAGACGGCGACCACGACGGCGGCGTTCACGGACTGCTTCGCGTCGAAGAACTTGCCGACGATCCAGATCACGACGCCCAGCATCAGCATCGCGATTGGCGGTCCGATGAAGGCGAAGATCATCCCGAGCGTGCCGCCGAACTTGCGCGCCGTTTCCATCTGTTCGGGCGTCATCTGCCGGGCCTGCGCGCTATTGGCCATCGAGCGTGCGAACTCCGCCTCCATGATCGGGTCGATCAGGTCCCGGTTGGCGAAGAAGATGACCCCGAGCAGCACCGAGATGATCAGGAGCGGGATCCAGAACCCCGCGTTCGCGCGCCGCGCGAACACCGCGGACGGCGCATAGAAGATGTCCATGAAGTCATCGAGCAGCGATGCCTTCTCTGGCTTCTTTGCGGTGGAGGGCGCGTCATATTCGGCGCCGCTTCCGGACGCTGTTGGCTGAGTCATGAGAGGGTGGAAGGACCCGGCGAAGATGGGACCTTCGCCGGGCCCTGTCCACCCTTACTGGCCTGCCGCGAGTCGGTACGCCGTAAGGTCCTCTCGCTGCGCGTAGCCGCCGCTGGCTCCCGCGGCCACCTGCTGTATTCGCGCGGTGTACGCGGCGCGGGCATCTGCCCCGCGAACGGTGATCGATCCGATCGGCCCGTTCGTGAGAACACCGCGAACGAGAACCGTGCTCGTCGTCACCCCGTTGTCAGTGGTGGTGCGCTCGGCCATCTCCAGTCCTGCCCGCGCCGTGACGCCAAGAATGCTCGGCCCGGAGACCGTGAACAGGATCCCGCCATCCCCGGCGTTAGGTGTCGTGAGCGTGAGGGTGAGCGTCGCCTCCGCGGGCGTCGGGGTCGGCGATTCCGAGGGCGCCTCGCTGCCGCCGCACGCGACGACCGTTGCCATCGAGCCGACCATC
>DASUGD010000166.1:0-17826 GCA_036274195.1 Gemmatimonadaceae bacterium | reverse complement strand
GCCGGAGAGCGGCTGGAAGAACCCGTAGTCCGAGACGACCCACGAGACCCCGACCTTCGGGAGCAGAATCGGATCGGTGGCCGACCCGAACGCCGAGAAGTCGTCGAGCCGTGCGCCCACCTGCACGAAGAGCTTGTCCTTGTAGCCAGCCTGCAACTGCCCGAGGTATCCCACCTGCCGGGTGTCCGTCCTGCCGCCCGCCGCGCTCGTAGTCGACGCCGAGCCGATGACGTTCGACGAGTTGGACGTGAAGCCCTGGCCGGTGGCGGCGATGCTGTCCTGTCGCGTCGCGATGATCTGCGCACCTAACGACAGGTTGAGCTGCCAGGCCTCGCTCATCGTCCGCGTGATGTCCGCGAGGTAGTCGACGGTATAGCGCTGAACGTTGCGCCGCGTCTGGACGTTGTTGCCGGTGTTCAGGAGGCCGGCGTAGCTGCCGCCGCTGTTCTTCGGGAAGAAGCGCGTCGCCTCGTCACCGACGATGTCCGCGCCCACCGTGACGCGGTTCTTGAACCACGTCCACGGCAGGTACGTGCCGGTGACGTTGAGCAGGCTCCGGCGCGTGACAAGCTCGTTCTTGATCGCCGAAATGGCGTCCACGGAGCGGTTGAAGCCGAACCACCCGTTGTTGCTCGGCACTCCGTCATCGCGCCGCGTAAGCGGGGAGCCCAGGAGCGCGCCACCGAGGAAGCCGTAAATGTTGTTGTCGTTGTCCGGCAACTGTGACGTCGACTGGATCATCGACGCACCGCTCTCGAGGGTCAGCTTCGCGTTCGGGATCCAGTTGAAGTTCACGCGCCCGGCAAGCCGCTGGAACTCGTTGTTGGGGAGCACGCCGATGTTGCGGTCGGTCCCGCCGCTGAGGAAGTAACCATAGTTCTGGCCACCCCCGCGTCCGGTCCAGCCCAGCGCGAGGTCGGAGCCGGTTCGGAATGCGCCCGTGCGGAGCAGCGGGTTGTCATGCACGAGCGTTCCGACCTGCTGGCCCTTGCACAGCGGGTTTGTGCTGTTGTCCGCGACGAGCGCCGCGGTGCAGAGCCCGTAGTTGTCAGGCGGCGTGAAGTTCCGGCTGACGTTTCCGTATTCGGTGCGGATGGACTGCTGGAACGAATTGGCCCCCGTCCGTCCCTTTTTCGTGATGATCTGGATGACGCCCGTCGACGCGTCCGCGCCGTAGAGCGTCGCGGCCGCCGGCCCTTTCACGACTTCCACCGACTCGATGTCATCCGGATTGAGGTCGTTGAGTCGGTCCGTGAGCTGGCCGTTCGTGCCAAGGTTGGTACTGCCGTCCGCGTAGCGAACGCCGTCGATGAAGACGAGCGGCTGGTTCGACAGCGAGATCGACGATGCACCGCGAATGCGAATCGTTCGCGATGTCCCCGCGGTGCCGGATGCGGCGCTCACCGCAACACCCGGAAGACGCGATTGCAGCAGCTCGTTCACGTTGCTGATCGGCGCGTCTTTCTTGATGTCGGCGGCTGATAGCGACGAGACGGTCGCGGCCTGGGCGCGCCGCTCCTGGTTCCCGACCGTTCCCGTCACCACGACGTCGCTCAGCGTCGTAACCGACGGGTTCATCCGAAAGTCCTTCGTCACGGTCTGCCCAGCAGTCATCTGGACCGTGTCCCCTACTGCTGCGTACCCCAGGCGATAGACGCCAATGATGACGCGTCCCACTGGAACATTCGGAATGCGAAACTCACCTCGAGCGTTCGTCAGCGCACCGAGCGTCGTTCCGGGGATGGCGATTCGCGCATCCTGCAGCGGAAGCCGCGTGAGCCGGTCTGTGACGACCCCGGTGACCGTACCGCTCGCCGCTGCACCGCCTTGGGCGGCCAGACCGATCGGAACGGTGGTCCCCCCGACCGCGAGCGCGAACGCCGCGATTCGGGCTGGACATCGGATAACACCCAGTCTCATAACTACCTCCATCTGTGTTGAGGAGAAGCCAGACTGCCAGAGCGGCCGCGACAGCAATGCCGCGGTTGGGGTGACATCGTACCTCCATACACGACACCGTCAAGGCGTTTGGGGCCAATTTCGCAACGGTTGGTCACACGCCCTTCGGATCGGCCCAGGCTACGGGTGGGGCCGGAGACGGTCGAGCAGGATACGGTGAGCGGCGGGGTATGAGCGGTGGACGGCCGCCAGCCAGGGCGCGTCGAGTAGTCGCGGGGAGCGATTCGGGGCCTAACGTCGCGCCTCGGCGCGCTTCGGCCCCGGTGTGGCAGGGTTCTTCCGGTCGAGATACGGCTTTGGTGACAGCGATCGGGCCTCGCGGCCACCACGACCGCGATGCATAGTATGCCGTCCGCCCGCAGCGCGTTGCGTCTCGGAGGTAGTGGATCGATGCTCCTGTCTCGCCGTCGCAGCCAGGTGGCTGCCAGTCTCGCCATCATCGCCATGTTCGGCGGCGTCTCGCTCTCGCTCGGCTCGCGCGTCGAGGCGCCGTCGATACCGGACCGTATCGGCGACGACGTGTTCTGGCGAATGGTTTCCGACTACTCCGAGCCTGGCGGATTTTTTCGGTCGGACAACTTCGTCTCGAACGAGATCACCTTTCAGTGGGTCCTGCCGGAGCTCGCCACGACGACGAGGTTGGGGGGCGTCTACCTGGGCGTCGGACCTGACCAGAACTTCACGTACATCGTCGCGATGCAGCCCAAGATCGCGTTCATCGTCGACATCCGGCGACAGAACATGCTGCATCACCTGCTGTACAAGGCGCTGATCGAGCTCTCGCCCGACCGTGCCGAGTTTCTGTCGCGGCTCTTCTCCCGGCCGAGGCCCGGTGGGCTCGACGCGAATGCCGGGCCGGCCGCGCTCTTTCAGGCGTACGCCAACGTGCCACCCGACAGCGCGCTGTACGCGCGGAATTTTGCCGCGGTGAAGGAGCACCTCGTCGCACGCCACAAGTTCGCCCTCACGAGCGACGATCTGCGAACGATCGAGTACGTCTACAGCGCATTCTTCACCGCCGGCCCGGATCTGACCTACTCGTTCACCATGCCCGGCCGCGGAGCCAGCATGATGTTCTACGGGCGGCGCATGCCCACGTACGCCGAGCTCATGATGGAGAGTGACGGGGCGGGGAACCAGCGCAGCTACCTCGCGAGTGAAGACAACTATCGCGTCCTGCGCGAGCTCGAGCGGAACAACCTCATCGTCCCGCTCGTCGGCGACTTCGCGGGTGACAAGGCCATTCGCACGGTTGGCCAGTACGTGCGAGACCACGGGGCGACCGTCACCGCGTTTTACACGTCGAACGTGGAGCAGTACCTCTTCCAGAGCGACGACTGGAAAAAGTTCTTTGGCAACGTCGCGACGCTCCCGGTCGACACCGCGAGCACGTTCATTCGCGCAGTGTTCAACTTCACCACGATGCCGAGTCAGACGGGGACGCCGGGGCCGCGATCGCGGACCATGCTCGCGTCGATCGCCGAGCAGGTGCAGGCGTTCACCGAGGGGCGCATCCAGTCGTACTGGGACGTGATCCAGACCTCGCGCTGATCCCGGCGCCCGAACGGCCACAACCTGACCTCCTCGACTCCGCCCGGCGGTCTCCGACAGGCGATCGGCCTGACGCGAGCGACCGCGATGGTCGTCGGGACGATCATCGGCGCCTCGATCTTCGTCCAGCCGTCGCTCGTGTCGGGCGCAGTGCCATCGGTGTCCGGCATGCTGCTCGTCTGGGCGGCGGCCGGCGTGCTGACGCTCATTGGCACTCTGGTCACCGCGGAGCTCGCGTCATCGTTTCCGGGCACGGGCGGGGTCTACGTCTTCCTGCGAGAGAGTTACTCGCCCGCGGTCGGGTTCCTCTGGTGCTGGGCGATGTTCTGGAGCATGCACACCGGGATCATCGCGGCCATCGCCACGGTGTGTGCGCGCTACGTGGGTTTCTTCGTCCCGCTTGGTGACACGGGGGTACGTGTCGTGGCGATCGGCGCCATCCTCGTCCTCTCGGCCGTCAACTACGTTGGGGTCAGGTACGGGACGGCCGTCCAGACCACGTTCACGATCATCAAGGTGGCGGCGGTCGTCCTCATCGTGGTTGCGGGGTTCGCGGCGGCGCGCACGAGCTCACCGGCGCCCGCCGCGTCGCCGTCGTCGATTGTTCCTTCGCTCCGCTCGTTCGTGACAGCCACGGTAGCGGGCCTGTTCGCGTTCGGCGGGTGGCACATGGTGACCTATGCGGGCGACGAGACGATCGACGCGCGCCGCACCATCCCCCGCGCGCTGCTGATTGGCACGCTCGCGGTCACGGCATCGTACATCGCCATCAACGCCGCGTATCTCGTGGTACTGTCCCCTGCCGCCGTCGCGTCATCGAACCGGGTGGCTGCGGATTTCGCGGACCGCGTCATGGGCAGCGGTGGCGCCGCGGCGATGTCGGCGCTGGTGGTCCTCTCCACGCTTGGCGCGATGACGGGGATCATCCTCACCGGCCCGCGCGTGTACCTCGCGGCCGCGCACGATGGCCTTCTGTTCCGGTGGATCGGTGCGATCCATCCGCGCTACGGTACGCCGCACCTGGCGATCGCGCTGCAGGCCGTCTGGGCATCCATCCTGGTAGCGACGGGCACCTACCGGGTGCTGTTCACGCGCGTGGTGTACACCGAATGGATCTTTTTCGGGCTGATGACTGCTGGCCTGTTCGTTCTGAGACGTCGCTCCGGCTATGCGCCTGCATATCGCGCGTGGGGCTACCCTGTGCTGCCGCTCGTGTTCATCGTCGCCACGGCGGTTATCGTGTTCAACCAGCTCGCCTCCGACCCGGTGGAGAGCGCGACCGGACTCCTGATCGTTCTGGCCGGCCTCCCGATCTATTACCTGCGCACCGCGCGCCTCGATCCCCGCACTGCATCTCATGCCGATCATTGACGTCCACAATCATTTCTATCCGCCCGAGTACCTCGACGCGCTGCGCTCGGGCAAGAGTGTCGTGCGGGTCACGGTGGATTCCGCGGGCAATCCCCACATTCACTATCCCGGAGACTACAACGTTGCCGTCGCCGGTCACCGCGACATCGCGTACCGTCAGAAGGTGCTGGAGGACGCGGGCGTGGATACGCAGGTCATCAGCCTGACGACGCCCGGCACACATGTCGAGTCGCCGGCGTACGCGGTGACGCTGGCGAAGCTGGTGAATGACGCGTTCGCGGCGATCATCGCAGAGCGACGTCCAAGGTTCACGGCGCTGGCGACGCTGCCGCTCAACGACCCGGCAGCATCACTCGCCGAGTTTCGTCGGGCGGTCGAGGAGCTGCACCTGCCCGGCGCGATGCTCTTCAGCAACGTGAACGGCGTCGCGCTCGCCGACGAGCGGTTCTGGCCGCTCTATGAGGCGGCGGACGCCTACGGCGCCGTGCTGCACATCCATCCCACGAGCCCGGTGGGCGTGGAGGCGATGACGCAGTACTGGCTGATGCCGCTCGTCGGGTTTCTGATGGATACGACGCTGGCGGCGGCGCACCTCGTGTTCAGCGGAGTAGGGGAGCGGTTCCCGAACATCAAGTGGGTGCTGTCACACCTGGGCGGCGCCGTGCCGTACATGGCGGAACGGTTCGACCGCGGGTTTTTCGCGTTCAAGGACTGTCGTCGCAACATCGATCGGCCGCCGAGCGACTACTTGAGGCGCTGGTACTATGACACGGTGAACTTCGATCCGAACGCGCTTCGTCTGGCCGTCGCCTTTGCCGGCGCGGATCGCATCCTGGCCGGCAGCGACTACCCGCATCAGATCGGGAGCATTCCGTCGATGCTCACGAGCCTTCGGCATCTCGGGTTGTCGGATGCGGACACGACCAGGATCCTCGGCGGGAGCGCGGCTGGCATCTATAGACGTTAGGCTTGGTTTTTGAACCGCAGAGAACGCAGAGGTCACAGAGGCGAAACAACGGACAACGGTTGACCGTTTGAACCCGAGGGCTGTGCGCCACTGACAATAACGAGCCTAACGTCAATGCGGTCCTCCGTGTCCTCCGTGTCCTCTGCGGTTAAACAGAAGCCAGCAGCCGCACCAGACCATCCACCAAAGCACGGCCCGCCGTGCCATCCGGATCCCGCTCCGGGTCATAGATCGTGACGTTCATGCCGACCACCAGGCCCGTATCGAGCACGGGAGAGAGCAGCGACTCGAGCTCGGCATACGACAGACCGTCGGGCTGACGCGAGTCCACCGCCGGCATGACGGCATCGTCGAGCACATCGACGTCGAGATGGATCCACACTCCCGTCACGCCAGACCGCGAAAAGCGACTCGCCACCGCCGCGCCAACAGCTGTCATTCCGGCCTGACGCAGCGCGGACAGAGCGGAGACGTGCATCGCGGCACGCGCGCGCTGCACGTCATCGCCCGTGTACCACGCCGGGTTGTCCCGCGGCCCGAGCATGGCGACGTCGACGGCGGCGACGAGCGGCGACTCGCCGCCTAACGTGGCCAACTGCGGCGGGCCGATGCCGACAGTGAGCGCCAGGTCCATTCCGGCGGCGCCCCCGGTGCGCGACACGGCAGGCGTCTGCAGGTCCTGATGGCCGTCGACGAAGGCCAGCCCGTATCGCCCACGCCGGTGAAGCGCCAGCGCGCACCCGAGCAGGATCGAGCAGTCCCCGCCGATGACGAGCGGAAACTGACCGACGTCGACCTGTGCGCCGACCGCCCGTGCAAGTGTCGCGGAATAGTCCGCAATCTCGTGCGCGTTGCGGATGCCCGTAGCCGGATCGCGCTCCGGACTGTACCGCGGTGGCACGACCTGGCCCGCGTCCGACGCGCCGAGGCGCTCCCGAAGCCCGAGCTCACGCAGGCGGCTCGCCATGAACCGTACGCCCGGCTCCCGGTTCTCCGCCGGCGGTGCGAGTCCCAGGTTGCTTGGCGCGTCGAGCAGCGTGATCGGTCGCGTCACCACGGGCGTGCGCCGGGACCGTTAGGCACTAGAGCCGCTCCACGAGACGGTCGATCAGGAAGCTCGACTGTTCCAGAGCCTCGTGTGTGAACGGCCCGAAAAACTCGCGCACCTCGTCGAACAGGGCGCGGAACCGCTCGCGGTCCCCGCTGCCAATGATCTCGGCCACCTCGCCAGCGGCTTTGCGGAAGGCCGCGGTCACGTGTGCCGTCGCCGGGTTTCGCATCTCGATCGGCCCGTAGAGATCCGGCGACTGATCGAAATGGCGCGCCGTCACGTACAGCTCCATCAGATAGGCCGGAGACGTGAACCGCAACGTCTCGTCGAGCGGCGTGCCGATCCGCGCCAGCGTCAGCCCGAGAACCTGTGTCTGGAAATGCGTCAGCACCTGCACGACCGACATCATCCGATCGTGA
The DNA here is from genome assembly GCA_036274195.1 of Gemmatimonadaceae bacterium. Classification (GTDB taxonomy): domain Bacteria; phylum Gemmatimonadota; class Gemmatimonadetes; order Gemmatimonadales; family Gemmatimonadaceae; genus JAJKIV01. The sequence goes on along the minus strand of DASUGD010000166.1, from coordinate 10,508 downwards.
TGCGCTGGCGTGGTTTCCTGCACGGTCAGCCCGCGAGCCTGCAGCATGCGCGTGACCCAGTCGGCCCATTCGTCCCCGCGGGCACGACAGACCACGACGCGCTGCCCCTGCAGCGAGTGCACGTTAGGCCCGAACATCGGGTGCGTGCCGACGACGCTGGCTCGTGTCGACGCCAGCATCGCTGCCACCGGTGCTTCCTTGATGCTGGTGACGTCCATGAGGACGGCGCTCTCGCGCAGCCGAGGACCGATCGCACGGATCACGGGCTCCGTCGCGTCGATCGGCACGCTGACGACGACGACATCCGCCACCTCGGCGGCCGCGGCAGCCGTGAGCTCGGTGCCCAAGTCGACGACGAGCACCTGGTGGCCCAGATCGCCGAACAGCCGCACCATCAATGCCCCCATGCCGCCATGTCCACCGATCACCGCGACAGTACGCGCCGGCGTCTCGTACGGCAGTTCGGCGCGCAGCGTCGCCTGATGGTCGCGGCTCGCACGCATCAGCACGCGAAACACGGACTCCATCTCGCCGCGGGGGAGCCCCATCGCCTCCGCGCGCTGGCTTCGGTCGACAAGGATGTCGCGCTCGCGCTCCACGTCGCGAATGCGAAGCCCGTGCTGGCGCTTGTAGGCCGCTATCTCGCCCACGAGCGCCATCCGGCGCGCGACAATCTGCAGCAGGTCGCGGTCGAGCACGTCGACCATGGCGCGCAGCACGGGCAGCGGCCGCGGGTTGGCGTCGTCAATCATTCCCGGAAACTACTGAATCCGCGCAACGTTGCTCCCGGGGGCCGCGAACTTGGCGAACACCCCCGGATCATGCCCCGGTATGATCAGTCTCGCTCCCGATGCCAGCCGAGCCATCCGCGCCTGCGCCGCGAGGTTCGACAACGAATCGAGCGTCTGCGCGATCGGCCGATGCTGCTCGAGGTTCTCGTACAGGTACGCGTTGTCGGACGCGATCACGACCGTACCGGCGTCCGATCGCACAGTCGCGTACTGCGAGGCGAACGTGTGCTTGCCGCCGGTGAATACCGTGATGCCCGGGATGATCTCGACCGAGTCGCCCTCGATCAGGTTCACGTGTCCGTGCGCCTTGAGGTCGGCAAGCACCTTCGCATCCTCCGGATCCATGGCGCGGTCGCGCGACGTCCCATCAGGGGCGACGTAATGCTCGTACTCCTCCTTCTGGATCCAGATGCGTGCCTTCGGGAACAGGTCGATGCCGTCCGCGTGATCCCAATGCACGTGCGAGATGATGATGTCGGTGACCTCGTCCGGCCGAACTCCGGCGCGCTTCACTGCCTCGGAAGGCTGCACGAAGTCCGCCGGCTTCCACCGCGTCACGAACTTGTCTCGGTAGAAGCCGGCGTCCACGAGGATGTTGCGCCGGTTGCCGCGGAGGAGCCACACGCTCATGGCGATGTCCATTCGCCTGCTGGTGTCGACGCCTGCGATCAACGCCCGGACGGGGAAGCTCGGCACCGTGGCGTAGCGGATTGCATATACCTCGTACGTCGGTTTGGTCTGCGCATAGGCCCTCGCGACGACGAGCTGAGTCGCGCTGAGTGCGGCAAGGATGGCGTAATACGGACGTAGCATGGGCACTTGTGTTGAGGCGTGAGGTCATCCCGAGCCGATAATCGCCGTCATACCGGTAGAGGGGCCTCCGGGATGCGGATATTCAACGACTTTGACCTCTTGGCGGGAAGGACTTGGCGATTTACCCTACCGCCCTCTCGAACGCGGCAGCCCTGCGAGTGTTCTCCGGAGACCAGATCGCGTCGCTCCTCTCCGAGGTCGGCGTCACTCACGTCATCACCGTTCCCGACAGTACGATCGGCCGGTGGGAGCCCGCGATCGAGCAGACCGGTCGCACGCGGCTCGTCCGTGTCTGCCGCGAGGGCGAGGCGTGGCAGGTCGCCGCGGGTCTCTACCTGGGCGGGGCGACACCGCTGGTCATGATCCAGTGCACCGGGCTGTTCGAGTCGGGTGACGCCATTCGAAACGCGCTGCACGACTGGAAGGTCCCGGTGTTTTCGATCATCGGCTACCGCAGCTATCTGGATCAGGCCAAGCTGCCAGGCGACACGTGCCTGGTTTTCACCGAGCCGATCCTCGATGCGTGGAAGATCGACTACCGCTTGATCACATCGCCGTCCGAGCTTCACGTGATCCGCGATCACTTCCTGAGCTGTCGCGCTGCGGGGAAACCCGGTGCGGCCCTCATTGGCGAGTGACCGGAACTTCACCGACAATGGCAACGACATCGGCGACCGCATCGCGGATTCAGCTCAGAAGCGCGCTCGAGACGCTATGGCGCATCCGGCGCGACGACGAGGTCATCATCACGACGATGGGCTCCGCGCGTGAGTGGATGACGCTCGGCGAGCCTAACGCCCTCGACTTCATTCTCGTGCCGTCGGCGATGGGGCACGGCACATCGATCGGCCTTGGGCTGGCGCTCGCGCAGCCAGGCAAGCGGGTGATCGTGTGCAGCGGCGACGGGTCACTGCTCATGAACCTGGGCTCGCTCGCTTCCATCGTCGCCGCGAATGTGCCGAACCTCGTGGTAATCGTGTTCGACAATGGCGTGTACGAGGTGACGGGCCAGCAGCCGACCGCCAGTGCCGACTTCTGCGGCATTGCGCGCGCGTGCGGGTTCGACTCGGTATACGGGTTCAGCGACGCGACGTCGTGGGCAGATAGCGCACGCACGGCGCTCGATGCAAAGGGCCCGACGTTCGTCTCACTGAACGTCGAGCCTGTAGTAGGTGGAACCGCTCCGCACTCCCCCGGCCCAACGGCCGCCCGCGCGAAGCGCCTCATGGAGGCCCTGCGTCGTTAGGCGTCACCCGTCGCCCGTCCGCCGTCCCCGGCCGTCGCCAGTCGCCAGTCGCCAGTCGCCAGTCGCCAGTCGCCTGCCGCCTACGCAAGCACCGTCCTGAACGACACCTCGATCGCTGCCTCGAGCGGCACAGGGCTTCGCAGAAGCCGAGACCGGGCCGCAGCACCCTCCCAGCAATCGATCATCAGATTCGCTGCCTGGATCGGATCCAATTCCGCCGGCAGGTCACCTCGTCGACGCGCCTCGTCGAGCGGCTCCGCCACACGACGCGCGATGGCATCGAACGCACCCTCCATCCGCCGCCGAAACGCCGTGTTCACCGCCAGCTCCTGGCCGAGCAGCCCGATGAGCGAGCCGAGGTACCCCTGGCTGGCATAGAGCGCCATCAACCGCTCGAAGAATGACCGGACGCGTTCGAGCGGAGCGCGATCCAGGTCCCCGAGCGACTGCTCGAGCAGCGAGTGAACCTCCACCAGGTAACGGTCGATCACCTGAAGAGCGAAGTCTTCCTTGCTCACGAAGTGGTGATAGAACGATCCCTTCGGAACGCTGGTGGCGACGAGCAGGTCCTGGATGCCCGTCGCGTTGTAGCCGCGCTCGAGCAGAGTGGCGAGTCCGACGTCCAGCAGCCGGCGTTTCGTGATGTGCAGGGATTCGTCGGGCGACGAGCTCGAGGGCGAAGTCATGGCTCCGGGGGATGACGGGATCGATCGCCACTCGCGACCGCGGCGGCGTCGTATAAACGCAATTCGTGGACTGCCACAACCCTCCGACCGACCCCTCGGTCACTCGCTCGCCACGGCTCGCGATCACCGGAGCCGGGTCGCTAGGGTTGCGAGCCGGGCCGTGACGATTGCATACCCGCCGTACGTCCCGGGGTTCGTGGGGCGAATCTCAATCGGGTTGCGGCTGCCAGGAACCCCACGATCGCGCCAACGAGGCTGGCGGGGACGAAGAACCTCTGCGTGAAGCCCGCACTATCGAGGGCCAGCCCAATCGCTGCGCCAACCGTCGTGCCCACCGTGGTTTGCAGTAACGCCTTCCCAAGCGGAACACGTCGCAGGAACACCCATGCCGTGAGCGGGGCGAGGAGCGCGCCGAGCGCGGCGCCGCCGGCGGCACCGACGGCAATCACCCTCGCGCGACCCTCGCCATCCCAAAGGGAGATCCAGTGGAGGCTCCTCCACGCCGCGAACAGCAGGCCGCCGACGACGCCGCCGATGATGGCGCCCACGAGCGCGATAGCGAGCGTGATGGAGAAGACGCGTCCTACTCGCATGGTTTACGAGGAAGGCGATGCGACAGGCGGTGCTGGAGAGTCGGAAACCGAGGTGGTACCATATGATGTCGAATTCCCGACTCCCTCAACCTGGAATCAGCCATGGCGTTTCGTGTACTCACCCGCCTTGTCGCCGGAGCCGCAGTCGTCGCCACTACGGCCGCGGCCACTCGGGCAATCGTGGCCGAGCTCAAGGGCGACTACAAGGTCGAGTTCGTGGTGAACGAAGCCTCCTACACCGGCACGGCGAAAACCACGCCGACGGGCAAGGGCGGCTTCTCTGCCACGTTCGACTTCACATCGCCCTCGCCCGTCACCGCCGACGCGACCGGGAAAACCGTCGGTGACTCCGTGACGTTCGACGCGAAGTATCAGGACAAGGGCCGCAATTGCACAGGGACCGTGATGGGCAAGGGAACGGCCGAGAAGGACGGAAGCAAGGCCGTCGGCACGATCGCCATCCAGGATAGCTGCGACGGGGAAGCGAGCGGCACGTTCCGGTTCTACCGATAGAGGAATTCGGGGTCGGAGCCCGATGACGGCGGCTCCGACCCCCGATCGGGCTCGTGCCCGAAGTCGAGGGGTATTCGTCATCGGGCATCGCCCGGCTATGATGTCAGCCGGGTCATGCCTCCGCGTCGCGCTACGCGAATTCCTCCTCTCACGTCGAGCAAGTGCAGTGCAGCTGTCGATCCGTGTGTTTCACTGTGTCCTCGCGTCCGCGATCGTTGCGACGCCCGTCCTCGCCCAGAGCTCACCGCCTCCCGCCAAGTCGCAGGCCGCGCCCAAGGCCGAATCGTTAGGTACGGCGTCGAAGAAGCCTGCCGCGACGAAGAAGGCACAAACCACGACCACCAAGAAGTCGTCCGATACGGCGGCCAAGCCCGCGAAAAAGACCTGGACCGGCGGGCGCAACGGCTTCGTGGTGGACAGCGCGGAAGCGGCGAGCCTCTGGCCGGTCAAGGGCCCGGAGCCACTCCCCGGCGCCATAGTGCCAGCAAAGCGCATCGTGGCCTATTACGGCAACCCGCTGGTGAAGAAGATGGGGATCCTGGGCGAGCTACCACCGGACCAGATGCTCGCCAAGCTCGACGGCGAGGTCGAACGGTGGCGAAAGGCCGATCCAGCCACGCCCGTGCAGCCTGCCCTTCACCTCATTGCCGTCGTCGCGCAGGGAAGCGCCGGGAAGGACGGCATGTGGCGCGCCCGGATGAGCGATTCGCTCATCGAGCGCGTGTATTCCTGGGCGCAGCGGAAGAACGCGATCCTCTTCCTGGACGTGCAGGTCGGTCACAGCACGCTGCAGCAGGAGCTTCCGCGCCTCGCGAAGTTCCTCAAGCGGCCGGACGTGCATCTCGGAATCGATCCCGAGTTTTCAATGAAGACAGGCGCTAAGCCGGGCACGAAGATCGGCACGTTCGACGCGGCCGACGTGAACTACGCCTCGAGCTTCCTCGCCGACCTGGTAACGTCCGAGAAGATTCCGCCCAAGGTATTGGTCGTGCACCGCTTCACTCGGCCCATGTTGACGAACACGAAGAACATCCGGCTCGATCCGAAGGTTCAGATCGTGATCAACATGGACGGCTGGGGACCTCAGTGGATGAAGCTCGACTCGTATCATGACTACGTGTACCTGCATCCGGTGCAGTACACGGGATTCAAGCTGTTCTACCACAACGACACGAAGAAAGGCGGCCCGCTCCTGACCCCCGAGCAGGTGCTAAAGCTCATCCCGAAGCCGGTTTACATCCAATACCAGTAGAGGGATGGGGGATGGGGGATGAGGGATGAGGGTTAAGAGCGGATCCCCTCATCCCTCATCCCCCATCCCTCATCCCCCATTTGGGCCGTTCTAGCACAACAGTTGAAATAGGACGCCTTCAGACACGACACCGAACCTGGAGCGCCCTCATGAGTTCCGTCAGCAAGATCAACCGATCGATAGCCCGTTGGACTTTCCTGTTGCCTGTGGTCGCCGCATGCGCGACCAATCCCGTCACCGGTAAACCCGAGCTCGCGCTCGTCTCAGAGCAGCAGGAAATCCAGATGGGACAGCAGGGCGCGCAGCAGGTGGCACAGGAGGTGGGGCTCGTCAAAGACCAGGCGCTGCAGAACTACGTGCAGTCCGTCGGGGCCGCGATCGCGGCCAAGTCGGAACGGCCGAACCTTCCCTGGACCTTCCGCGCCGTCGACGACCCGAGCCCCAACGCATTCGCCCTTCCAGGCGGCTACATCTTCGTCACGCGCGGCCTCCTCGACCTCATGAACAACGAGGCCGAGCTGGCATCGGTGCTGGGACACGAGATCGGGCACGTCACCGCCCGTCATTCGGTCCATCAAATGAGCCAGCAGCAGCTCGCTCAGCTCGCGCTGGGAATTGGCGCGATACTCTCGCCGACCGTCGCGCAGCTTGGCGGTGTCGCGTCCCAGGGGTTGGGACTTCTCTTCCTCAAGTACACCCGCGACGACGAGCGCCAGGCCGACGACCTCGGGTTCCGGTATGCGCTCAACCAGGGCTACGACGTCCGCTACATGGACGATGTCTTCCGCTCGCTACAGCGGCTCGCGGAGTCGAGCAACCAGAGTCCACTGCCTAACTGGCTGCAGACGCACCCGGGCGAGGCCGAGCGAATTCAGGCGATCGACCAGAAGCTCGCGCAGCTCCAGCCGAACCAGCTCGCAAATGCCAAGGTGAACGCGTCGCAGTACCTGCAGCGGATCAATGGCCTCGTCTATGGCGCCGACCCGCGCAACGGGTTCTTTCAGGGCAACACCTTCTACCATCCCGACCTCCGCTTCCAGATCTCGATGCCGAGCGGCTGGCAGGGCCAGAACCTGTCGCAGGCCGTGATAGCGGTGAGCCCGCAGCAGGACGCCGTCATTCAGCTGACCCTCGCGCAGGGGAGCTCGCCGGAAGCCGCCGCGAGAGCTTTTCTCTCTCAGCAGGGAATTCAGGCGGGACAGGCATCGCAGCAGACCGTGAATGGCGTGCCCGCGGTCGCCAGCCAATTCCAGGCGCAGACCGAGCAGGGCGTCATCCAGGGTCTCGCCGCGTTCTTCACCTACAATGGCGCAACGTACCAGGTGATCGGATACGCGCCGGCGCAGCGTTACGGCGCCTACGACGCCGCGTTCCGTCAATCGCTCGGAAGCTTCGCCCCCGTTACCGACTCGCGGGTGCTCAACGTACAGCCCAGGAAGCTGAACGTGGTGACGCTCTCACAGCAGATGACGCTTGCCGAGTTTACGCAGCGCAACCCGTCGACGGTCCCGCTCGCAGAGCTCGCGATCGTGAATCAGGTGGAGGATCCGAACAAGCCGCTTCCTGCGGGGACCGCGGTGAAGCAGGTCACAGGCGGAACCCGGGCGAGCTAAGGCTGTTCTACGAATCCCTACCCAGGGCTAATTTTCTCGCATGACGCCCTGGGTAAAGCGAATCCTCCTCGCGAACGTCGCCGTGTTCTTCGTGCAGCTCACGCTGCCGAGCACGACGACGTTCCTCGCGTTCATTCCGTCGCTGGCGCTGGTGCGACCATGGTCGTTCGTGACCTACATGTTCGCGCACAGCCCGACATCGGTGACGCATATCCTCTTCAACATGCTGGTGCTGTACTTCTTCGGCCCGCGTGTGGAGGAGCGCCTGGGCAGCAATAACTTCATCCGACTGTATTTCGCGGCCGGTATCATGGGCGCGATCCTGTCGATCGTGTTCAACCAGGGCGGCTACATCATCGGGGCGTCGGGTGCGGTGTTCGGCGTTCAGCTGGCGTTCGCGAAGTACTGGCCTCGGGAGCGTATCTACATCTGGGGTATCTTGCCGATCGAGGCGTGGCTGCTGGTCGTGATCACGACGGTGTTTGCGCTGTGGGGTGGGTTCGTTGGCGGCGGGGGCGGCGTCGCGCATTTCGCGCACCTCGGCGGCTACCTCGGCGCGTGGCTGTATCTCATGTGGATGGAGCGTCGCTCGCCGGCGCGGGCGTGGAAGGCGAAGATCGAGAAGCCGGCGAAGAAGGTCGAGATCGGTAACTGGCAGCGGATCGACACGAAGTCGATTCACGAGGTCAACCGGGCCGAGGTGGACCGGATTCTCGACAAGATCAGCGAGAAAGGCGTCGAGAGCCTAACGCCGCAGGAGCGGACGTTCCTCTCTCATTTCGCGCCGCCGGATGACCGGCCGGTAAGGCCAACGTAGGCTGCTGGCGTCATCCCGAGCGCGGGCGCCCGCGAAGCGGGCAGGTCAGGGATCGCGATCATCCCGATAGAGGGCCACGGTTCCCGGTTCCCCGTTCCCGGCTCGCTGTTCCCGGCTCCGTGTTCCCGGGTTCGTCACCTTTGATCCGGTGCAGCGCTCCCTCGAGTTGGCGCCCGATTATCAGCACCACGAGCGCAAGCAACACGGCGGATCCGGCAACGCGCCACTGACCCACGGCGCAGGAGATCCCGAGAGCGGCCGCAACCCAAATCGTCGCCGCCGTCGTCAGACCCATCACGTTTCGGTTTTCCGTGTGGAGAATGACGCCGCCCCCAATGAAGCCGATGCCGGCGACGATCCCCTGAATGACGCGCGCTGCCGCATCGGTGTGCGGCGCCGCCGGGTCGCCGAGCTGCAGGGCGGACACCGTCGCGAGTGCGGCGCCGAGTGCGACGAGGGCGTGCGTGCGCAGGCCGGCCGGCTTCCGCGTAAGCTCGCGATTCAGACCTATCGCTCCGCCAATGCCGGTCGCCGCCAGCAGACGAATCACGACGTCGGTCCAGCTGAGGACATCGTCGGGGGCGGTCATCGAGAGTGGGCGTGGGACAGGAAAGGAGGCTCTCCGGTACGAGACCGTCGGCGCACCGCAGCTCGGCACGTCAAGATACAGGCGCACGAGAGTCTGCGAGAGGGTGAACGGACGGTGCCGTGACCTGCCAACTTGAGCGATTGGCGCCTCGACCCTACCTTGCCTCGATCCCACACTGTCGCGCTCCGCACGACGCGCGACGTCTCCCGCTGCCTTTGGTGACGCGTGTTGGCCGACCGATACGTGCAACTCGAGATGTTTCCGGAGACTCGTCACGTCGAGGCGATCGATCCTCGCCTGGCCATCGGCCGCGACACGCGCGTCAAGGCGCTGTATCGCGTGCGCTACGGAGAGAGTCGCCAGGTGCACGAGGTCTATCACGACCGGCACGGCTGGTACTGTGCCGAGCACGGGCCGAACTGCCCGGCGGTGTCCGACGCCACGACGGCCGAGCCGGTACGTTAGGCAGGGTAGGCAGGCGGGGCACGCCACAACGCACAACGGGCCACTCACCGTCCTCCACGAGGTCGGCATGCGGAAGGGAAATCTGCGGCTGCTCCTCTCGGCAGCCGTGCTGGTGTCATTCACCGGAATTGCCGGCGCGCAGCAGGCGTCGGACTCGGCGCTCGTGGCCAGGGCGCGCGCGATCCACGATCGCGTGATCGCGCTCGACACCCACGTCGACATCGACCCTCGCAACTTCACCACCGGGCATCCGAATTACACCGACCGGCTGGACACGCAGGTCAACCTGCCCAAGATGTTCGAGGGCGGCCTCGACGCCGTGTTCTTCAGCATCTTCGTCGGTCAGGGGCCGCTCACACCCGAGGGCTACCAGCGGGCTTACGACGCGGACATGGAAAAGTTCGCCGCGGTGCATCGTCTCGCCGAGCAGCTCGCGCCCGACAAGATCGAGATCGCCTACCGTGCCGACGACGTCGAGAAGATCGCCGCGAAGGGCAAGAAGGTAGCGCTCATGGGGGTCGAGAACGCATACGGGATCGGTACGGACATCACGCGCATCCGGAAGTTCTACGATCGAGGTGCGCGTTACATGTCGCTCGCGCACAATGGCCACAGCCAGATGTCGGACTCGAACACCGGGGAGCGCGACGGCGTGTGGCTGTACCACGGGTTGTCGCCGTTAGGCAGGGAGGCGGTGGCCGAGCTGAATCGGGTCGGGATCATGATCGACATCTCGCACCCGTCGAAGGAGTCGATGATGCAGACGCTGGCGCTCACGAAGGCGCCGATCATCGCGTCGCACTCGGCCGTTCGGGCGCTGTGCGACGTCAGCCGCAACCTCGACGACGAGCAGCTCCTGGCGCTCGCGAAGAACGGTGGCGTGGTGCAGCTCGTGGCGTTCGCGGGCTACCTGAAGCGGTCGCCGCCGCGCGCCACGGTGAAGGACTTCGTGGATCACATCGACTATGCCGTGAAGCTGATCGGTGTGGACCACGTCGGCATTAGCTCCGACTTCGACGGCGGTGGTGGCGTCGATGGGTGGAGTCAGGCGAGCGAGACGTTCAACGTGACGCTGGAGCTCGTGCGGCGCGGCTACACGGCGGAGCAGATCGCGCAGATGTGGAGCGGAA
>DASUGD010000165.1:0-6309 GCA_036274195.1 Gemmatimonadaceae bacterium | reverse complement strand
GGGATCCTCACGCGGCCCTGGCTCGGGGATTCTGGCGGAGTATTCCCCGGGCTTGCCGCCCAGAGCCAGCCGGGCGTCGACCCCGACCTCGTCGTGTTCAACGCGAAGGTCTACACCATGGACGGCGCAATGCCACAAGCCCAGGCCTTCGCCGTCAGTGGTGGGCGATTCGTCGCCGTGGGCACTACGGCAGCGATCAAGGGTCTGGTCGGCAGGCGTACGCAGACGTTCGACGCAAGGCAGATGGCCATCGTGCCAGGCTTCGCGGATTGCCACAATCATCCGGACGGGACGACGCTGCTCTACGAGGTGCTCGTCGGCAATCCGTTCGAGGTCGAATTCGTCACGATCGCGAGCATCATCGAGAAGCTTCGGGCGAAGGCGCAGCAGGTACCGCCTGACACATGGGTCGAGGGCTACTTCCACGACGACACGAAGCTCCAGGACAAGCGCCCGCTCAACCGCCATGACCTCGACAAGGTGTCCACCGAACACCCGGTGGTCGTCGAGCACCGTGGCGGGCACACGGCGTTCTACAACACCAGGGCGCTCGAGATGGCGAAGGTCACGAGGGAGACGCCGAATCCACCCGGCGGGACGTTCGACCGCGACGAGCATGGTGACCTGACCGGCCGCGTGACCGATCTCGCGCGCGACGCGTTCGACCGTGTGGGGCTGCGCCCGTCCTTCACGCCGCAGCAGCGCGAACAGCGCGAGCGCGACGGCATGGCGCACATCTCGAAGCAGTTCGCCCGGTATGGCCTGACGAGTGTCCATCACGAAGGAGGTGACCTGGCTGCGATCCAGGATGTCCGCGCCCGCGGGGAGCTCCGCCACCGCGTGAGCTACGAGCCGAGCGCCCGAATGCTGGACGCGATGATCTCGAACGGAATCCGGAGCGGGTTCGGCGACGAGTGGATCAGGTTCGGCGCGACGTCGGAGCACACCGTCGACGGGTCGTTCTCCGAGCGCACGATGGCGTTGAGCGTCCCGTACCCCAACAGGCAGCCGCCGTACAAGGGCAACGTCACCACGACGCAGGACGATCTGGATGCGTGGGTCGAGCGCGTGCATCGCGCAGGGATTCAGGTCAACTGCCACGCGAACGGCGACGTCGCGATCGACATGTATCTCACCGCGCTCGAGCGCGCACAGAAGGCCACGCCGCGAGCCGACGCGCGGCCCAAGATCACGCACTGCACGCTCATCGACGACAACCTGGTGCGCCGCATGAAGGCGTTAGGCGCGGTGCCCGCGATGTTCACGTCGTACACGTACTACAACACCGACAAGTTCCCGTTCTACGGTCAGGACCTGATGAAGCGGGCGCTGGCGTTCCGCACGATGCTCGATGCGGGCATTCGCGCGGCTGGGGGCTCGGACTTCCCCCCCGGCCCGTTCGCGCCGCTCATGGGGATCCAGGGCATGGTGACGCGCACGGGTTGGGACGGGACGACATGGGGCGCGAATCAGCGCGTGAGCGTCGATGAGGCCATTCGGATCAACACACTCAACGGTGCGTACGCATCGCACGAGGAGTCGATCAAAGGCTCCATCACGGCTGGCAAGCTCGCCGACTTCGTCGTGCTCGCCGACGACCCGCATGCGGTGGCGAGTGACAGGATCAAGGACATCCAGATCGTGCGCACCGTCGTCGGCGGGTCGACGATGTATCAGGCGTGACTCTCGAGTCCTCTACCGGGGTCAGCTCGGACGCTGCGGCTTGACGGGGGCTCGGCAGTCCGTATCGTGCATCCGGTGAGCGCGCCTTCACGAAGTCTCCTGCTTGCCGGTTTGGTGTCAGCCCTCTCGTGCGGCGGGGACGACGGCGTTTCGCCCGATACCCCGGCCCGATTCAAGCGGGTTCCGATGCTCATGACGTCGGCGCGCGGCGGCAACGTGGACATCTACGTCATGGACGCCGACGGACTGAACGCCCGGCGGTTGACGACGGACCCCGCGGTCGATCAGAGCGCCGACTGGTCTCCCGACGGATTCAGGCTCGCGTTCATGTCGAGGCGGGACGGCGACTACGAGATTTACACGATGGGCTCCGACGGCACCGGCCTCCGACAGCTCACGCAGAACACGTTCGCCGACGGGTTCCCGCGCTGGTCCCCCGATGGGTCGCGCATCCTGTTCACCTCCCTCCGCGACGGGTTGTTCAACCTCTTCGTCATGAACCCGGACGGGTCGAACGTCGTGCAGCTCACGCAGGGTCCGGGAGAAAACATCGGTGGTGCCTGGTCGCCGGACGGGTCGAAGATCGCGTTTCTCTCGACGCGGGACAACGGCGCCGCCGAGATCTACGTGATGCGGGCTGACGGCAGCAACCCGGTGCGCCTAACGACGAACCGGCTGGCCGAGGGCGGGAAGATCGCCTGGTCGCCCGACGGCTCGAAGATCGCGTTCTACGGGGCGAGCACCGCCGACACGGACATCTACGTGATGGACGCCGACGGCGGGAACGTCACGCGACTGACGGAGAGCCCGTCGAACGACCGGTCTCCCACCTGGTCGCCCGATGGCCTGCGCATCGCGTTCACGAGCGATCGCGACGGCGACGACGAGGTGTACGTGATGAACGCGGACGGCACGGGGGCGGTTCGGCTGACGACGAGCGAGGCGCCGGACGTGCTCGATGCCTGGCAACGAGGCCCGACGCCTTAAGCACAGGTGTCCGAGACGTAGAACCCTCGGGAGGCTCTTCTCACCGAAGCAGCATCCCGAGGGTTTTGTCAGCCAGCGTCGGCCAGCAGCCGGCACGAACAGCCAGCCACCAGCCGCCGTTCAACCGTTTCCCGTCTCCCGTTTCCCTCTGCATCTTCCTCGTCCCTTTTTTCGTCTCCGCGATGCGCCTCCGCTCTTCGATAAGCATCGCTTTCGCGTTCCTCGCGGGTATGAGCATCACCTCCCCCGCACAGACGCCGCCCGAGTGGACGGAGCCGTTCCCACCATTCCGCATCGCCGGGAACCTCTACTACGTCGGCAGCAAAGCGCTGGCGAGCTATCTCATCACCACGCCCCGGGGCCACATCCTCATCAACAGCGACCTCGAAGCCAACGTGCCGATGCTCCGCACGAGCATCGAGCAGCTCGGCTTCAAGTTCAGTGACGTCAAGATCCTCCTGATCAGTCACGCGCACTGGGACCACGACGGCGGCAGCGCTCTCGTGAAGAAGCTCACGGGTGCGAAGTACATGGTCATGGACGGCGACGTTCCGGTGGTCGAGTCGGGCGGCAAGGCGGACTTTCAGTACGGGAACGACCCCGCCATGCTCTATCCCCCCGCGCGCGTAGACCGCGTGCTGCACGATGGCGACAAGGTCACACTGGGTGGCGTCGTGCTCGAGGCGCATCTCACGCCGGGCCACACGAAGGGGTGCACGACGTGGACGCTCTCGGTGCGGGATGGCGACAAGACGTACCACGCCGTGATCATTGGGAGCCCCAACGTCAATCCAGGCTATCGGCTCGTCGACAATCCCGGCTACCCCACGATCGCGCAGGACTACGAGCGCATGTTTCGGGTACTGAAGGCGCTCCCGTGCGAGCTCTTTCTCGGCGCGCACGGCTCGTACTTCGGGCTCGAGAAGAAGTACGCCGGCTTGAAATCCGGAGCCGCCAATCCGTTCATCGACGAGAAAGGCTGCGCCGCGTTCGTCTCACAGAAGGAGGGTGAGTTCCGGACGGAGTACGCGAAGCAGCGAGCCGCGAAGTCCGGCGGTCCCTGACGGCGAAGGCGCCGTCGTCCCGCGTGCTCATGGCATGTCGCAGGCCGTGCTCCGATTTCGTGTCATAGGTAGCTCACCTCAACGCCCCGACTCATGAGCCGACCGTCCGAGCACGACTCCGCCACCCCGCGCCGTCAGTTCATCGGCGAGCTCGCGGCCGGCACCGCGGCGCTCGCCGCAATCGTCTGCTCCCCCGCCGCAGCTACTGCTGCGAGCGCGTCGAGCCAGGCACCGGTACCGGAGGCCCCGCCATCCGCCGCCAAACACGGGTCGATGCCGGAGCAGTCGGAGATCAAGTGGGACACGTCCTGGATGGACCGGATCACCGCGAAACACAAAGTCGTCTTCGACTCGCCGCAGATCAACGACGGAGACGCTCTGTACAACGCGGCCGCGTACTTCGACTGGGTGAAGGCCGTCTTCGAGACCGGCGACTCGGAATCGAGCATCGTGGTTGTGCTGCGGCATTCGGCGGTGCCCATGCTCTTCAACGACGCCATGTGGGCGAAGTACGATTTTGGCGCCGACACCAAGACGACGGATCCGAGCACGAGGAAGCCGGCGAAGCGCAACGTCTTCTACAACAGGCTCGATAAGGGCGGGAAGCCGGCGGCGGGTGTCGAGGGGGCCGCCGGCATTGCGGCGCTGACGAGTCGCGGCGTGATCTTCCTGGGATGCGATAAGGCGACGCGAGCGTACGCCTCGCAGATCGCCGAAAAGACGAAGCAGCAGGAGAGCGCGGTCTACGAGGAGCTGCGACAGAACCTCGTCCCGACCGCCACGCTCATGCCCACCGGCATCTTCGCCACGCTGCTCGCCCAGGAAGCGGGCTGCGCCAAGATGTAGCCGCGAATGTCGCAGTAACCGGAACGATTCCGTGTCATGGATAGCGTGTAGGCATTTGAGGCACTGACCAGCGGAGGCCGGAGACGTTATGAACTCCAAGTCGCGTCAACGAGTCGCACTCGCGCTCACCATCACCGCTGGTGTCGGTCTCGCGCCGGCTCGCGCGGCCAGTCAGGGTTGCGAGCCCATTCGCTTCACCACCCCCGTGAACCTCGGCGGCATCGGGCAGGCGTATGCGCAGTCCGGCGGTCAGTGGCAGGTGGGGCTCTCCTATCGACACCTCTCGGCCGACGAGTTCTTCGTCGGGTCGGAGTCGTCGCCAGACAAGGGACCGGGCGGGCAGCCTCCCGAATTCAAGATTCACACGTTCGTCGCCGACGTGGGCTACGCCTTCAACGACCAGTTCCGCCTGCGACTCGCCGTCCCATTCTCCACCGGGCAATTGGTAACCCATACGGGCACGAACGGGGCGCCGGTGCAACAGGACGCGTCGGGGATCGGCGACGTGAGCCTCATGGGAGAGGGCTGGCTACTCACGCCGCGCACCCACCAACGCGCCAACATTGGCTTCGGTCTCGGCTTCAAGGCACCGACCGGTAGCCACACGCTGAAGTCCGACGGCGCCGTTGCGGATCAGCGGGTCCAGCCGGGCGACGGGGGTTGGGGCATCCTGCTGGGGACCCAGGCGTTCCACCAGATTACCGAGCGATCGAACGCGTACGCGACCGGGTTTTACATGATAAGCCCCAAGGCTGAGAGTGACGTCACGTTTCGGGGTGTGCCCTGGTCCGTACCGGACGTCTACTCGGCACGGCTTGGCGCGACGTATGACGTGCAACAGGACTGGGGGCTGTCGCTGAGCCTCGGCGGTCGCCTCGACGGCATTCCCGTGCACGACTTGGTTGGCGGCGGCGATGCGACGACGGCAAAAACGTCGTCCCAAATCATCTACGCCGACCCGGGCCTGTCGGTTGGCCAGGGCAGGGGTACGTTCACGTTGAGCGTGCCGGTTCGTGTGTGGGCGAACCGTGAAAAGAGTGAGCTCGAGCAGACCACAGGCGGGCTGAATGGCGGCGGGTTCGCCAAATACCTGGTGTTCGCCAGCTACGCCTGGCGTTTCTGAGAGGCCACATGACCGCGCTGCAACGCAGTCACGTGAGGGGACTGGCACGATATGTCGTCCTGCTCGCCGGGTTCCTGCTGTGGGTGCCTAACGGTTCAGCGCAGAAGCCGACCCGTGGGGAGCCCGCGCCGGACATCGATCTCCCCACGCTCGGCGGCGGACACGTCAAGCTGTCGTCGCTCAAGGGGCATCCGGTGGTCGTTACGTTCTGGGGAACCTGGTGTCCGCCGTGCCGCGAGGAGTTTCCGGAGCTGGTCGCTGCACAGAAGAAACACCGCGAGTCGGGCCTGGTGGTCCTCGCCGTGAATCAGCGGGACCAGGAGCTGAGCAACAAGGCGGTCGAGGACTTCGTGAAGGAATTCGGTGCGGACTTCGCGGTGGCCCTCGACACGCACGGGCGGGCGCGGCGGAGCTTTCGACTCATTGGGCTGCCGACGATGGTCTTCGTCGACGCGTCAGGGGTGATTCAGGCCACCCATCCCGGTCCGATCACGACCGCCGAGTTCGACCGCGGCCTCGCCACGATTCTTCCGACGAAATAGTTCGCCCCGTGAGGGGTCAGAGTCCTAACGTGTCATTCCAACGCCCCGGGGGCGTTGGAATGAC
>DASUGD010000164.1:0-5849 GCA_036274195.1 Gemmatimonadaceae bacterium | reverse complement strand
GACGGAACGAGGCGTCGACATCATCGACGTAGATGTGGAGCGACCCCGGATTCCCGTTGGTCAGGAACGGCGACTTCGCGCCCCACGCCTCGTTCTCCTCACCCAGCATGACCAGCGAATCGCCGATGCGAATCTCCGCATGCATGATCTTCCCGTCGGGGCCCGCCATGCGACTCACTTCGCTCGCGCCAAAAGCGCGCTGGTAGAAATCGATGGCCGCGTTGGCGTCGCGCACAACGAGGGAAGGCGTGACCGTGTGATACCCGGCTGGTGGCTTGAAGCTCGACATGATCCCTCCGTCTTTCGAGTAGTTCCACGCGCCGTAATTCGGCATTTGTTCGGGATCAGCAAGGTATGGCAAACAGATGTTATCGCAAGCCAACCGAGAACAGTCTGGCAACGGCAGCATTGCCTGGCCATCCTCACGCCCACACTCATCCGAGATATAGGTGACGCCACAATTCAAAGGGCGCGTCGCGGTCGTGCAGGCGGCGCCGGTCGCATTCGATCGCGTATGCACGCTCGCGAAAGTGCGCACGCTCGCGCTCGAGGCGAGTCGACGCGACGCCAAGCTGGTCGTCTTCCCCGAGGCGTTCGTGAGCGCCTACCCTCGCGGGATGACGTTCGGTGCCGTGGTCGGGGAGCGAACCTCTGCCGGCCGCGACTGGTATCGGCGGTATTGGGAGTCCAGCGTCGATGTGCCTGGTGAAGCCTGCGACGAGATCGCCGCCATCGCTCGCGAAGCGGAGGTCTACCTCGTCATCGGTGTCATCGAGCGTGACGGCGGAACGCTCTACTGCTCCGTCCTGTTCTTCGCGCCCGACGGGCAGTACCTCGGCAAGCACCGGAAGCTCGTTCCCACGGCCAGCGAACGGTTGATCTGGGGTCAGGGCGACGGGAGCACGATGCCGGTATTCGACACGGCGATCGGGAAGCTCGGCGCGGCAATCTGCTGGGAGAACTACATGCCGCTTTACCGGACTTCGCTGTACGCGAAGGGCGTGCAGCTGTACCTCGCGCCAACCGCCGACAGCCGTGATGGCTGGCTGGCCAGCATGCGTCACGTCGCGCTCGAGGGGCGGTGCTTCGTGCTGAGCTGTAACCAGTTCGCTCGGCGGGGCGACTACCCACCCGACTATCCCGGTGACATCCCGAGCTCCGCGGACGCGATCGTCACGCGCGGTGGCAGCTGCATCGTGAACCCGCTTGGCGAGATCATCGCCGGTCCCGTGTACGACGAGGAGTCGATCCTCACCGCCGACGTCGATCTCGCCGATACGGTCCGCGGCAAGTTCGATCTGGACGTCGTGGGCCACTACTCGAGACCCGACGTGTTTCGGCTGGTGGTGAACGAGAGGTCAGGGCTTGCGCCGGAACAAAAGGAGGTGTAAAGTACACATATGAAAGAAATAGAACGTAGGGACCCGATCTTCTTCATGCTGCTCGACGCAGGCAGGGCGCAGTTTGCCCGGCTCGAGGAGGCGTTGAAGTCCGTCGGGTTGTCGGCGGCGAAGTACAAGGTGCTGTCGCAGATCGCGAAGTCCAAAGAACCGGTGCCGCTGCGTCTGCTCGCCGAGGAGCAGCAGTGTGTCGCATCGAACGTGACCACCTTGGTGGATCGCCTCGAGGCCGACGGGCTGGTTCGACGAGTGGACGACCCTGCGGACCGGCGGAGCAGGCGAGCCGAACTCACCGAGCTCGGGAAGGAGAAGGCCGAAGCCGGCGCCAGAGTAGTGGCGGACGTGGAAGCCGCGTTTGCCGAGTCGCTTGGTCCGACCGAACGGTTGGCGCTGGCGAAGGTCCTCGGCTCGTTGCGGTAGGGATTTTTTTTGTTGGATGAATTCTTCAGATATGAACCTCGCTGTTATGCATGATTCTCAGACGAAGCGTACGGGAATCCGGTCGGCTCTGGCGGGCGTACGCAGGCGAGACCTTCTCGGGGCCGGTCTGAGGAGCGGGAGGCGTGCGACAATGCGCAGCATGAAAGGACGACGCATGGGACTCGTGGTGGGCGCCACGTTAGGCATGCTGACGGTTTCGGCGGTGGCAGCCGTCGCGCAGTCGGTCGACATGCAGGCGGTACGTACGGCTGCGGCGGCAGTCAACGCGGCGGTGGTTCCCTACGCGGTTGGTGAGGAGCTGACGTACAAGGCGAGCCTGGGCGGCATCAGCGCGGGCAGTGCCCGGATGCGTGTGGACGGTGTCGAGATAATTCGTGGCCGGCCGGCGTATCACGTGGTGTTCTCAGTGGACGGCGGCATTCCGTTCTTCCGCGTGCATGACCGCTACGAGAGCTGGATCGACGTCGAGACGCTCGCCTCGCTGCGTCACCGCCAGCAGATCTCCGAGGGTCACTACAAGCGGACGACGGTGTACGAGATCTACCCCGAGCGGGCGCAGTACCAGAAGCAAGGCGATTCCGTGCGGGCGAGCGTGGCGAATCCGCTCGACGACGGCTCGTTCATTTACGCCGTGAGAACGGCGGGCATTCAGGTTGGTGAAACACGGCGTGACGACCGCTACTTCCGGCCCGACAAGAACCCGGTGGTGTTGACCGGGCTGCGGCGGGAGACTGTGAAGGTCGATGCGGGCACGTTCGCAACGACGGTGGTTCGTCCCACGATTCGGACGAGCGGCATCTTCTCGGACGATGGTCAGGCGCAGGTGTGGTTCACGGACGACGCGAACCGGTATCCCGTTCAGGTGAAGGCGAAGTTCTCGAAGTTCACCTTGACGCTCGAGCTCAAGTCCGTGACGCCGGGGATGCAGCCTGGTGCACTGCCCACGCTGATCGCGCAGGCGGTCGAGCCGTAGTCGGGAATAGGGAATCGGGAATAGGGAATCGAGAACGCCCGGGACGCTCATCCAGCCGAGAGAGAGCGTCCCGCGGGTTTCCGATTCCCGATTCCCCGATTCGTCACGTCGCGTTGACGACGCCTGTGCAGTCGGGTACGTTTCTCGGGCGGTAACACGCGCAACAGCGCACAACTCCGTCGACTAGAGGGGCGTCGCTCTCGCGGGGCCCCTTTGTCGTTCGCGCGGCTCGTGGCAGGCCGGCTCGGGTTTCCGCGCCCCGGGGCCGGCCGTTCGCTTGCCCAGGGCCTGTACTACCCGCATTCACAATGGGTGCGGTGTCATTTCACCTCGGAGCTGCAATGATCGAGGTTACGCTGGAAGAGAGCGATCGCCTTGACTGGGCGCTCAAGACATTCAAGAAGAAGGTGCTCAAGGCGGGGATTCTGAAGGATCTCCGTCGGAAGCGTCACTACGTGAAGCCGAGCGAGGCACGACAGCTCAAGATGGCCGCGGCGCGGCGTCGTGGGCGGCCGAGCCGCCCCAACAAGTAGGGCGTCGCATCCACGTTCGCGATTTCGACGGCGACCGCGTGAGCATGGGGTCTTGCCGCACGACCTCGCTCGCGGACGCTTCACCTTCTGCAAGGGGTAATAGACCGGTGATCAGCAAGCCCTCCGGTTTTGCGTTCGATGTCGCCGTATCCTCGGCCGACTACGACGCCCGCGTGCTCCGCGAGCTCGAGCGACAGTTGACGCTTCGGCTCCCGAGCATCCCGCCGCAGCGTCCCGTGTGGACCAGCACCGCCGCGGAACTGCTCGACGCGCCTCGCGCGACCGTCTTTGGCAAGTCGGCTCGGCTGGTCGTCGTCCTGTACCAGCATCTGTGGGGCAAGGACCCGACGACGAAAGCGGACGCCGCGGCCGTCAAACGCCGCCTAACGACGAGCGGTCCGGAATCGGTTCGCGTGGTACTGCTCGATCGCACCGATGTGCCCGCGTGGCTCCGAAAAACGCCGGCGCGGTCGCTCGGCGACGTCGGCGAATGCGCCGACTGGATCGTCGATGCTGTTGCGAGTCTCGGCGGAGCGACGCGGCGGGCCACGGACGTCGTGGCGGTCCCGCTGGCCGGCGACGATCGGTCCACGCAGCAGCGCGACAGTTTCCTCGCGTCGCATCGCGCGATCACCCACCTCGGCCGCGAGTTCGATCGACTGGCATCGGAGGTCGCGAAGCGCGCGGCGACCGTGAATCGCGATGACACCGAGGTGCCGCTCGAGGTGCACCGGGTGCCGGGGCGATGCACGGTGCAGCTCGGGCCGGTGGCGCTGACCCTCTCGTGGGTTCGAACTCGGCCGGACACGGTGGCGACCGGCCGGCTCATGATCATCGAGTGGGAAGGGCAGATGGCTCGCGGTGTGGCGGGTGGCGGTCCGAATCCGATCCCCCTTCGCGAGACGGTGCTGCGCGCCGACGCGACGCGGGTGGAGGACTGGCAGTGGAAGAGCGACGACGTCGCTGGCTACGCCTACGACTCGAGCGAACTGGCCGCGCACTGCGTGGATTCGCTCGCCTACGCGCTGCAGGATCGGGGGCGTTAGGCTCAGGAAAAGTTCATTGACCACTGAGGTCACAGCGAGGTCACGGAGAACTGCTCGTGGCGTTCTCCGTGCCCGCTGTGACCTCAGTGGTCTTTTCTTCTTAGTCCAACGCGGGGACAGCGCCAAGCACCGGCGCACGGGCGGCGGTGGGCCTCCGAACCTGGAGTGCCAACAGTGCCGCGATGAGGCACAGCCCGCCGGAGGCCCAGAACGCGACCTGGTAGTCGCCTAACGTCGTGCGCACCCAGCCGGCGGTGAGCGCGGTGAGCGCGGCGCCGACCTGATGCCCCGCCGCGATCCAGCCGAACATGACCGGCGCACGGGCCGACCCGAATGTATCGGTCGCCAGCTTCACCGTCGGCGGCACGGTGGCGATCCAGTCCAGCCCGTAGAAGACTGCGAAGACCAAGAGCGCCGTCCCCGGCACGCCGAGCGCGAATGGCAGGAAGAGTAGTGACAGGCCGCGCAGCCCGTAGTACCACGCGAGCAGGCGCCTCGAGTCCCATCGGTCCGAGAGCCAACCCGACGCGGTCGTGCCCGCGAGGTCGAAGACGCCCATCATCGCGAGCAGCCCCGCCGCGCGAACCTCGGGAATACCGTGGTCGTGCGCGGCTGGGATGAGGTGCGTCCCGACGAGGCCGTTCGTGGACGCTCCGCAGATCACGAACGTCAGGGTGAGCAGCCAGAACTCGCGCGACCGGAGTCCGTCGGCAAGGGCCTGGATGGCGATGCGGGCCGGATTCGCCGTGGCGGCCGTTGGTGCGGCGCCGGCCGCGCCACCGTACGCCGTAATGCCGAGGTCTGCCGGTCGCTCGCGCAGCAGCGCGAAGACGACCGGGATCATGAGTGCCGCCGCGGACGCGACGATCAAGATGCCGAATCGCCAGCCGTGTCGTTCGATGACCGATGCGAGCAGCGGAAGGAAAATGAGCTGCCCGGTAGCGGTGCTCGCTGTGAGGATGCCCATCGCCAGGCCGCGCCGCGCGACGAACCAGCGGTTGACGATCGTGGCCCCGAGAACCAGCGCTGCCATTCCGCTGCCGGCGCCGACGACGACGCCCCAGAGCAGCACGAGCTGCCACGGCTGCCTGACGAGCGTGGCGAGCGAGACGCCGGTGGCCAGGAGCGTGAGCGCGATGACCGTCGTGCGCCTAACGCCCAGGCGCTGCATGAGCGCCCCGGCGAACGGGCCGACGAGGC
This sequence comes from Gemmatimonadaceae bacterium, assembly GCA_036274195.1. Taxonomy (GTDB): domain Bacteria; phylum Gemmatimonadota; class Gemmatimonadetes; order Gemmatimonadales; family Gemmatimonadaceae; genus JAJKIV01. The sequence continues at coordinate 256 of DASUGD010000164.1, read as the reverse complement.
CGTAGAGCAGGATGTTGACCGACACGGCCAGCGAGACGGTCGAGCGTAACCAGTGGAACTCCTGCTCGAGCGGGAGAAAGAGAACGCCGGGCGTCGCGCGGACGGCGGCGGCTGAGAGCAGGACGAAGAATGTGACCGCGAGAGCGAGCCAGGCGGGGTGCCACGACGCACCGGCTGGACGCTTTGTCGTTGCTGAGGACTTCATGGCGAAGAAACGTCGCCGCCAGCATCGCGGTTCCCGGGCATGGCTGGGGTA
>DASUGD010000163.1:0-5587 GCA_036274195.1 Gemmatimonadaceae bacterium | reverse complement strand
CGGTCGAACCGCGCGCAGCGATTCGACGAGGAGGATTTCCTCGCTCAACGATTGGTCGACCTCCTGATCAACGACTCCGATCGCACGCCCGATAATTCCGACTTCGCGCGGTTCGGTGACTCGACAGAATATCGCTGGCGCGCGATTCCGCTCGATCGTGACTGGGCGTTCATGGACGCGCGCGGATGGCTCAACCGATACATCGTTCGGTCCTTCTATCCGAAGACGGTCGCCTTCAGCCCCACCTACGACCTGAAGGGCCTGATCTACAGCACGCATTACCATGATCGCCGGCTCCTCCAGCGCCTGACGCGCGACGACTTCGCCGCGATCGCGCGCCGAGTGCAGGTGGCGATCACCGACGATGTGATCGAGCAGGCGATCGCGCAGCTGCCGGCCGAGTGGCGTGAGCGGACCAGCGCTCCGGCGCGGCTGCGGTCAGTGCTCCGGGCCCGGCGGGATTCCCTCCCGGCCGTCGCGCTCGCGTTCTACCGGCAGCTCGCGACCGACGTCGACATCTACGGCAGCGACGATGACGACCACGCCGAAGTCGTAAGGCATCCGGACGGAAGTGTCACCGTCACCATTGCCGGTGACGAAGACGTGGCCGCGAACGCGAGCGCTCCCGAAGCGGCGGAGCACATGGATGGCACGGTGGAAGCGCCGCGGCCGTTCTACGAGCGCACGTTCATCCCCGCCGAGACGAAAGAGGTGAGGCTCTACATGCTCGGCGGATCCGACCACGCGACGGTTCGAGGCGCGGCGTCGGACGAGATAGTCGTCCGGGTGATCGGCGGGTACAACGACGATGTCCTCGCCGACTCGGCCGGCGGCGGCGCGACGTATCTCTACGATTCGGATGGCGAGAACGAGCTCGTCGAGGCGCGCGGCACGCACGTGAGCACGCGACCGTGGAAGGAGCCGGTCCCGTCGCACGGCATGAGGATGTGGAGCCCGTGGAGACCGGATTGGGGCGGCGACGGTGGCTGGGGCCCGTCATTCGGCCAGAAGGAGGGCGCGGGCATCATCGTCGGCGTGAGTCGTACCGCGCGCTCGTACGGCTTCCGGCGGCTACCGCACCGGTGGCAGGTCAAAGGCACGGCATCGTTAGGCACGTTCAACGGCCGGGCAGCGCTCGAGGGCGACGCGGACTACCGGTTGGAGAACTCGCCCGTCGCGTTCACGGTCTCCGCTCGCGCGTCGCAGCTGGAGCCGTTCCGGTTCTACGGCTACGGCAATGCTACTCCGGCGATCGACCACGACGAGACGCTCGTCGACCAGACCGTGCTTTCATTCGAGCCCGCCGTGGTGCTCGACCTCGGGTGGCGGGACCGGGAGGCGACCAAGGAGGAGGCTTACCGCGAGGCGACGAAGCCCGTCGTGCGCCCTCTCGCCGGCCGAGTGCAAGCCGGGCCGGTGGTTTCGTGGATCGACCCGGAATTGGTTGCCAACTCTCCGCTCGCCGCGCTGGAGGGGCGACCCGGCGCGAGTGCGTTCGGACATGTCGGCCTTCGCGCGAGTCTCGACCTCGATCGTACGGATGCCGACGCCGTGCCCATGCGAGGCTGGCGGTTCCACGCGGATGTGGGCGGATATCCCCCGCTGTGGGACCTGTCAGAGTCGTTCACGACGACCCGTGCCGAAGGCAGCGTGTACGTTCCGCTGGTTCCGGATCGCGTACACCTCGCCGTTCGCGGTGGAGCGAGCATGGCGTCGGGGCTGTTCCCGGCCCAGTATGCCGCAATGATCGGCGGGTTCAACACGCTGCGCGGGTACAGGTGGGAGCGCTTCAGCGGCGACGCGGCGGCGGATGGCTCGACCGAGCTCAGGGTGCCGGTGGGCACCGTCAACCTGTTCCTCAAGTGGAACGCTGGTATCTTCGGCTTCGCCGATGTTGGCCGGGTCTGGTCTTCCGGCGAAAGCGACGGCGGCTGGCACAAGGGTTTCGGTGGTGGCGTGTGGGTCGAGGCGTTAGGCCGTGCCATCACCTTCGCCTACGGCAAAGGTGAGGATCGCCGGCTTTACGTGAAGACCCGCCTGTTCTAGGAATGGCAAAACCTGAACGAAAAGAGAACTCGAGTGACGAGGCGGGCTACGTCTGTCCATCCGCGCGTGCGTCACTTCGGCCGATTCGTCGTGGGGCTCGTCGCCCTCGGTGCATCGGTCGGGTGCCGAACCAAACACGTTGCGACACCAAGCCCCACGGGGGTCGTCGAGACCATCTTCCTCATCGGCGACGCCGGAGAGCCCGACCCGCGGTTGCCAGCAACCGTGCTCGACTCGCTCGCCGTCCAGGCGGCCGGGGTCGGATCGCGCGGCACGATCCTGTTCCTTGGCGACAACATCTACCCCTCCGGCACGGCCGACTCCACGTCCGTGAACTACGCGGACGTGCTTCGTCGTCTGGACGCGCAGATCCGAGCCGTGCCCGGTGCCGCCACGGGAATCTTCCTGCCCGGGAATCACGATTGGTCCGACGGCGGACAGGGCGGCTTGTTCGGTGCCTCGACCGCCGCCGACGGACTGTACATCATCCGGCGCCAATCCCGGCTCATTCCACGGCGGCCGAAAAACGCCGGCGCGACGGTGATGATGCTGCCGAAGAACGGGTGCCCCGGGCCTGTGGTCGTGGACAAGGAACGTGTGCGCCTCATCCTCCTCGACTCACAGTGGTGGCTGCACAACTACATCGTGCGCGACTCGCTCTCGGATGACCCCGAGAACGGCTGCTCGACCCACACGATCGGGGAGATCACGCAGGCCCTTCGCGACTCGCTGAAGACGACCCGCCCCGGCCAGTCGGTTATCGTCGCGTCGCACCACCCGTTGAGAACCGGCGGCCCACACGGAGGCTATTGCGGCGCGTTCGCGGTGTTCCGGCGCTGGGCGAACACGAGCCAGGATCTGTTGGGCAAGTCGTACACGCGCATGCGGGACTCGCTGAACAGCGCTCTCGCGACGCGTCCTCCGCTCATCTACGCCGCCGGCCATGATCACAGCTTGCAGGTCATGCTCGGGCGGACATCGACCTACGCGCTCGTAAGTGGAGCCGGCTCGATCGGCAAAGGCGAATGCGCCGCCCGGCTGCGTCAGAGCCTGTACGTTGGCCAGGCGACGAGCGGCTTCATGCGCCTCGACTTCGTTCCGGGCGACAGCGTGCTCCTGCGCGTTTACCGCTACGACAGCCACGTCGAAGGCGAGGTGTACTCTCGCTGGCTGCACGATCAGAAGAAATAGCCATGCGAACCACGTCTCGAGTCCGCACGCGCCCGGGTCGCTCGCCCGCCATCGCCGCACTGACGGCGCTGCCGTTCCTCACGGCGCCGTTCGTGGCGCTTCGCGCTCAGTCGAGAACGGAGCTCACCCGCACGCTCGCGGCCATCGCGAGCACGCCGTTAGGCGCCCTCACGCCGACCGGGCCGGTCATGGCGACGGCCCGCGATGACACGCTGCTGTTCGGGTTCCGGCTGCAGTACGGGTCGCGCGGGCTGTCCGACTCCGAGCGCCTGACGTCGTACGGCCTCACCACGAACCTGCAGATCCAGGGCGGCGCGCTGATCTCCGGTACCGTGGGATACCAGCAGGGCAGTTCGGGTATCTGCGCCGACGTGTCGTGCGACGACCATCGCCTGATGGCCGAGCTCCGGTGGAGCAATAACCTTGTCACGACTCGGCCGTTCATGCGGGTTCCCTTCTTCACGGAAAACGACGCTACCGGAACCGCGGCGCTCCAGTTTGGTGTCGGGTGGGCGGAGAAGGGCTTCAACGAGCGGCAGCACTGGACGGCCGACGTCACGGTTCCGCTGTCGCTCGCCGTCGGGCAGCGTGTGCGGGTGGTGCCGTTTCTCACGCCGTCGTTCGCGTTCGCGTGGGGCACCACGGACCGCACATGGAGTCGGGGCCAGCGGCTCCTCGTGGGCGGCGGCATCACGGCGCAGGAGGTCGGCAAGTGGATGAACCTGACGGGGCTCGACGTGACCCTCGCGTTTCAGCGGGCGTTCAGCCCGCACGGGACCACGCTCGGTGCCACGATATCGTGGATGCACGTCCCGCTGAGGTGACCCAGCGACGCCGCTAGATGAGAACGTCCCGTTCGTGCCGCACGCCGCCATCGAACGGCTCCATGTGAACCAGCACGTACTGAACGGCCGGCACCGCCGCGCGGATCGCGCTCTTCACTCGCCCGCCGAGTACGTGGGCCTCGTCCAGTGGGAGCTTGGGGTCGGCCTGGACGTGAATCGTCACGCGGTACGCCATGCCGGTCCTCCGGACCGCGAGCTTCTCGGTGGCCCGCACGCCCTCCACACTCTCGGCCGCGCGTCGGATCGGCTCGACGACGTCGGGCCCGGGCATCCGGTCCATCAAGTCCTGCAGCGTTGGACGCAGCATGTTGACGCCGTTGAAGAAGATGACGCCGGACGCAGCGAGCGCGGCCCAGTCGTCGGCGGACTCCCAACCCGGGCCGCCCCAGAGTGCGATCGAGATGCCGATGAACGCCGCCGCCGAGGTGACCGCGTCGCTCAGGTGATGCCAGGCGTCCGCCCTGACGGCGGTGCTGCCAATGTCGATCCCGACCGCGCGCACGCGACGCGCGAGGAGCCACTTCGTCGCCATCACGGCCACGAGCACGACGAGCGTCCACGGCGCCGGCGTGCGGTGCGGCGTTCGGATCTCCGAGATCGCCTCGATCGCGATCCCGATGGCCGCCGCGAGCAGCATGACCGACACGACCGCCGCGGCAAGCGGCTCGGCCTTGCCGTAGCCGAAGGGATAGGCGTCATCGGGGTCGCGTGAGGCGAGGCGAAGCCCGCCCCACACGATCGTCGACGCGAAGATGTCGGCGGTGGACTCGACAGCGTCGGCGACGAGCGCATACGCGTTGCCGACGATGCCGGCAACGAGCTTCGCGATCGCCAGCAGCGTATTGATGAGGATCCCGAGCTGCGCCGACCGGATTCCGCGCTCACCTGGTTGGGTCACGAATCGTGTTATCGATGGTTGGTCTGCGCGCCGGCCGCGCTGATGGCCAATGCCGCCACGACGAGCGCAATCACGTTAGGTGCCAGAATGAATCTCACGATCTGTGTCCATGGTAGCGGCTGGTCAAGCCTCCAAAACTTCTTGGGAAACGGAAACGGCCGGAAACAGCTGATCTGGCGGATACATCCAGGCCGAGAAGACCCAACGCGCAACGAGCAATTTCCTTGGAAACTGCCTCGGGACACGAGTGGCGTCCCGAGGCGGTTCCTCCTTCAAGAGGGCTCGTTGGGAAACGACAGCGTGCGATTCCAGGAGCGATCCGCAGGATCAGTAGTTTCCGGCCGGTTCCGTTTCCCCAGCAGCTTTGGATGTCTGCGGCACGTGAGCCAAGCCTAACGACGCTCACCGCTCCCGTTTCGCCCCGCCGTCGACGGCTGGCGGCGTGGGGACGATCGCGCGCTCGGGAGTGCGGCGCGCGAGCAGCGACGCCGGCGGGCGGTGCGGCGCGTGGCCCTTCGTCGCGTACGGGACGTCCTGCGGCGCGCCGCCCGACGGCCAGTCCGTTTCCTTGCCGGGCGAGTCGGGACGCGGGTGCGAGTTGACGAAG
>DASUGD010000162.1:0-53238 GCA_036274195.1 Gemmatimonadaceae bacterium | reverse complement strand
CAACGGCTTGCGCGGAGCCGGGACATCGAGCAAAACCTCAAATTGAGTGTGGAACCGGCAACGGGTCCTGGAAGATGATCTGCATGCGCCGGCGGAGCCGGCGCATCGCACCGGGATCCAGCGCGCGGACGTCAATGCCGTCGAAGTGAATCTGGCCCGACGTCGCCTCGATGAGGCGCAGGATGCACCGCCCGAGCGTCGTCTTGCCGCACCCGGATTCGCCGACGATGCCTAACGTCTCGCCGCGCGCGACCTCGAGCGACACGCCATCCACCGCCCGCACCGCGCCCGCCGCTCGACCGAACAGCCCTCGACGAATCGGGAAGTGCTTCGTCAGCTGCGATACCGAGAGCAGCGGCTGGCCCGACGCAGCGCCGGCGCCGGGGCCGGGAGCGGCGTGAGGTGCCTGCACGGCGTCGGTCATGCGCCGCCCGGGACGGAAGCCCGGACCGCCGGCGACGGCTGAGCCACCACGCGAGGGGTACGACGTCGCTCGGGCTCGTCGGCCAGGTGACACCGCGACACGTGGGCAACGCCGATCTGGTAAAGCGGCGGATGCTCGCGCGCACATCGGTCCCAGGCGTACGCGCACCGATCGCGAAAGCGGCATCCCGTCGGCCACGCCGTGGGCGGCGGAACACTGCCCGGAATCACTGCGAGGCGCTCCTGACGGCGCCCGACTCTCGGCATCGCGTGCAGCAGCCCTTCGGTATACGGGTGGTGCGGTTCCGTGAACAGCGTCTCGACGCGAGCCTCTTCCACTACCTCGCCCCCATACATCACGAGCACGCGCGACGCGACCTCGGCAATGACGCCGAGGTCGTGCGTGATCATCGCGATCGACGTTCCAAGCCGCTGCTGCAGATCCGCGAGAAGCTCGAGGATCTGCGCCTGAATGGTGACGTCGAGCGCGGTCGTCGGCTCGTCGGCAATGACGAGCGCGGGGTTCATGATGAGCGCCATCGCGATCAGCACGCGCTGGCGCATCCCGCCCGAGAGCTGATGCGGGTATTGGCTCGCGCGCTCGGCCGGCGCAGGAATGCCGACCATCGCCAGCATCTCGACCGCGCGATCCCACGCCGCGCGTCGCGATGCGCTGGCGTGCACGCGGGCGACCTCGGCGATCTGATCTCCCACGGTGAAGACCGGATTGAGCGCGGTCATCGGCTCCTGGAAGATCATCGCGATGCGGTTGCCGCGAACGCGACGGATGCCGGCATCGTCGAGCTGGAGCAGATCCTGATTCTCGAACATGATGCGGCTTGCGGGCTCGATGCGGCCCGGCGGCTGGACGAGACGGAGGATCGAGAGCGCGGTGACCGACTTGCCGCACCCGGATTCGCCGACGATGCCGAGCGTCTCGCCCGCGCCGATCGTGAAGGACACGCCATCCACCGCGCGAGCCACGCCGGCGCCGGTGTAGAAGTACGTGCGAAGATCGGAGACGGTGAGAAGGGCAGGCTGCGTCATCGGGCCGGAAGCTGGCGCGCGTTCAGCGCCTCGCGCAAGCCGTCCGCGACGAGATTCACTGCGAGCACGGTGACGACGAGCGCGGCGCCAGCCGATACGGAAACCCACCATGCGCCGCGGACATCGCGCATGCCGTCGTAGAAGATGCTCCCCCAACTCGCGTTCGGCGGCCCAACACCCATCCCGAGGAACGTGAGCCCGGCTTCGATGACGATCACGTTGCCGATCGCCAGCGTCGCCGCAACGAGCACCGGAGAGATTACCTGGGGCAGGATGTGGTGGGTGAGGATTCTCGTGTGTGTCGCACCGAGCGCGCGCGCAGCGGCCACGAACTCGTCTTCACGTGCGCTCAACACCAGCGTGCGCACGAGGCGGCTCACACCGAACCATCCCGTGAGCCCCAGCAGCAGCACGAGTCCGGTGAGCTTGAATCCATTCCACAGCGTGGCCACTGCGATGAGCAGAAGTACACGCGGGATGGCGAGGAGCGCGTCCACGATGCGCATCATGAGGCCGTCCAGCCTGCCGCCCACGTAGCCGGCGATCGCGCCGTACCCTGTGCCAACCGTCGCCGCGACCACGACCGACAGGAACGCCACGCTCAGCGAGACTCGGCTCCCGAAGATGATGCGCGAGAGGACATCACGGCTCAGATGATCCGTGCCGAATGGATGCGCGAACGTTGGCGGCAGGTCTTTGAGGGAGAGGATGTCCGGCTGCGCTCTAGGGTCGTACGGCGCGACGTACGGCGCGGCGAGCGCGATGAGCGCAAGGGCCACCAGCATTGCCAGCCCTGTCATCGCCGATGGGTCTCGCGCGAGCGTACCCAGGGCCGAGCGCCACGGAGATGAGGCACCGGGCCGATCGAATGCTCCGCCCCCAGCGGGTGTGCTGCTCGCCATCACCACGTCATGCCTAACGCCAGTTGTCACTGCGCGCGCACCCGCGGGTCGACCGCGGCGTGAAGCAGGTCTGCCAGAATCCCGCCCGCCACCACGAGCACCGCTCCCATGATCGTCGCTCCGGTCACGACCTGGTAGTCCCGCGCCCGGAATGCCGCCGCGGCGAGCCAGCCGAGGCCGGGCCACGTGAACACCTGTTCGACGAACACTGCGCCGCCGAGCAGCGTTGGGAGCGAGAGGCCGAGCAGCACGATCGTGGGAACGAGCGCGTTCCGCAGCGCGTGTCTCCAGAGGACGAATCGATCGCTGACACCCTTGGCGCGGGCTGTGCGAATGAAATCCTGCGGAAGAACATCGAGAAGGGCGGCGCGCTGATAGCGGGCGATGGACGCGCTGCCGAGAAGTGCGAGGGTCAGCGCGGGCAGCGCGAGGTGACGGAGGCGGTCGATCAGCCGGCCCGCGGGCGAGAGCGAGTCATGCGTCACGAGGTCCACGACGCCACCCGCGGGGAACACACGGAATCGATAGGCGAACACGAGCAGGAGCACGGCGGCAAGCCAGAACTCCGGCAGTGACGCGACAACGAGCGAGGCGTTCCCCGCGACTCGGTCGCCACGCGAGCCGGCACGCGAGGCCTGCCATGATCCCACGCCGACCCCAATGACGAAGCTCAGGACGAGCGCCGTTCCCATGAGGACGAGGGTGTTGGGCACGGCGGCAGCGAGGGCAGCCGACGCGGGGCCTGGCTGCAGGAGCGAGGGCCCGAGGTTGCCACGCGCGAGCTGTCCGAGGAACCGGAGATACTGCTCGAGCAAGGGGCGATCGAGCCCGTAGGCGGCGCGCCACGCCGCCTTCACCGACGGGTTGATGGCCGCGCTGTCGAGCGTGGTGGAGAACGGGTCGCCCGGTGCGAGGTGCACGAGCAGGAACGACAGCGAGGCGGCGATGAAGATGACCGCCGCCCCGTGGGCCAGCCGGCGCGCCAGGAACCTGCGCACGCCTAACGACGCGTGCGCACCCTAACGTGACGCGACCCTGAGCCCCACCCGGTCGCGTGGCAGTCGCTCGGCTGGCGGAATCGACCAGTCCGCGAGGCCTGCCCACCACGCGGTCGACACGAGGTGCGCCGGTCGCAGGCGCTTGTGCATCAGCATGGCGGTTCGCGTCTCGTAGAGCCAGACCGCGGGCGCGTCGGCGACGATCGTTTCGTACGCCTGCTTCGCGTGCGGCCGAGCGGAAGCCAGGTCGCGCGCGGCGAGCGCGCTATCGAGATGCGCGTCGAACCGGGGATTCTCGTAGTTCCCGAAGTTCAAGCCGTTCGCGTCTCGCGCGCTGGCCACCGTCCAGGAGGCGCGGAGTCCGGCCACAGTCGGATCGACGTGCATGCCATGGAACACGACGTCGAAGTTCCGCGCCGCGAGCCGCGCCAGGAATGTGTTGCCGTCGACCGCGTCCACAACGACCTCAACGCCCAGCTTCCGAAGCGATTCCTGAATCACGACGATCATCGCCATGCGGTTCGCCGAAACCGTCGGGACAAGCACGGAGAACTTGAGCGCCTGGCCGCGGCGCTCCCGCACGGTCTTGCCCGCGGGCAACGTCCAGCCCAGGGAGTCGAGCAATCGGGCCGCGCCGGCGGGATCGTACGCGATGGTCGCGATCGTAGAATCCGCGAGTGGCTGGGCGCGCGTCATTGGCCCCGTCGAGACCACCGCCAGCGAGTCGAACTGGCTGCGAACGAGTTTCCCGCGATCGATCCCCATGGAAATCGCTCGGCGCAACCCGATGTCGGCAAAGAGCGCGTTAGGCTGCTGCCGCTGCTTGGGCTGGCGGGCGTTGAAGAGCAGGAACGAGTAATCGTACGCCGGGTTCATTCGCGCGCGCAGGTCCGGCTGATCCTTGAGTGTGCGGAACATCGCCGGTGTCGAGACCTCGGCCAGATCGATCTCGCCGGTCGTTAGGCGCGTGGGGAGTGCAGTCTGGTCGGTCGTGACCGCGAAGACGACACGATCGAGCTTCGGCCGACCGTGGTAGTTCGCGGTGTCCGCCACGAGCTCGATCGAGGCGTTCGGCGTCCACTTGCCGAGACGGAACCGACCCGAGCCAATCGGCTGTCGTCCGAAGGCCGACGTGAGCAGCGTCGCTCGCGGCTCGCGCGCGAGCAAATGTTCGGGAACAATGAGCAGGCGCGTCGCGGCGTCGTAGAACTGCTCGGGGTAGCGGTTCCTGAACCAGAACACCGCGGTGACCGAGTCGCGCGCGGTCACGGAGTCGATGCGGGCGAGCGAGCTCCGGTCCTTGAAGCCGACGATCGAGTCCGTGTACAGCCCGAACGTGAACCGCACGTCGGACGCGCGAACCGGCGTTCCATCCTGCCAGCGCGCGTTCGGGTTCAGATGGAACACGATCGCGGTCGAGTCGCGCTCCCACGACCAGCTGTCCGCGAGGCCTGGACGGTAATCACGGTCCAGGTGCCCCTCGTCGCCCAACCACGCGAGCGGCTCGAAGATCTGATCGGCAATGATCTTCTCGTCGATCTGCGTGATCACCGGTGGCAGGAGCGTTCGCGGCTCGTTCTGCGCCGCGATGACGATCGACCCGCCAACGGCGCTGGTATCGTCCGACTTCGTGGTGGGGCTGCCGCACGCGGCAGCCCCAAGGGCACAGGCAACGAGGACACAGATCCGCGGACCGATCGATTCGCGCATGGTCAACACTCCGAGAGTCGAACAACCAACGTTCACCGGCGACGCGCCTCAGCGTCGCCAGGTCCAGCCGTCATCGACGTAACGAGCAGCGAGGCGTGCCTGCGCAGACTCGAGTGCCGAATCGATCAGCAGCGTATCGGCATCCAGGCACTCGATTTCGCGGACGGTCTCGAACAGGGCCCCCGCCACTTCGTCGACCGACGGCGTGCGGCCAAGTGCGGCCGCCAGCGTCGCCGCCGGTGGGGGCAGTGCAACGTCGCCCGCGAGCGCGCTCACGAGCGGCTGATCATCCTCCACCAGAATCGATCCGTGCTGAAGCATGGCACCCTGGTCCCGCCATTGGGCACTGCCCACGAGCTTGCGACCATCGACCACGAGCTCGCCGGCAGCGGGTCGCTCGAAACATGGTGCGGCAGACGGTGGCAGCGATCGTTCTCGCGGCGCAGCAATCTCCACGCTGACGCCAAGCCGCCTCAATCCGCCGACGAGAAGACGATTGATGCGCCCGTACGATTCGCGAAGTGAACCCGCCAGGTGTAGCGGGGCCGTTACGCTGTACGTGATCTCCCGGTGATGCAGCAGCGACCGCCCCCCGGTCGGCCGGCGAACCACGGCGATGCCGCGCTCGCGCGCGCGTTCGGGATCGTACGTGCCGGCCGCCGCCTGATTTCGCCCGAACGAGATAGTCGGCGCCGACCAGGTGTACACCCGCAGCACCGCGCTGCCCGACGTGCTCGCGCGCTCGAGCAATGCCTCATCGAGCGCCATGTTTTCTGCCCCGGTGAGCGGGGGCGTCACCAGCAACGACCAATGCATGAGATTCAACTAACCAGGCGACAGACGCGGAGCGTGACACGCCCGAACGTACGCGCGATCGCCGCAGAATGAAACAGGTTAGCTGCGGGCTCGAGGCGTCGGGCTCACGTCGCGCACCCTTCCGTACGGAGGTACGTTTAAGCGCTGGACGCTACGGAACCCATTCTTGAGTCGCTCGAGGATTGCATGACGACTACGAGCAAGCCCATGCCGCTCACAGAGGTCGACTCGTTCCCCAGTCGGCACATCGGCCCCAGCGCTGCCGAGCAGCAGGCGATGCTGGACGTGCTGGGATATCGGTCGCTCGACGAGTTCATCGACGCCGTGGTACCCGCGAAGATCCGCTTCCGCGGTGTGCTGAATACCGGGCGGCCGCGCACCGAGCACGACGTGCTGGCAGAGCTCCGCACCATGGTGGCGACCAACAAGGTATTCCGGTCGTTCATCGGGCTCGGCTACTACGACACGCTGACACCGCCGGTCATCCAGCGGAACATCCTGGAGAACCCCGGCTGGTACACTGCGTACACGCCATACCAGGCCGAGATCGCTCAGGGACGACTCGAGGCGCTCCTGACCTATCAGACCATGGTCATGGATCTGACGGGGATGGAGATCGCCAACGCATCGCTGCTCGATGAGGGCACCGCCGCCGCCGAGGCGGTGGCCATGGCGCACGCGGTGAAGGGGAAGGAAGGGAAAGAGACCGTCGTCGTCTCGAGCGGCTGCTACCCGCAGACAATCGACGTGGTCCGTACACGTGCCGAGGCTCGTGGATGGAAGGTCGTCGTCGCCGAGGAGAAAGGCCTGAAGGTTGGCGCCGACACGTTCGCCGTCGTGGTGCAGTATCCCGCCACCGATGGCGGCGTCCATGACTATCGCGAGCTCGCGGATTCCGCGCATGCGGCCGGGGCAATGGTGGTCGTGGCGACCGACCTGCTGGCACTGACGCTCTTGGCGCCGCCGGGCGAGTGGGGTGCCGACGTCGTCGTGGGCAACTCGCAGCGATTCGGCGTTCCGCTCGGTTATGGTGGCCCGCACGCAGCGTTCTTCGCGACGAAGGACGAGTACAAGCGCGTGATGCCAGGCCGCATCATCGGCGTCTCGCGCGATACGGCGGGGAAACCGGCGCTGCGCATGGCGCTCCAGACGCGCGAGCAGCACATCCGTCGGGAGAAGGCAACGAGCAACGTGTGCACGGCGCAGGTGCTGCTTGCCGTCATCGCGGGGATGTATGCCGTGTGGCACGGGCCCGAGGGACTCACGCGCATCGCGAAGCGGGTCCATGAACTGGCGGCTGTCCTGGCCGCGGGACTCGAGCGGGCCGGGCACAAGGTTCGCCACGACGTGTTCTTCGACACGGTCTGCGTCGAGCCTAACGGGAAAACCGCGGAGGACATCGTCCGGGCAGCGCGCGACCGGAACATCAATCTGCGGGCCGAGGGCACGGCGGTGTGCGTCGCGTTCGACGAGACGGTCACCGCGGCCGACGTCACCGAGGTGCTCGCGGCATTCGGCGTGGCGAACGGGAGCGTCGACGAGCTCGCGATGGAGACCGACGATCGGTTCGACGAACGGTTCGCGCGCACGAGCCCGTTCCTCACGCACCCCGTCTTCCACCGCTACCACTCCGAGACCGAGATGCTGCGCTACCTGCGCACGCTCGAGTCGCGCGACTTCTCGCTCGTTCACGGCATGATCCCGCTGGGGTCGTGCACCATGAAGCTGAACGCAACGGCCGAGATGATCCCGGTAACGTGGGCGGAGATCGGCAAGCTGCACCCGTTCGCGCCACGCGATCAGGCCCCGGGTTACGGCCGGATGTTCGCGCAGCTCGAGTCGGACCTCGCGGACATCACCGGGTTCGACGCGGTCTCGCTGCAGCCTAACGCTGGCTCGCAGGGCGAGCTCACGGGGCTGCTCGTGATCCGCCGGTATCACGAATCCCGTGGCGAAGGGCACCGACATGTGTGCCTCATACCTCAATCGGCTCACGGGACGAACCCGGCGAGCGCGGTCATGGCGGGCCTCGACGTCGTGGTCGTGAAGACGGACGCGAACGGCAACATCGACGTGGCGGACCTGGAGGCGAAGGCCCAGGAGCACAAGGCGAGCCTCGCGGCGCTCATGGTGACCTACCCGTCCACGCACGGCGTGTTCGAGGAGACGATCATCGACGTGTGCAGGGTCGTGCACGCGAACGGCGGCCAGGTATACATGGACGGCGCCAACATGAACGCGCTCGTCGGCGTCGCTCGGCCAGCCGACATCGGGGCGGACGTCTGCCACATCAACCTGCACAAGACGTTCTGTATTCCGCACGGTGGCGGCGGTCCGGGAATGGGCCCGATCGGCGTCGCCAAACATCTCGCGCCGTTCCTGCCGGGTCACCCGGTGGTTCACCTCGACGGGCGCGAAACGTTAGGCGCGGTGTCCGCGGCCCCGTGGGGCAGCGCGAGCATCCTGCCGATCTCGTGGGTCTACATTCGCATGATGGGCGCCTCGGGGCTCACCGACGCGACGAAGGTCGCGATCCTCAACGCGAACTACATCGCGAAGCGGCTGGAGCCGCACTTCCCCGTGTTGTACAAGGGCAAGAGCGGTCTCGTCGCGCACGAGTGCATCGTCGATCCGCGCGGGGTGAAGCAGGCGACCGGCGTCGAGGTCGAGGACATCGCGAAACGGCTCATGGACTATGGCTTCCACGCGCCGACCGTCTCCTTCCCGGTAGCGGGGACCCTCATGATCGAGCCGACGGAGAGCGAATCGAAGGCGGAGCTCGATCGCTTCTGCGACGCGATGATCGCGATTCGCCAGGAGATCCGCGACGTCGAGACGGGCGTGCTGGACCGAAAGGACAACCCGCTCAAGAACTCGCCGCACACCATGGAAGCGGTGATCTCCGACGACTGGTCGCACGCGTACTCGCGCGAGCGCGCGGCGTTCCCGCTGCCCTCGACTCGTCACCGGAAATTCTGGCCGGCGGTTGGCCGCGTGGAGAGCGCGTACGGAGACCGCAATCTGGTCTGTGCCTGTCCGCCGGTGGAGGAATACGCCTGATCGGGAATCGGGAATCGGGAATCGGGAATCGGGAATCGGGAATCGAAAGCGGGGCGTCTCTGACTGGGACGCCCCGCTCTTGCCTTCAGCTGATAGCTGATAGCTGATAGCTGATGGCCGATGGCCGATGGCCGATGGCCAATAGCAGCCTATTCTCCCACGTGGGATTTATAAGCGTCTGCGTCCATGAGCCCATCGCGATCCTTGGCGTTGGCCACACGAAGCTTGATCATCCAGCCATCCCCATACGGATCGCTGTTCACGAGCGCCGGCTCGGCGTCGAGGCGTGAGTTGATCTCCACCACTTCGCCGGCGATCGGCGTGTAGAGCTCCGACACCGCCTTCACCGCCTCGATCGTCCCGAACACATCGTGGGCCTTGAGCTTGTCGCCCACCTTCGGCAGCTCGACGAACACGACGTCCCCGAGCTCACCCTGCGCGTAATCCGTGATGCCGACCTGCACGACGTTGTCGTCGCCGGTGGATTTCAGGTACTCGTGCTCGGCGGTATAGCGAAGATCGGCTGGGATCGACGACACGAAGGTCTCTCGGGAGATGTTGTGGGATGAATGGACGCTGGAGCGCGAAGTCTAGACGTGCCCTTTTGGAGCGTCAAGAAACCGCGGACGCGGCCGCGTGCGACGCGGCCTCGCGCTCGAGCGACTGCCACACCTCGCTGACGCGCTCCTCGAGCTCGCGAACCGTACCGGTGTTCTCGATCAGGTAGTCGGCGCGCGCTCGCTTGAGCTCCGCCGGCATCTGCGCCGTGATCATGTCCATCGCGTCGGTCTCGCTGAGGCGACGCTCGCGCATCAGTCGCTCGAGTCGCACCGGCCGAGGCGCGTCGACGAGGATGATCCGATCGAACTGGTCAACGATGCCGCGCTCGAACAGCAAGGGAATGTCCTGGACCACGAGACGGTCGCCACGCTGGCGAGCTTCGTCCACGAGCCGGTCGCGATACGCGGCGACCTCGGGATGAACGATGGTGTTCAATTCCTCGAGCTGCTCATGATGCGAGAACACAAGTCGCCGCAGTGCGTCGCGATCGAGGCTGCCGTCGGGTGCCACGACCTCCTGGCCCCAGCGGCGAACGATCTCGTCGAACGCCGGCATTCCAGGCTCGACCACGCGACGGGCCAGCACGTCCGCGTCTATGATGGTCGCCCCGCGCTCCGACAGGAGGCGCGCCACCGTCGACTTCCCGCTGGCAATATTTCCCGTTAGACCGATGAGAAGCATGCGCTTTATGACGCGAACGTCGTGGCTAGGGCGTTGCAGGGCTGCAAGGTAGGAACCGCCCGGACGGAAAGTCAACGTACGGGTCGCTTTCGGAGGTCACTATGTTGGCTGTAGTGGCTGAAAGGCGACATTGATTCGAGGAGTTGTTCAACTGGACCTGACCCGGTCTGAAGGAGGACTGAACGTGGCGAAGTCGAATCGTCGGGACGGCGCGCGGAACGATGGAGCCGCTCGCACCGCAGTGAAGCGCGGTCGCATTGGGACGCCCTCGCCGGTTGCCATCAAGCACCCGATTCCCCCGGACGCGCCAGTTGACCTTTCGTCGAGGCTGCCGATTCCAACCGGGACCGTTCAGCTCCTCTCGGATGCGGAGGAGGCGGAGTTCGAGAAAACCGTTCGAACGCAGCTACGACTGATCGGCGAAGACCCCGATCGCGAGGGACTTCTTCGTACCCCACAACGCGTTGCCCGTTCGCTCGCGTGGCTCACGCGCGGCTACCGCGAGGATGCGTGGACAGCGGTCGGCGAGGGGGTGTTCACGGAGAAGCACGACCACATGGTCATGGTACGGGACATCGAGTTGTACTCGCTATGCGAGCACCACCTCCTGCCGTTCTTCGGCAAAGCCCATATCGCCTACATCCCATCGGGCCGAATCCTTGGGCTGTCGAAGCTGCCGCGGCTGGTGGAGGTCTTCGCCAGGCGTCTCCAGGTCCAGGAGCGGCTTACGGGTCAGATCGCTCAGGCGGTCTGCGACGTCCTGCATCCCCGCGGCGTGGGCGTCGTCATCGAGGCGGTCCACCTCTGCATGATGATGCGAGGGGTCGAGAAGCAGAACTCGAAGACGATCACCAGTGCCCTGCTCGGTTCGTTTCGGGATGACGCCAAAACGCGGGACGAGTTCCTACGACTGGCACACGGTCGGGACTAGGCGCCAGGGCGCTAGGCGGCGGTGCGCCGGGGCCCACGCTGGGCCTCGGCCAGAAGCAGGCTCACGACGTATTCGGCGCCGCCGCGCTGACGGAGCTCCGTCGGCGTCGCGTGGACGTAGCGCTGACAGGTGTTTCGGAACGCGCTGCCTGAAGGAAACTTGAGCGCCGCCGAGACGGCGTCGGCGCTTCGGTTCAGGTCGTCCAGCATCTGCGCGGCGACGATCAGCCGACCCCAGGTGAGCAGGCGAGGTGGCGCGGGAAACCCCGCATGGGTAAGCCGCTTGGTGAGCGAACGGCGAGGGATCGACAGCAGCTCGGCAAGAGCGTCCCCGCTCAAGTTCTCGTGCGCCCGCGTTACCGCGACGAGCACGGCATCACGTACCGTCGGATCGAATGCCGCGAGCGCGTTGCGCAGGTTGCTCGCGACCGAACGCGACTCCGCCTGCTCGAGCAGCGTCCAGAGGTCGGCCGGGGCATCGTCGCGGTCGGCGATGATCAGCCCGTCCAGCCCGGCGCGACCGGCGTCGAAGACATCGCGAACGCGATCCGGACGTACGGTCACGTAGGCAATCGTCACGAGGCGTGGGTATAGGCGGCGCAGCTGTCGCACGGGATCGAGATCCATCGAGCCGTCTGCGTACAGATCGAGCACGGCGAGCGAGACCGGCTCGGTGTCGCAGAGCCGGCGCACCGCATCCCACCCGTCGCACGGGGTCACCAGATACCGCCCGCGTATCGCGGCACGCAGGCGATGAAGCTGTTCAGGACTCTTGAGAAGCGCCGCGACGATTCCCATGGGCGGGATTTCTGGTGACGGTAAGGCTCGCCAGAAAGACGGTTGGCGAACGGGGCGGGTCACCCGGGCGGTGATGTCCGGACTGGGGACAGGGGACTGGGACTCAACGGAACCGGGAACGGGGAACCATGACTCCGCGTGGAGCGCCGGTTTACAGTTCCCAGTTCCCTCGATCCCGATTCCCTACAACAGCCGGCCCTGATCCTCGTCCCGCCGGGGAACCTGGTGGCACGCACGGCAGCGCGCCTCATACGACTCCGTTCCACCCACCTTGATCACCGGAGAGTCGTAGCGCGCCGGGCGGCCCTCCACCAATCGCTGGTTCCGGCTCGCCGGGGAGCCGCAGAGCACGCAAATGGCGTGAAGCTTGTCCACCACCTCTGCCACCGCCATGAGCTGGGGCATCGGGCCAAACGGCTCCCCGCGAAAGTCCGTGTCGGTGCCCGCGACGATCACCCGGCGGCCACGCGCCGCCAGGGACGCCGTGAGCTCGACGATCGAGTCGTCGAGGAACTGCGCTTCATCGATCGCGATCACCTGTGCGATCGGATCCAGGCACTGCGCGATCTGCGCTGACGAGTCGACCGGCACCGCCTCGACACTCCGCCCATCGTGGCTGGAGATCGCATAGATCCCTGCGTACCGGCCGTCGAGGTGCGACTTGAACACCTGCACGCGTTTCCGTGCGATGATTGCTCTCCGGACGCGACGAATGAGCTCCTCGCTCTTGCCGCTGAACATCACGCCGGTGATGACTTCGATCCATCCTCCAGTGAGCTGAAACGCCGTCACGACTCTTCACGCCGCGGGCGTCGGGCGTTTCGGACTCGCTCCCCGCGCTCGCTCCACTCCTCCCGCTCGCGTGCGGCTCTCGGAACACGACCTTCATCGGAACGGTCGCGGAATCCTCCTCGGCCTCGCGGTCGATCATCGTCGCGACGGGGGCGCCGCTCGCCCGCATCGCGATCACGGCCAAACCCTCTCGCCCCGCGTTCCCCGCGGTCGCGGGACCGATCGCCACCGAGTCCCCGCGTGCCCTCACGGGATCCGCGGCCCGCCTCGCGGAAGCCGCCACGTCGCGCATCACCCGGTCCGGATCGTCGCGGGCCGCCCGAATCGTGCCTGCCCTCGCGACTCCCGTCGCGCGGTCGCGGCGCAGGGCGCTCGTCCACTCGCGCCGTAATCCGGCGCCCTTTGATGGTCAGGCCGTTCATTTTCTCGATGACCGCCTCGGCATCCGACGAGGCGATTTCCGCGACGGAGTGACCATCGCGGATATCGAGCTTACCAATCCGGTCGCCCGTTATTCCCGACTCGCCCGTGATCGCCCCGACCAGATCTCCGGGCCTCACGCCATCGCGGTCGCCGATGCTGATGAAGACACGTGTGAACTCGCCGGCGCTGCGAGTTCCCTCGGTGCGCCTCGGGCGAGCGTCGCGGCGCTCGTCGTCACGCTCCGGAGAACGCTCCGCGGCTCGCGGAACGGGGCGTTCGGCTTCGGCACGGCGAGAACCTTCTTCGCTTCGGTTGCGTTCGAACAGCCGAAGCGCTGCAGCCGCGATCTCTATCCCGTCGAACTCCGACAGGAGAGGCTCCAGCGCCATCACTTCGCGCGCGGGGAATCCAGCCTGCAACTCGGCGCGAATCGCGGAGCGAACTCGCTCATCCCGAGCGCGAGCCTTGGCCGCGGCTCGCGAAATGTCCAGCGGCTCCACCGCGCCGGCAGTGAGCCTCCGCAACGCGGGTACCTGACGGGGTGTGACCAGCGCGACGACCTGCGCTGGTGCAGTGGCCTCGACCTTGATGACCTCCTGTGCCGTTGCCGGCAGGTCGTAGAAAACCACCAGAGCGGCCTGCTCCTCGATCGGCGCGCCTTCGACGCGCACGCTCGCGTCGCCTTCGAAGCCAAGCGATGCCACGGTCGCCCGTGCTTCCTCCACCGAATTCGGGTCGCTCGCGAGTACGATCACCGAAGGCGGGTCGAGGTCATCCAGCAGGCGTCGGAAGGCCGCGTGCCGACCAGCCGGTGTCGTGCTGACATAGCGAATCGGCAGCGACGCGGTCGTGCTCTCCTCGGCGGCGAGCCCCGAGCGGCTCGCACGGCGGAGATGGCGTTCGATCAACGCCTCGACGTCCGGCGTAAGGTGGTCGGCCACGACGATGCGGCGAGCGTCCTTCGGGATTTCCGCGAGCACGACCTCGAGCGCCTCCCCTTCGCGCGCCTCGAACAGCTCGTCGGCCCAGGCGATGATCACGGTGCGAACGCCTTCGAGCTTCACGGCTGAGCTCCGGAGGAGCGCCACGAGCGTGCCGGGGCTGCCGGCAATGGCGGGCACCACGCGCGAGCCCAAGAGACGCGCACCTCGGCCCGCCGCACTGATCGCCACGAGCGGCGCGACCGACCGATCGCGCAGCGACCGGCTGACGGACGCCATTGCCACTGCGGTGTCGGTATCGGCCGTGATGACCAGCAGCTGCGTCGCGTCCGCATCTGCGGTGATGCGATCGAGCGCCGGTTCGAGAACGCGCGCCATCGCGAACTCGGCGTGGGGAAGCACGTGCACCGCATGCTGGGCGGTCCGGCCGACACTCGCCTCTCGTTCTACCACTCGGGCTCCTTGCGATCGGAAGCCGCCGGGAGGCGGCTCGAAGGTCTGATTGCGAGCCCGAAGTATACTCCCCGGCGGCGCGCTCTGGTCAGCGGATCGCGGGCGTCACTATCTTTGCGCCACCGACGCGGGGTCGAGTGCGTTCACCGGCGTCGTACTGCAATGGATCGGTGTGCGCCGGGCGCAGCCGACGTGCAGATTGGACGCTCTCGTAGTGGAGACACATCGTGAGCATTGCGGTTCGGGTCGAGCCATTGGATGGAAACCCAAGCGACGTGGAGTATCGGTGGGACACCGACACCGACATTCTCACGGCGAACCTGTGCACGCGCGCGGCCGGCGACGGTGCCTCCGGCTCCGTCGAGATCGAGGGGAGCGACGGGTCGTGGCTGATCCTCGACCTGAACGGCGGGTCCGTCCACGGGGTCGAGGTCGCCGTGTGGCCGGAGGTTCGAAAGCGCTCCGCCCTCGCCCCGCCGAGTGAAACGACCGATGGCCGGGTGATGGTCGGCGGGTCGGACAACGGTATTGCGTCGATCGAGATGAACACCCTCATGGCCGCCGAGGCGGATGACGCCGAGCGCACGATTCACTTTCGGCTTGGGCCGTCGCGACAGACGAAGACCGTGCGGATCGCGCGCGACATTCTCATCGACGTTGACGGGAAGGATCGTATCGCGGGAGTGTGGCTCCTCGACGTCCCTCCATTTCCGGAAGGCCAGTGATCACCACTATCGTCCTGATCAAGGCCGACCCGAAGCGGATTCCGGAAGCGGCCATGAAGCTCGCCGGCATCGATGGGGTCCAGGAGGTTTACTCCGTGTCCGGCGAATGGGACCTGGTCGCCATCGTGAAGGTTGCGGAGTACGAGCAGATCGCGCAGGTCGTGACGGAGCGCTTCCCGGAGGTCTCGGCGATCGAGCGAACACAGACGCTCACGGCGTTCCGGGCGTACTCCAAGAAGGATCTCGAACAGGCCTGGGACATCGGCGTCGAGTAGGGTCGGTCGCGTCGTTCCGCCTGCCTAACGGTTCGTCGGCAGGTTTCTTCAGCCGGGCTCGCGTCGCGTTGGACCACCTCTCCGAGTACATCGTGTCGCTGTTCGCGCCCGAGGATGAGCTGCTCGGCGCGCTGCGCGAGGAGGCCGACCGTACCGGCCTGCCTCCGACGGCGATCTCGGCTGACGCCGGGCGTTTTCTCCAGGTGCTGCTGCGCGCGATCGACGCGCGGCGCGTCCTCGAGGTCGGCACGTTAGGCGGGTACTCGGCGATCTGGATGGCGAGGGCGCTGCCGCCGGGCGGGCGCGTCGTGACGCTGGAGCGCGAGGAACGGTATGCCGCGTTCGCGCGGCGCTACATTGCGCGCGCCGGACTCGCATCGGCCGTCGACGTTCGACAGGGGCGGGCCCTCGACATCCTGCCCTCGCTGGATGGCGAGGAGTTCGACCTGGTCTACCTCGACGCGGACCGCGCCCCGATGGCGACGTATTTCGACTGGGCGATGCGCCTCGTCCGCCTCGGAGGCATGATCGTGGCCCACAATGTCCTGCTCGGCGGCCGGGTCGCCGAGCAGGCGTCGCGCACGGACGATGAGGACGTGCGCGCGATGCGGGCCTTCAACACCAGGGTCGCTGGTGAACGGCGTGCGACGTCGATCCTCATGCCGGCATACGACGGCTTCATGGTCACCGTCGTGAACAGCCGTTAGGCAGCGGCCCACCGCGGCTGGCAGGCGACCCGCGAGTAGCGTTATTCGGTGGCCGGTTTCGTTTTCGCCAGGCACCAGCTCGACCGGCCACGAAACACTTCGCTCCACTCGCCGTTCGCGTACCCGAGCACCGAAATGAAGGTTTCCCCCGCGAATTGCCAGCCCTCGAGCACGATCTCGTCGATGCCGTCACCGTTGATGTCGAGATGGTCGATGTAGCGGCGAAACTCGGCGGTCCCGACCAAGCCGGCTGCCGTGTGCCGGAACGTGGAGCGGTAGCCGTTACCGGCGTCGTCGGCCAGGACGAGGACATGTGCTGTCGCACCGTTGCGGTCGCTCGGCTCGGGGTCGAGGAACGACGCGACGAGCGTTGGCGATTTGGTGGCGCCGGTGTTGATGGCGGTGAAACGAAAGGCGGAGGGCCGGAGCGCGGTCGTGTCGATCCCCGCCGAGCGCGCCTCGTCGAGGGCCAGTCGTCTCGCCCGCGCATCGAGGTCCTTGGCGACGCTCACTGGAGCTTTCGGCCTAACGACAACGCCGGGAGTGGCTGCCAGTGCCTCGATGGTGAAGCTCAGTCGCGCCTGGGTTTCCAGCGACACCGCGGACAACGGGGTCACGAGCGAACAGCCGGGCAGGGAATACAGCGGCTCGTCCGCACGCTCCCACATTCCCCGGCGTACACGCACCTGGCCGATCTCCGCGCCGTCCTGGTAGAGCGGGTAGCTCTTGCTGGACCGCGTGTACATCGCATCGAACTCGTGCCACCCACTCGAGGTGAGCTCGATCGGCTTCAGCACGCCGTCCACCACGGCGCCGAGTGGAATCATGCGCGGGTCATCGCGTTCCCCGAAGAGCTGGAAGACCACGTTCGGCCGCTTCGTGAGGTCGAGGCGCGCCTCCGGCGGCGGGCCTTCGGGTTCCCGCCGAGCCCCGAGCCCGATCAGTGCTTTCGCCTTGTCACACCCAGCAGCGGCCACTAGGATGGTCGCGATGAGCGCAAATCGCTTCATGAGCGGAACTTCCGCGAACGGCAAAGGTGCGACTCGGGGGGCCGGCGCGCGGCGCGCGCGCGAGCACCCAAGCCGTCGTGCAGCATCGGACATCGTGCGCGAAACGTGACAACGACCGCGACCATGGCCGACGCGCGATTTCGCGATGCGCAACGGCTCTTCCAGCATGACGCCGCGGCACTTCGCGATCTCGGTCCCACGCTTGAGACGACCGTCACCCCGCCCGAGCCACCGCGGGTCATTCAGTCCGATGTGATCGAGAGCACAACGGTCCGCGCGCACCGGATTGTGGACCCGCCCACCGTTGGCTTCGACGCGTTTCTCGATGGCGCGCAGGAAAGCAAGGTCGTTCACTACGCCGATGGCGTGCCGATCGTCTTCGGGCGAGTCGCGGCCGTCGTGCGCCAGCGCGTACTGCGTCGCATGGTCACGTGGAAGCGGCCGCTATGTCGGTCTCGGCTCTACCTACCGCGGGATCTCGTGCCACCGACACTCTGGATGCGTGCGGTCGACGCAGGGTTCGAGGTCGTCGACACGAGCGACCGCGCGACGGACGCTGGATGGTCGGCCGAGGACCCGCACCCGTTCGTGCTGGCGCAGCGCGCGCTCGACGCCGTGAAACGGGATCGCGAGGCGGCCGAGCGCCAGCTCGCGGAGGAATGGTGCGCGACTCAAGAGCAGCGGCTGTTCATCGACGGCAGCATTGCCACGAGCAACCGGGTGGCGGCGGCGCGCAACGCGATCGGCGTCATCAAGAGCCATCGAACGCTGTACGTCGCCGGCGCGGCCATGCGTGTCGTGCAAGCGCTGGGGGTGAACCATCGCTCGAGCGTGATTCGCGTCGACGCCTATCACCGCACGCCGGTCGCGAGCTGGTACTTGCGGATTCGCGACTGCGCCGGTCAGGACCCAATGTGGGGGCTGCTACGGGTGGAAACGGCGCTGCCGGACATCAGTGAGTCACCCCAGGCGATTGCCGATCACGCGAACCTGATCTCGCGCTGGATTCTGGCGGAGCTCATGCCCCTGTCGCTGCCCGATTCCCGCTGGGACAAGATGGTGTACGGAATCCGGGACTGCGAGGAGTTCCTGAGGAGCCTCCGGGCCTGACCGCTTCGGTTCCGGTGAATGCGGACCCGCGGTACGAGCGATAGTTTTGTCCGAGCTCTTCGCCCCCCGGGAGCCATCGACTTACCCAAGCCTCACCGTCCTCAGTCGTGACAGCTCCTCTGGAACCTGCTGCACCCCTTGGCCGCGTGGTGGCCACGGAGCGCCGCCCGAACACGCCGCACGAGTTTCATTTCTGGACCGCGCTCGCCTCCCCGGTTGGGATCGGGACGATCGTGCGAGTGGATGGCCGTCCGGTCGATGGGGTGATACCGCACATCTACGGCATCGTCGTCGAAGGGTTCAGCTACACGGACCTGATGTCGCCGCTGCACGACGTCATTGGCCACGACGGCACGCCGGAGAGCGCCGGATACGCGCCGACGGATCGTGCGGAGATTCGGCTCTACACGGCAGCGGTGCTTCGTCAGATCCCCGACGAGCCACTGCAGCCTGTGCCAATGGGCCAGGTCTTTCTCGCGACCGAAGAGGATGTCGCCGTCGCGCTGCGCATGGACAGCTACCTGCGCGACGGGAATCGAACCGGAATACCGATCGGCGTGTATCGCGCTGGCGGCACCGACTCGCCCATCTACCTCGATGCGGAGTTTCTCGTCGGCCCCGAGGCGGCGCACCTGAACATCACCGGCGTCTCCGGTCTCGCGACGAAGACGTCGGCCGTCGAGTGGATGCTGGCGTCGATCTTCGCCCACTTCCCGGCCGCCAAGGGGTCTGTGGCGGCCGTGTGCTTCAACGTCAAAGGGCCCGACCTGTGTTACCTCGATCAGCCCGGGACGCTCGACGACCGCGATCGCGACCTCTACGAGAAGATGAGCGTTCCGGCGCGCCCATTCGAGAACGTGCGGTACTTCGCGCCCTACAACGCGAAGGGGTTTTCGCTCAACACGCTGCGGTCGAACGAGGCGCTGCTGCACAACGTCACGCCGCTCACGTGGGGCCTCCGCGAGGTGCTGCAGTTCGCGGAAGTGCTGCTCAACAAGGATGACGTGGACGCGAAGGCCGACGCGCTCATCGATTTCATCAAGGAGCGCGTCATCGACAAGGACTTTTCCGACGAGCGGTTGGGCCCCACGCGTTATCGCGTGCAGTCGTTCGCGGATCTGGACAAGTGGTTCCGTGACGTGCTCCGGGCCATGGAAGCCGCGGACGACCAGAGCTGGCGCACGCACCACGTCGCGACCATTCGCAAGGTGCGCAACCGCCTGTCCAACATCTCGACTCGCTGCGCTGGCCTCGTGACCGACGACGGCACGGTGAGCGACATGCCGTTCGGCAACTTCGAGGACCGTGCGGTGTACGTGGTGGACGTCGCGAACCTGGAAGAAGACGCGCAGGATCTGATTTTCGCCCGCGTCGTCTCGAAGCTTCGCGAGCATCTGGAGCGCCGCGACCTCGGCGTGAAGCACGTCATCGTGTTCGTCGATGAGCTGAACAAGTACGCGCCCAACGACGGGCAGGATACCTATGTGCGCAAGATGCTGCTCGACATCGCGGAGCGCGGCCGGTATCTCGGCCTGGTGCTGTTCAGCGCGCAACAGTTTCGCTCGCAGGTGCACCGCCGCGTCGTGGGCAACTCGGGGACGGCGCTGTACGGCCGCATGGACGCCGACGAGTTGGCAACGCCCGGCTACCTCGTGTTGAGTCCGGCGACGAAGACGAAGCTGGCGACGCTGGAGAAGGGACAGCTGATGGTTCGACATCCGCATTTCACGCAACCGATCTTCGTGCGCTTTCCGCGACCGGCCGTCATGCTCGGTCGCGATGGCGCCGAGCGCTTCCCTCAGGCCGGGGAGGTGACGCTCGAGCACGCGGTCGTGCGGTCGCTCAGGCAGCTCGACCCGGGCATCACGTTAGGCTGGGTGAAGGACGTCATCGCCATTGCGACCGAGGAGGAAGTCATCCGCGCGCGCAACGCGACGCTGCACACGCGTCCGGACGACGTGAAGACGTTTTTCGCGTCGCAGTTTCGTCGCATCGTGCCGCCCCGCCAGCCAGCCCGAACGCCGACGCCGCCGCTGCGCACGACGCCGGCGGATGATCCCTACGGGTTCTGAGCAGCGACCGTCTCGCCATGCACGCCCGGGTAGTGGTGCTGGCCGTGTGCTCGGCGGTTGCCGCGTCAATGGCGCGCGCCCAGCAGCAACCAGTGGCGCTTCGGATCGAGCCGCCCGTGGGCGAGACCGTGCGCATGCGGCTCGATCAGCGCGTGGAGATGTCAGGCACCACGCGCATGGGCGCAGGCGATTCGACCGCCACCGTGGTCTCCACCCTGCTCGTCATCTCTCGGGCCTTCGTCGAGCGTCGTGATCGCGACGCGAGCGTGGTGCTCGCGTCCACCGACTCCGTCGCGGCGTCGAGCACTGGCGCCGATTCGCAGACAGTCGGCCCCGAAACGCGCCGGGCGCTGCAGGGCAAGCAGGTACGGCTTCGCATTTCGCCTGATGGGGCAACGGAGCTGGCAGGGGGTGATGTCGCCGGGAACGCCGATCTCAACGCGCTGTTCGCGCAGATGCCGGCGACGCTCCCGAGCACACCTGTGGTCGTCGGTCAGACCTGGTCACGCACCATGGTCGCCCCGATGGGAGCGCCCACGCCGACGGGTGGCGGCAAGCTCGAGGCGACGTTCCGGCTCGACTCGCTATCGCGCAGCGGCGACAAGGCGTACGTGACGCTCGTGGGGACGCTGAGCCGGGCGCCGTCCGCCAAGGATGGCTGGGCGACTCTCACGATGTCGGGCTCCGTGAACGGGAGCCTCGTCCTCGATCGCCGATTGCGCTGGATCAGCGACGCACGGATGACCTACGCGGTCCGTTCGACCGTCTCACCGACCTCCGGGAGCACGAGCGCGGCAATGCGATTCCGAATGAAGGTCACCCAATGGGTTCGGGCGATCCCGTAATGGTGTCGTAACGCGTTTCGCGGCCTATATTTGGGACCATGCGGCTGATCCACATATCCGATCTGCACCTGGGTTTCCGCCAGTATCAGCGGCAGACGCCCACCGGGATCAATCAGCGCGAAGCGGACGTTGCCGCCGCGTTCAAGCGGGCCATCGACAAGATCATCTCGATCTCGCCGGAGATCGTGCTGATCGCCGGCGACGTGTTCCACGCGGTACGGCCGACGAACACCGCGATCGTTCATGCGTTTTCGCAGTTCAGCCGGCTGAGGCAAGCGCTGCCCGAGTCCATCGTGGCGATGATCGCGGGAAATCACGATTCGCCGCGCGCATCCGAAACGGGCTGCATCCTGCGGTTGTTCGCCCCGCTCGGGATCCACGTCGTGCACGGGGAGGCGGAGCGCCTAACGTTTCCCGATCGCGACCTGTCGATTCTCGCCGTGCCGGACGCGCTGCGTGGCGACCACCCCGCCCTCGAGCCCGACCCGGCGTTCAAGCACAACGTGCTCCTGATCCATTGCGAGATCACCGGCATGCTGGCGGCGACCGCCGCCGCGCCCGAGCGAACGGTCGCCGAAGTGAGCCCCGACGAGATCGGGCCGGCTCGATGGAGTTACGTCGCGCTCGGGCACTACCATGTCTACCGGCAGCTCGCGCCGAACATGTACTACGCCGGGTCGTTGGAGTACACGAGCCCGAACGTGTGGGGAGAACTCGGCGAGGAGCGCGCGGTGAAGCTGCCGGGGAAGGGCATGATCGAGTACGACCTCGCCACGAACAAGCGGAAGTTCCACTTCCTGCCGGCCACGCGGCCGATCATCGACCTGCCATCGATCTCCGCACGGGGCATGTCGTCGGCCGACGTCGACGCCGCGATCCAGGCCGGTGTGGAGCGCGTGAGCGGAGGCATCGACGACAAGATCATTCGGCAGGTCGTTCGCGACGTGCCGCGTCACATTGCGCGCGAGCTCGACCACAAGGCGTTGCGAGAGCTCAAACGGCGGGCGCTGCATTACCACCTCGACACGCGCCGGCCCGAAATCATCCGCGCCGTCGCCAGCGGTGGTCCGGGGCGACGGCCATCGCTCGCCGACACCGTACGAGACCACCTGCAGCGCCGCGTGATGACGAGTGACATCGACCGCGAACGGCTCGTGACACTGGGGCTCGATTATCTTCGCGAGGCCGAAGCGGTCGAGGCGACGGCGCCCGTGAACTCCGTCGGGACGCTCGAGTGAGGCTGCACCGGCTTCAGCTGCAGAACTTCCGCCAGCACGCGGACTCCGTTCTCACGTTCGACACCGGCCTGACCGGCATCATCGGGACGAACGGGTCGGGGAAGACGACGATCCTCGAGGCCATCGCGTGGGCGCTGTACGGCAACTCGGCCACACGCGGGACGCGCGACTCGATCCGGTTCTCGCGTGCCGCCCCACGGTCGCCGGTACGCGTCGAGCTGGACTTCGAGCTCGCCGGACACCGATACCGGATCGTTAGGCGTCTCACCGACGCCGAGCTCTACCTCGACGGCGCCGCGCAGCCGATCGCGAACTCCATCACGGGCGTCAACGAGCTGCTGCAGCGCCGGCTCGGCATGTCGCGCTCGGAGTTCTTCAACACGTACTTCACGGGACAGAAAGAGCTCAACGTGATGGCGGCCATGGGGCCGTCGGAGCGCGCCCAGTTCCTGTCTCGCGTGCTTGGCTACGAGAAGCTGCGGACGGCGCAGACGCTCGTACGCGATCGGCGCCGGATCATCGCGGCCGAGGCGGCCGGCCTGCGCGCCGGGATGCCCGACCCGGAGGCCGTCGCGCGGCTGCTCGCGGATTCCGAGCACCGTCTCGCGGTAGCGCGTCAGGCCGCCGCGGCGGCGGACCACGCCCGCCGCGAGCGCGAGGCAACGCTGGCCGAGCTCACGCCGCGCTGGGAGCGCGCGCAAAAGGAGCGCGATCGCCTCCAGGAGCTGCTTGGCGAGCTTCGCGTGGCCGAGACGGAGGAAGCTGCCCTTGCGCGAGAGGCAGATCGCGTATCGCGCGAGCTCGCGGCTGTTGCCGCTGCACGCTCGGAGCTGGAGGCGCTCGCGACGGAGCTCCAGCCGCTCGGTGAAGTCGCCGAAGAGTTCCAGCGGTACGAGCGCCTCGCACGTGAAGAAGGGCGGCGGCAGACGCTGGTGGAGACCGAGCGGCTGCTCGTGGACGAGCTAACGCGCCTCCGGGAACGTCGCGCCCGCATCTTCAACGCCCCGGTGATGGAGGAGGAAGCCACCATCGCGGTGGAGGCAAAACGGAAAGAGCTCGAAGAGAGCCTTGGACGTCTCGAGGCGCGACGAACCGAGTGGGTGCGCGATCGCCAGGAGGCGGAGACGAAGCGTGACGCGCTGCGACGGCAATACGCCGAGCTCAAGATGCAGCGCGACCGCATTGTCGACCTGGGTGAGGACGGAACGTGCCCGGTCTGCACGCGCCCGCTCGACCAGCACTTCCGTGGCGTCCTCGAACACTTCGACGATCAGCTCGAGACGATCGCGGTCGACGGCAAGTTCTACAACACGCGGCTGGATCAGCTCGAGGAGATGCCCGACGAGGTGAAGGCGCTCGATGAAGCGCGTCGAGCGCTGACCGCCGAAGTCGGCAGCCTGGAGCGACGACTGGCGAAGGTGCAGGCCGCCGTTCAGGAGCTGACGCAACTCACGAAGGACATCGGCGCGAAAGAGCAGCGGCACGAGGCGGTCCGTCGCGATCTGGCGGCCATTCCTCCCGGGTACGATGGGGTCCGGCACGCGGCGCTCCGTCGCGAGGTCGAGCGACTCATGCCGCTCAATGACCGCGCCACGCGCCTGAGCGCGCAGATCGATCGCGAGCCACAGCTCGACCAGGACCGCCAGCGCGTCAACGAGGCGTTAGGCGCGCTGCGCGCGCGTCTGGAGTCGCTTCGCGAGCGGACGCGGACCATCCCGTTCTCCGAGTCCGAGTTTGCGTCGCTTCGGACCGCCTACGAGACCGCCGCCGCCGAAGCGCGTGCCGCGGATGTCGCGGCGGCAAAGGCCCAGGGGGATGCCAATGCCGCGCGCCTGACGCTCGAGAGCGCGGAGCGGTCGCGACGCGAGCTCGAGCGCATTCAGGCGACGCTCGATGGCCTGCAGGTCGACCGTCGCTTGCACGACGAGCTCGATCGCGCGTACTCCGACCTCCGGACGGACCTCAACTTCCAGCTTCGCCCCGAGCTCTCGGAGTTGGCCAGCGCGTTCCTCCACGACCTCACGGACGCGCGGTACTCCGAGCTCGAGCTGGACGACAACTACAACGTCCTCGTGTTGGAGGACGGCATCCCCAAGCCGGTGATTTCCGGTGGGGAAGAGGACCTCGCGAACCTGGTGTTGCGGCTCGCGATCTCCCAGATGATCGCCGAGCGCGCGGGTCAGCAGTTCTCGCTGCTCGTCCTCGACGAGATCTTCGGCTCGCTGGACGAATCGCGACGCAACCACGTCGTGGAGCTGCTCCGGCGTTTGCAGGACCGCTTCGAACAGGTCATTCTCATTACGCACATCGAGTCGGTGCGGGAAGGGCTCGATCACATCATCAACGTGCGCTACGATGAGGAGACCGGCGCGTCGGTCGTGACACAGAGCGACCAGGCGGCGCTCGAGCTGCCAGGCTCCGATTCGAGCGAGCAGGGTGACGACGCGTACGAAGAGTTCGAGGCCACGGGGTGATGGCGACTGCACGCGATTGGAAGACCGCCCGTCACGCTGACGGGCCACACCCGGTTCGCGTGAGCGACATCCCGGCGCTGAATCAGGTGTTCAGCGACGCGTTCACCGAGCGCTACCGGCGCGACGGGATGGTCGGCGTTCGCGTGCCCTTCCTGAACCCGGCGATCTGGCGTTACGCGATCGAGGATGCGGGGTCGGGTGCCATGGCGTGGCGCGGAGAGCGTGACGAGATCGTGGCGTTCAACATCGCGCATCGTTCGGGCATCGAAGGGTGGATGGGGCCACTCGCCGTTCGCCCGGAGTGGCAGGGCGGGGGACTCGGTAAGGAGATCGTCCGCGCCGGCATCGGCTGGTTGGCGGACCACGCGACGCGGGTGATAGGGCTCGAGACCATGCCGCGGACGATGGACAACATCGGCTTCTACTCCGGCCTCGGCTTTCTGCCGGCGCGGCTCACGGTCACGCTGACCCTCGATGCGGCGAGCGGCGAGGCCCCGCCGCTCCTCTACGGCCGCCTCGCGTCGCGCGAGAAGGACGAGGTGCTGGCCGAGTGCCTAACGCTGACGCACGGCATGGTGGCGGGCTACGACTACACGCGCGAGATCGCCCTCACGGATTCCCTCTCTCTGGGCGATACGCTGCTCGTGCGCGAGGCCGGCCGACTCGTGGCGTTCGCACTGTGTCACACGGCGCCGCTGGTGGAGGGACGAACGCGCGAGGAGCTGCGCGTGCTGAAGTTGGTGGTGAGTGATCCGTCGTGGTTCGAGCGGACCTGTCGCGCGCTCATGGACTACGCGCGACGCAGCGGCACGCGGCGCGTCGCATTCCGGGTGCAGGGCGAGTATGTCGACGCGTACGCGCGCCTCGTGGCGATGGGCGCGCGCGTTCGGTGGACCGATCTGCGGATGAGCCTTGCCGGATATCCGGAGCCGAAAGCGGAACGCGGCGTGGTGCTGTCGAACTGGGAGATCTGAGCGCGCTCGTTTCGCGCCTGGACGCCCACGGTGTGGGCTAGCACTTTGGGGCCGGGCCCCAACGCCGGTGCCCGCTTCGGAAGCTTGGGGAGCTGGTTGCCTGGCGGTGGGCTTCCGAGTCCATTGATACCGCACCTACGGCGCACCCCGACACGAACCCATGGGCGATTTCGCTGGCTGGATCACTCAATTTTCGCGCGAGGCCCTCGAGGGCGACAATCGCGCGCTCCTCGGGTTGGCACTGGCGGGGATTTTCGTCGGGTTCGCGCTCACTCGCCGGAAGCTCTCGGGGTGGATGCTCGTGCCGATCATTGCCGGGGCGATCTGGTACGGCTTGATTCGCTGGGTTCAGATCAAGAACGGCTAGCCCGACCTCGGCGCCTTCCGCCGGCGGCAACCCCGCCCGCGAGCGCTCCCTGGCCCCGCGGTTTGGGATTTGAGACCTGGATCACAGTATCATCGAGCGGTACGCGACATATTGTGCGGGTTGCGGACACCTCTACGGCGGGATCAGGCCGTGTCCGATCAGGATTGGCCGCGGGGAAACCCGTACAACGATCGGCACACGCACCTCAACCGACGGGCCAAGGCCGGCGGGTCATTCGCCAGCCCGCCGTAGAGCCAAACCGCCGGACGACACGACCCGGGGCCTGTCGGCCTCGTCCATTGGACCGACCACTGGCATTCGCGTTGCTGCGAACTTCGGTTTGGGGGTCGTCGCCCTGCCGTCAAGGCGAACGGACGATGTGTACGAACGACAACGGGGGCTCACAGCCGTAGTGAGCCCTCGTTGCGTTTCTACCCCCAGCGTCGCTGGCGCGCCTAACGAGCATCCGGCGCCACGACGCGGCGGCTACCTGGCCGGCGAGAAGATGTCGAACGTCAGGCCAAGGTTGATAGCCGCGAACAACCCGTTGCTCGACCCTTCGGGCGAAGTCTTGATGTGGGTGCCGGCGACAGTGCCCGCGAGGTGCAGCCGCACGCTGGTCGCAAGCCCGAACTGCACGCCAGCGGTGCCGCCGAACATGTGCATGTCGGAGTGGTCCTCCGCCAGAAAGGTCGGGTCGTGCCACTGTCCGAGACTCGCGACGGCGCCGATGTAGGGTCGCACCGGAGATGCTCCGGGACGAAAGTGATACCGGAGCTCGAGTGTCCCCATGCGCATGCTGCCGTTCTCGACGCCTTTCCCAAAACGAACGCTCGTGTACCGGTACCCAAGCGCCAGGGCAACGGGCCCGAGCCCGCCGACGAACGACGCCGAGCCACCAAACCCGGGGTCGGAGTCGCTTTCCGAATCGGTCCGCGTTAGGCCGCCCTCGCCCCCGGCCTCGATGGAAAGCCACGGCAGCGCACTGTTGTTGCTGCGAACGTCCGTCGACCGGGGCGGGGGAGCGCTCGCCGCAGTCGAGCTCTGGGCACTTCCTCCGACAGCGCTCTTGTCGGCCTGCGCGCCACGCCCGTCCATACGCGCGTTCGCCCGGTTGAGCTCCACCGCCGGCATGTCCACGCGAACGGTGATCGGCACACTCCATGTGAACGATCTGCCCTTCCACTGATAGGGCTGCCGCGTGCTCACGACGTAGTCGCCCGCCGGAAGCAGCACGGTGATGACTCCCGCCGCATCCGTGCGCGCGACCACGGTATCGGCGCCCGGACGCGCGAACGCGAGCGCGATGTCTCGCGCCGGCGAGTACGGCGTTTCCTCGTCCGCGAGCGTCACGTTGACCCGCACCGCAATGCGGTTACCGATCACGACTCCAGGATCGGCGCGCACCTGCGCCGAGACGGGCCCGGCGACGAGCAACGTGGCGACCAGACCCATGCTGATCCTGCGCATCGCGACTCCGGGTTACATGGCTTCCCGTGGCCATGATGGTGTGGGGCAAACATCGCCGCAACCCTCGCGCCGTTACGTCGCGTTGCTCGGCGGGTTCCCTCCACGGTCGTCAGGCAGCGCGGCAGAGCGCGTGCGCGTCACCAGCAGCAGCATGGCGAGCAGGGCGATGGTGATCACCGCAAACACCATCTCGAAGATCCAGTCGGCCGGTCCCGAGTGGCCGGTGAGCTCCACGCCGTACCTGGCCTCCAGCCGGCCGAGGAGCGGATTCATCAGGATCGTGCTGGTGAACGCGAGCGGCACCGACACGACTGCCGAGACGACCCCGAGACCAATCAGACGGAACGCCGTGCGCAGGGCCTTCCGCTGCGACTCAGGCCGCGCCACAATCCTCTCCCGCCAGGCCGACCCTCCAGCCCGCGACTCGCTTGATTCTTTCCGTTCGCGTCCCAACGTCCCAGCCACCCGAGCGTCCCGGGCAGATTCTCCGCGAGGAGTTCATCAAGACGGGCCGGCTCACGCAGGCGGCCCTCGCCCAGCGTATGGGCGTGCCCATCGCGAAAGTGCGCGGCATCCTCAGTGGCGAGGAGGGCATCACCGCCGAAACCGCGCTACAGCTGGAAGCAGCACTCGGCGTCGAGGCGGAGTTCTGGATCCGAGCCCAGTTCGTCTGGGACTGCTACCGTCTCCGCCAAGTGGAGCGCCGCACGGCAGTGCTGGAGCACGAGGGGAAGGGGAAGCGCTCGAAATCCTAACGCGGCCGGCTGCCTAACGCTGACCACCATGCGCCGGTGCGCGCGAGAAAGTCCGCTGTCTCGCTGGTGACCCATACCACATCGTCCGGTTGAATGGCGCCCGCGCGTCGCCGGCTGTGGCGTTCATCGCTTCTTGGTCGTCGTATCCACGCCGGGCGTTCCGCGCACCACGATCCGGTAGATGATGAGAAAGACGCCGACGCTCAGCAGCAGATGAATCCAGCCAGGCGCCTCGAATGCGAACGTCCCGATCGCCCAGACGACGAGCATTCCGACGCCGGCGAGAATACCAATGTCCATGAGTTGACCGCGTTCAGATCAGTCAGTAGGTTGCGTGAGCCAAAACGCCCAAGGAATCGCGTCAAGTAATTTGCTTCGGGGCGAAGAGACTACGTTTTTGAGCCAACAAGTCCACCGAGCGGGTTCGATAGCGGTGTTGACGCCATGCCCCAGTGCGGGGAAGGCGGGAGGCACGGTGAGGACCTTATGTATTCGACTGGGCTTCAAAAAACCCTCTTCGTTCCACCTTTGAAAGCCCCGCGGTCTACCGCGGGGCTTTCTCGCGTTCAGGCCGTCAACTTACGGACCAGGACACGCTGACTCAAGCGACCGCGCGCTACGGAGCGCACGGCGCGTCTTCGCCTTCGACCACCACGATGCCGATCGTCACCGTCACGCGACGGCTCCGCTTCAACGCGGCGCACCGCCTGCACAATCCCGCACTGTCTGATGAGGAGAACGCAGCGCTCTTCGGCAAGTGCAACAATCCGAACTGGCACGGTCACAACTACATCCTGGAGGTGGCGGTCGAAGGACCCATCGATGAGCGCACGGGGTACGTGATCGACCTCAGTCGGCTCAAGGACATCGTCCAGCGCGAAGTGATCGATCGCGTGGATCATCGCAACCTGAACGTCGACGTCGAGTTCATGCGCGACGTGAATCCCACCGCCGAGAACATCGTCGTCGCGTGCTGGCGCGTGCTCGAGCGCCACGTCGCGCCCGGCCGGCTCCGGCGCCTGCGCCTGTGGGAGACCGAGAACAACTACGTCGAATACGAAGGTGCCTGACCCGCGGGCGGGGACTGGACGCCTAACGGGGACCACGGCGGTGATTACCGGGGCATCGCGCGGCATCGGCCTGGCGATCGCCCGCCGGTTGCATGCCAGTGGCGCCCACGTCGCCATGATCGCGCGCACCGCCGCCGCCCTTCGAGCCGAGGCGGAGTCGCTCGGGCCGCGCGCGCTGGCGGTCACGTGCGACCTCTCGAACGAGGCGGCCGTCGCCGATGCTGTTGCCACGATCACCGGTGCATTCGGCGGCGCGCCCGATGTGCTCGTCAACAACGCAGGAGCGTTTGCGCTGACACCGGTCGACGCGCTCGAGCCGCGAGCCTTCGCCGCGGCACTCGACATCAACCTCGTCGCCCCGTTTCGACTCATCCACGCGTTCCTGCCGTCGATGAAAGCGCGGCGCGCCGGCCACGTCGTGACGATCGGCTCGGTTGCCGACCGCGCCATCTTCCCCGGCAACGCGAGCTACGCGCCGAGCAAGTATGGCGCGCGCGCGCTGCACGAAGTGCTCAGGCTCGAGACACGCGGGTCGGGCCTGCGAGCCACGCTCGTGTCGCCCGGTCCGGTCGACACGCCGCTCTGGGACGCGATCGATCCCGACCATCGGGAGGGCTTCACGCCGCGTGAACAGATGCTGCGGCCGGAGGCTGTCGCCGAAGCGGTCCTCTACGCGCTCTCTCAGCCCCCAGACGTGAACGTCGACGAGCTGCGGCTGTCCCACAGTTAGCGCCTAACGTCGCACCGACCGCAGCGCGATGGGCGGCGACGCGACGGCACGCCGCTCGGCGACCCACACGTGGTCATCGCGGGCGAGCACCTCCACGTCACCGGGCACCGGAGCGTCCGACGGCGCGACCAGGCGCCCGCGAGCTCGCAGTGACACCGCGGCGGACGACAGCAGGGCGGGCGACGCCGCGCTGGCGTCGATCGCTACACCGCGCAGCGCGGCGAGCCCGAACGGCAGGCGGCTGTCCACGACGATGGACGAGACTTCCTGAACGCTGGACCCGCTCGCCCGCGCGTTGAGCACCACGACATGCGCCGCGCCAAGCTCCGCCACCGCGTCGGCGTGCGCCGCCCACGATCCACCCAGCACGACGATCCCGCCGGGCTGGCTCAAGTCCAGCAGCGCCGCGGTGCGAGTCACGTGCGCCGGGTCGGCGTCTACGGCGAGCGTCGTTAGGTCCTGAACCGCGGCGTCGGGCTGTCGGGCCGAAAACCACGCCGTGCCGTCACGGATGGCATACTCACGGCGACAGACTGGACATCCCAACACGCCCTCGATGAGGTGGCGTCCGTCCATGCGGCTGGCGGCCGCGACGAGCCACGTCTCCTCGTGGGGCTCGAGACACCGCAGGGAGTCCACCAGCTCGATGAACATGCTGCGACGCGCGCGAGACGGCGGACGGCGTCAGTCGGCGTAGAGACCGTCGATGACGGTCTTGTAGTTCCGATCGATCACGCGACGCTTGACCTTGAGCGTCGGCGTGAGCTCGCCGGAGTCCACCGAGAAGTCGTGCTCGAGGAGCGCGATCTTCTTCGGTGTCTCGAACTGCGCGAGCCCTTCGAACCTCGATTGCACTTCCTTCTCCATCTTCGCGTGCACGGTGGGCATCGCGAGCAACTGCGCTCGATCCGTCCACAGAATGTTCTTGACCTTCGCCCACTTCTCGAGGTTGTCCCAGTTCGGCACGACGAGGAGCACGGGGAACTTTCGCTTGTCGCCGATCATCACCGCCTGGCTCACGTACTTGTTCGTCTTGACCGCGTTCTCGATCGGCTGCGGCGCAATATTCTTCCCGCCGGCCGTGACGATGATGTCCTTCTTGCGGTCGGTGATGCGGATGAAGCCGTCCTCGATGAGCCCGATATCGCCGGTCTTGAGCCACCCCTCGTCGTCGATCGTGTCTCGGGTCGCGTCCGGCTTGTTGTAGTAGCCCTGCATGACGTGCGGGCCGCGCGTCAGGATTTCGCCGTCCTCCGCGATCTTCACCTCCACGCCATCGATCGGCTTGCCGATGGTGCCGATGCGGAAATTGTCCGGGGTGTTCACGCCGATGACGGGGGACGTTTCCGTGAGCCCGTAGCCCTCGAGAATGACCAGACCCGCGGCGTAGAAGAACTTGTTGATCTCGGGGGCGAGCGGGGCGCCGCCGGAGACGAAGTACCGCAAGCGCCCGCCTGTCCGCGCCTTGAGCTTCGAGAACACGAGCTTCTGCGCGATGCCGTACTGGAGCGCCAACAGTCCTCGCGGCTCACGCCCGGCGAGCTTCTCGTCCGCCCACCGATCGGCGACGCCGCGCGCCCAGAAGAAGATGCGCTTCTTCAGGGCCCCGCCGGCGAGCGCGTTCTCGAGCACGCGCGCGTACATCTTCTCGTACAGACGAGGGACCGAGATGGCAATTGTCGGGCGAACCTGCATCATCGCCAGCGGCACGAGGTCGAACGAGTCCACGTACGCGATGCTGGTTCCCGTCGCGAGAAACCAGTAGTCGCCCATCCGCTGCAGGATGTGCGACAGCGGCAGGAAGCTGAGCGACACGTCGTCGCCACGCATGACGACTGCGTTCCGGGTTGCCGCGACGTTCGAGTAGATGTTGTCGTGCGACAACATCACGCCCTTCGGCTCACCGGTCGTGCCGGATGTGTAGATGATCGTCGCCAAATCGTTAGGCTTCACCCGCAGCGCCTCGGCGCGGAACTCCGCAGCCCGCGCCGGAGAATCACCGGTTGCGCCACGGCGCTCCAGCGCTTCGAGCGTCATGTCCGCGTGCTTCGCGGCGGAGTCGTCGAACGCGATGACGGTCTTCAGGGTGGGAACCTCGCCGCGGATGGCGGCGATCTTCTCCGCCTGCGCCTCGGTCGACACGAAGATCGCCACGGCGCCCGAGTCACGAAGCGGATAGCTGAGCTGTTCCGCAGGAAGGCTCGGGTAGAGCGGCACGTCGGTGATGCCACTCGTCAGGCAGGCAAAATCGGCGATCGCCCATTCCGGCCGATTCTCGGAGAGGATCGCGACGCGGTCGCCGCGCCGGATCCCGATCTCACGGAGCCCATAGCTCACGTTTCGGATCCGTTCGAGCAGCACGGCATGCGAGATCGGCGTGTACTGGTCGCCGATCCTGACCTGCAACGCGTCAGGCTTGTTGTACTTCTCGACGGCCTCGAACAGGAGTTGGTTCAACGTCCCGGGCTGCGGACGCGGTCCACCGCGAGCGTACGTCGCTGTCTTCGACGCCGAGCGAGACGGCAGAGACGTCGAGGCTGCGCTTGCTCCTGTCTGGGTCATTTCGGGCGAAGCGGAGTTACGGTGTCGTCGACGGTAGGATGACGATGAAGGTCGAATCCTTGATAGGTGCCGAGTTCGCCGTACGCTGACGTATCGTCGCAACGAGGACGACGGTGTCCTCTGGCACCGAAAGTGTGCGGACGAATACCCGGCGACTTGCGGCGCCGGTACTCTCCGTCGTGTCAATGTACGTTCCGACGCGCCTGTTGTTGATCAGCTCGAACGTGAAGGCGTACGACGTGTCGGTAGGTTGAATGGTCGTCCCGTGGTACCGAAGCTGAAAGGAGACGAGCCAGGAGGAAACCGGCGCTTTTGGCCGTCCGGTGGCTGTATCGCCGAACACGCTGAATATCATCCTGCTCGCATCAGAGCTGGAGCCGCCAATGGCGGGGTTGACGAAGATCGTGTCGGCTGGTTTCGTCGCCTTGAAGGAATCCGCGCGTTGCACCACGAACAGCGAGTCCGGCACGCTCTGAAGTTTCCCGGCGGTCGCAAACACACGCGCGGGCGTGCCGTCCGGCTTTCTGCGCGTTGCGAACACGTCACCGGTCTCGAACACGCGGAGCACGGTGTCAGGGCTCGAGAACACGAACCCCGCACCCTCGATCGGATCGCCCTTGTAGTTGAGCCCCGTCGCCCGCAGCGGCTGCAGCGCGCCGAGCGAGTCGCGGAGCGAGTCGTCGGCAACGATCGACGGATACGCCGAGCCATCGAACCGCACCGCGACGATCGCGTTAGGGTCAGTGGTGACTTCGGTGCACGCCGCACCCGCCACCAGCAACGCGGCACACAGGAGGCGCTTCACTCGAACCGCTCCGCGAGCACCGTCGCCAGGTTCACGTACGCCTGCGACGCCGCGTCTGCCGGCTCGCGAAGCACGACCGGCTGCCCCGCCGCGAATGCCTCGGTCGAGGCGATCGTACGCGGAATGACCACGTCGAACACCATGTTCGCTGGAAGATGCGATCTGACGTACTGCGCCACTCGCTCGCACGCGGGGTTCTCTCTCTCGTACATGGTCAGCAAGATGCCGTCGAGCGTCAACTCATCGTTCATCGCGACGATATCCTGGATACCCCGCAGGATCTGCGGCGTTGTCTGCAGCGCCAGAGGCTCGCACTGCAGCGGCACGATCACGTGCTGACTGGCCTCGAGCACCTTGTGTACGATGGGCCCGAGCCCGGGCGGAGTATCGACGATCACGACATCGCAACGCTCGCGCGCCGCCGTCAGGAGCTCCTTCAACACGTCGGTCTCGGCGACGAGCGCGTGGTACGTCCCGTGGTCGGCGGCGTCGGTCACGGTCCCCGCGAGCATGACGCGAAGCCACGGCAGCGCCGTTGGCAGAATGACTTCACGAAGCCCGCGCGCGCCGTTCAGGTAGTCGGAAAACCCGTGCGGGGGGTGCCCACGCTTGAGACCCACGCCATAGCGCACGGCACCCTGCGGGTCCACGTCCACGACGAGCGTCTTCAGGCCTCGTCGTGCGAATGCTGCAGCCAGGTTGACGGACGTCGTCGTCTTTCCAACCCCACCCTTTTGACTGACGACAGCGAGCACTTGCCCCACGGCTAAGGCTCGGTCAGTTCGCGGGCGGCACGAGGGTCCGTGCCGTTGCGCAAGTCGGCCAGCGTCTGTTGCGCGTGCCGGACCCAGCGCTCCGATTCAGCCCCCGACGGAGGCTGGCGCAGAAACGCCTCGAGGTGCTGGATCGCGCCGTCGGCGTCGCCCTTCTTCAGCAGAAGAAACGCGAGCCCATAATGCGCGCCAGACAGCTTGGGCTCGAGATCGAGGGCCTTTCGATAGCACCGGACCGCTTCGTCGTGTCTGCCGGTTTTCGAGAACGCGATCGCCATGTTCTGGAGGACGCGGTGATCGTCGGGCTTGTCGCGCAGCGCAAGCCGATACGACGTCAGGGCAGCGTCGTAATCGCCCTGTCGTTCGAGCATGAGCGCTTCGTTCAAATAGTCGAGGCGCTGAGGCTTGATTTCACGCGGGGATTTGCCGCCAAACACGCGGCTCCACCAGGACATTCGGTCGGGATCGGCTTGTTGAAGAGCGACCCGGCGCGAGGCACGCCCTGCCGAAGGGCGCCGGCCGAATCCGGAGCGCAAAAGCTAAGATGTTGCGGGACTGCGAGCAAACGCCAATGGAAACCCATCCGCTCGGCGCTGTTGGCCGGTGAGTAAGGCCACCCTTAGTTTTCCGGTCCCACGCTCACGGATTGCACCATGCCACGCCGCTACGAAGTCGACCCGACGAAGGGAGTGCTCGAGATCGAGTGGCCGCTCTTCGGCGAGCTCTCGCGCGCGCTCGCGCTGAAGGTCGCGCGCGAGTATGACCCGGAGATCGTCGTTGGCGTGGCGACCGCAGGCGTGGTACCCGGTGCCGTCGTCGCCGCGATTCTCGACCGCGAGTTCCACTCGATCATGGTGAGCCGCCGCTACCGTGGCGAAACGGTACGGCAAACGCCAGCGGTGATGGGTGCTGCCCCCGTCGAGGTTCGCGGTCACCGCGTGCTCATCGTCGATGAGACCTGTGACTCCGGCGCCACGATGCGCCTGGCGGTCTCCGCGATCGTCAACACGGGCGCTACGGAAGTGAAAACGGCGGTGTCGTTCCGTACGGGCGGCTACGAGCCGGACTTCTACGCGCTCGCCACGGACAGCACCATCATCCTGCCGTGGGACCGCGAAGTGCTCGTGAACGGTGAGCTGATGCCCAACCCGATGTACGCCGGCGTATTGGGGAAGCCGAGCTAGAGAACGGACCCGACAGCCTCTTCGTAATCGACGCCGCGGCCCATCTCGTCGTACACGTGCTCCATCACGGCGGCGTTGCCGACGAGGAAGCGACAGCGGGGAGCGCCCATCGAGCGACACTCGACCTCGAGCACCGCGAGCGGAGTGTCGGCGATTCTGCCGAAGAAGTCGGCGAACATGCCGGTCGTGAAATGACACGCGGGATGGTCCATGCCACCGGCGGGGTCCGACTCTCCCCAGTCCGTCGAGTCGAGCGTGGCGACAGCATCGTTGAGCATCCCGACCTTCAGCGATCCCCAGCCGGCATCGCGGAAGTAGTCGGTCGCAAACTGTTCGAACTCCTCGACGGCCAACTCCTCGGCCTGCACTTCGGTGCGCGCGGCGAGCCAGCTGCGGAAGGAATCGAACAGCGTCTCGCCACCGGCGTATCCCGCTTCCTGGAGGTATGACGCGGCCGCAGGGCCTGCGTCGCGAATCAGCGCAGCGCGAAGCGTGGCAAGCGACGAGCGCGAGAGCGCGAGCAGTTGATGATTCGCGAGGTCGAGGGATTGTGGCATGTATTCCGTTCCGTCGATGCTTGAACTGAACGATCCTGCGAGAGACTACCGCCCGATTCGCGCCAGGAGCTCCGTCTCGTCGATCGTCTCCACGCCGAGCGCACGTGCTTTCTCCAGCTTGCTGCCTGGGTCTGCGCCAGCGACGACAAAGCTCGTTGCCTTGCTGACACCGCTGGTTACGCGGCCCCCCGCTTCCTCTACCAGAGAGGTCGCTTGAGCCCTGCTGAGTGTTGGCAGTGTCCCGGTGATGACGACCGTCATCCCTCGCAGGGCACCGTCCGCGGCAGCCCTGCGTGGTTCCGTCATCGTCAGGCCTCGGTCCGCGAGCTTCTTCACCAGCTCCCGTGCGGACGGGTCATCCAGGTAGTGCCGAACCGCCTGCGCGATGATGTCGCCGACACCACGGACGTCCGCGATCTCCTCCGTGGACGCTGCCAGGATCGCGTCCATGGACCCGAAATGACGGGCCAATATCTCGGCCACCGTCTGACCGACGTGGCGAATGCCAAGCGCGAACAGCAAACGTGACAATGGTTGCTGCTTGGATGCGGCAATCGCCTCCACCAACTGCGCGGCGCTCTTTTCCGCGAAACGATCGAGGGACTCGACCTTGTCGGTGGTCAGGTCGTAGATGTCGGCGACGTCGTGGACCAGCCCAGCCGCGATCATCTGCTCGATGCGGGCATAGGACAGCCCGCGGATGTCCATCGCCCCCCGCGACGCGAAATGGACGAGACCTTCGAGCTGTCGGCCGGGGCATGCCACGTTAGGGCAGTACACTGCAGCTTCTTCTTCGTCGCGCTCGACTGGCGTGCCGCACTGCGGGCACCTGTCGGGCATCCTCCATTCGCGCTCATTCCCGGTGCGCTTCTCGGGGACCGGACCGATCACCTGCGGAATCACCTCGCCGGCGCGCTTGACCTGCACGATGTCGCCGATTCGCAGGTCCTTCTTGTGGATGAGCCCCTCGTTATGCAGGGTCGCGAGCTTCACCGTCGTGCCACCGATTTCCACCGGCTCGAGCACCGCGAACGGATTCAGCATCCCGGTCCGGCCCACGTTGACCTGAATGTCGTTGAGGCGGGTCTCGGCAATGTCGGGCGCGAACTTTCGCGCAATCGCCCAACGCGGCTCTCGCCCGCCGACGACGCCCAGTTCGTCCTGCAGCGCGAGGGAGTCGATCTTCACCACACCGCCGTCAATGGCGAAGTTCAGCTGCGCGCGAATCTTCGTCTCTACCTCGTGGGCCCACTGCGCAACGTCCTCGAGGGACGTGCAACGGACGTGATGCGGCGCAACGGGGATTCCCCACTCCGCGAGCGTGGCGAGCACCTCCGTCTGCGTCCGCAAGGGCAGGGACACTCCCGGGGGGAGAGCGACCGAGTAGCCGTAGAACCGCAGCGGCCGCGTAGCCGTTATCGCGGGATCGAGCTGCCGCAACGCGCCGGCTGCAGCGTTCCGTGGATTCGCGAACACCGGCTCGCTCGCCTCGACCCGCGCTTCGTTCATCTGCTCGAAGCGGTCGAACGGGTAGTAGACCTCTCCCCGTATCTCGATGAGGGAAGGCGGCGCGGCGGTTCGCAGCCGCAGGGGCACGTCGCGCAGCGTTCGGATGTTGGCGGTGATGTCCTCGCCGATGATGCCGTTGCCGCGCGTTGCGCCAGTGACCAGAATGCCGTCGCGGTACGTCAGACTCACCGCCGCGCCGTCGATCTTGAGCTCGGCCGAGTAGCCGCTCTTGGCCGCGTCCTCGCCCACCAGCCGCGTGAGTCG
The DNA here is from genome assembly GCA_036274195.1 of Gemmatimonadaceae bacterium. Lineage (GTDB taxonomy): Bacteria > Gemmatimonadota > Gemmatimonadetes > Gemmatimonadales > Gemmatimonadaceae > JAJKIV01. Next base: position 15,227 of record DASUGD010000162.1, on the reverse strand, counting down.
CTCGGCCCACTGTCGCAGCTCGTCGTCGTTGAACGCGTTGGCGAGCGACAGCATGGATACCAGGTGCGTGTGCTTCGGCAGCGATGACTGCGGCGGAGCGCCGACGCGCAGGGTAGGCGAGTCAGCGGTGCGCAGCTCCGGGTTCGCCCGCTCGAGATCCTGCAGCTCACGGAACAGCTGGTCGTATTCCTTGTCGGAGATGACCGGCCGATCGAGCACGTAGTATTCGTACGAGGCCTGCTCGATGCGCTGACGCAGGTCGGCGGCGCGAGCGGCGAGCTCACTCAGCGCCTCGGGGGCCGAAGTCTCGGTGGGCTTGGTCTGAGACACGGCGGAAAAGCTAAGGGCTTGGCGATCCACGGGTGAGATCAGGGAGACGAACGGGAAACGGGAAACGGGAAACGGAGAACCCTCGGGATGCTTCTTGTGGTGAGAAGCGCATCCCGAGGGTTGATCAGCCAACGTCAGCGAGCAGCCAGCACGAGCAGCCAGCCACCAGCCGCCGTCTAACCGTTTCCCGTTTCCCGTTTCCCGGTCGTTATCCCTTCGCTTCTTCCTCGAGCACCTGCATGGCAACGGAGACGAGCCGGTCCAGCTCATCGTCCGATGCGCGGGGCAGGAGCGTCTCTGCCCACATGTGATCTTCGCGAGCCGTGTAGCGGTCGAGCAGCCGGCGCAGGAATGCCACCAGCGCGATGCGTTCGAGCTCCGAGCGCCGCCGCGTGTCCTCACGGTCATCGGTCGATCGCAGCAGCGACTCGAAGCGATGGGCGTTGCGGAGCGCCTTCGCCGTGAGCGAGGCGATCACCTGGCAGAAGCGGACGTCGCTCTCGGTGAATGGCTCGGACTCCCGTTCGGTCCGGAGGAAGATCGCGCCAATGACCGACGACCTCGAACGGATCGGTACGACGACGATCGATCGCACATTGCGCAGGTCGAGCGCGGCGCGCGCGTTCTGCAGCATCGGATCGTTAGGCGCATCGGGAATGAAGACGGTGTCGCCCGACTCGAACGCCCGCTTGAGCTCCGGATAGCGATCCAGGTCGACGACGAGGTTCCGGATCGATGGGTCCTCGTAGCTGGCCACGAGGCGCACATCGGCGTTGCCGCCCGCGAGATAGATCGAGCAGCGGTCGAGCCCGAACGTTTCGCCCAGCTTGCGGGCGATCGCTTGCAGAATGTCTACGAAATGCAGTGAGGACGAGATGTCCTGCAGAATATCGACGACCGCGACGAGCTGGTCACGCTCGCGTTGCAGCTCCGCGATCCTCTCCTCCAGTCGGGTGATCTCCGGGCCCGGCGGGGAATAGTGTTCGATCGCTGACATCAACCTCGGCGTGTTGATCATCGGTGGTGGACTGGGTGTGCTCGTTGAACGCTTGACTGTCGAAGCGAATGACACGGTTTCGCCCCGTCTCCTTCGCCACGTACAGCGCGTCGTCAGCAGCTTTCACGAGGGTATCACAGTCTTCGATCCGCGGATGCGGCCAGGCCGCCACGCCGCAGCTCATCGTGCGCTGCAGGGTGCCGCCGTCGAAACTGAACGTGTGAGCCTCTACTGCTTTACGCGCGCGCTCGGCGAAGGTAACGGCCGCGTCGAGCACCGTTCCCGGCAGCAAGAGCATAAACTCTTCTCCCCCATAGCGACCGACGCGATCGATCTCCCGCGCCTCCTGCTTCAGGATCCGGGCGAGCTGCTTCAATACCGCGTCGCCCGCCTGATGGCCGTAGGTGTCGTTCACACTCTTGAAGCGATCCAGGTCACACAGCACCACCGCCAGCGGCTCCTTGAGCCGGCGCGAGTGCCCGAACATTTCCTCCAGGCGCTCCTCCAGATAGCGCCGGTTGTCGAGGCCCGTCAGCGAATCGGTCTGCGCCATCTTGAGCAGCCGCGCATTCACCTCCGAGAGCTCGCGCTCCCGCTCCTCGAGCGCGTCCTGCAGCCGCTTGATGCGCAGCATCGACTTCACGCGCGCTTCGAGCTCGGCGAAGTTGATCGGCTTCGTGATGTAGTCGTCGGCCCCGGCGTCCAGCCCCTCGACCTTGTGCTCGGTGGAATCGAGAGCCGTCTGCAGGATGATCGGGATGAACGGCAGACTCCTGTTGGCCTTCAGCCGGCGCACGACTTCAAAACCGTCGATGCGCGGCATCATCACGTCGAGCAGGATCAGGTCGGGCGGCGAGTGCTCCACGGATCGAAGCGCCTGCTCGCCATCCATTGCACTGTCGATGACGTAGCCGCGGGCCTCGAGGCGCGCCCGTAACAACTCGATGTTGTCTTCGTGATCGTCGACGATCAGGATTCGCGTGACGGAGTCACGACCCATTGTCGCGCCCGAGGAACCGCTGTACCTCGGCGACGACCGCTCGTGGCTCACACGGCTTCGCGAGGTACCCATCGCAGCCGACTTCCATGGCCTTCTCGCGATCCGATGCGAGCGCATGCGCAGTCAACGCGATGATCGGGATGTCGTTGGTCGCAGGGTCGTGCTTGAGCACCTGCGTCGCCTCCCAGCCGTCGATGATGGGAATCGAGATATCCATCAGGATCAGGTCGGGCTTTTCTGCTCGGGCCTTGCTGATCCCTTCCTCACCATTGAGAGCTTCCGTGACCGTGTAGCCGAAGTGCCGTAGGATCGTGGAATAAACGATGCGGTTATCCTCGTTGTCCTCCACGAGCAAGACCGTCTTTCCCTTCCCGTTCATGCGAGTCCTCACGGCTGACGCGGATGATCCCTGCTGTTGATTGGTGAACATGTGGCGATGCGGCACTCAAGAGTGCGCCTAGATCATTGGCGCGTCAGGCAAGTGAATAGTACCCGACCGCGCGAGAACGTCCGTGGCGAATGGCCCAAACGGTTACGGCGTACCAATCTTGTGGCCGCCGAGCCGACGCGCATGGACACCGCTCGCGATGCCGACTGATCGTAGCAAGATTCTTACCAGCCCCAAACGAGACCTAGTCCCATGTCTTTCGCCGATCCGAGCTTACCTCGCCCAAACGCCTCACGGGCCGCATCACGCAAACGCCCGGCTGTAAGCACCGACGCTGGCCTCCGCCCGCCCGTAGAAGATGACGACGCTCCCGTGCAGCGGCCACGCGGAAAGTCGTACCGACGCACCGTCGACTGGGAACACGTCGGCCTGCTCGGCGCCGGGCTTCTGGTGGGCGCCCTCGTCGGCGCGGGCGCCGCGCTGCTGCTGGCACCGCAGAGCGGCAGCGAGACGCGAACCGCGATTCGCCGCCGCGCGCGTTTCGCGCGCCACCGAGCGAGCGACGCCTGGGCCGAGCTGGCCGACGAGCTGGCCGCGGTGGCGCGGCGCGGGCGGAGGCGAGCCCGCCGCGCAATGCGTCGCGCGCGGTGGCGCGCCAGCGACGTGATTGCCTAACCGCCCAACTTGGCCAGCGCAGCCTGCGCCTCTCGCTGGTAGGCCGGATCGTTGAAATCGGTCCGGCGCCCTCGCACGACGAGCTCGAACTGGGCGCGCGCCTTTGCCTTGTCGCCGACGTCCGCGTAAATCTTGCCGAGGTCGAGATGGTGTACGATGCGGTCGGGGTCCGCTGCAACCGACCGCTCCATGTAGGACACCGCCTTGTCCCAACTCGCTTCGCCAAACACGCGCCCGCCGAGAACGTTCTTCGCGAAGAACCGTTGGAACCCGTTCAGTCGCATGACTTCTGCGTTCCAGACGCCCATCACATGGAGCGCGCCCGGATGATTCGGGTCGAGCTTCAGCGCGGCGAGCGCTTCGTCGCGGACCTCGGTGCCGAACTTCACGCGGTCCCGCACTCCCACGCTGAGGGCGCGCCGGCCCAGAGCGCGCGCGAGATGAAAGTGCGCCTCGGCGTCCTGCGGGTTCACCTTGATCGCGCGACGCGCGAGCGACTCCCCCGCGATAGAGAACTGGTTGCGACGTTTCTCGTCCTTCTCCGCTTCTGCCAGGTCGATCTCCGACCGCGCGGCTTTCCACAGCGCCTCGTAGTTGGACGAGTCCGGACCGATGGCCTCGAGGTAATGGGTGAGCGCCTCGTCCGGCTTGAAATGCGCGTAGGCGCTGTCGCCCAGTGCGATATGGTCGGCAGGAGTTTGTGCCCGGGCCACGCCCGCGACGACGAGGCATCCAACCAACAAGCTGCGAAATGGCATGCGTGCTCCACGCTGAAAGACATGGTTGTGCCACCACCCTGTCCGTCGCGATCGCGTCACCCGGCATGGTGCCTCGGGGCGCTTCGCGGGCGGCAACCTAGAAATACCCCACAATCGGGTCAATGCTCTTGGTTGTCTTCTGAACGTCACGCAGGGCGCTGCAAGGCCATCTCGTGACTGGTCTCGCACAGCGGCTCATCGAGCGAAAGCGCGACGGCGGCCGCGTCGACCCCGGCGAGTGGCGCGCTCTCGCCAGCGCTTACGCCGCCGGCCATGTGCCCGATTACCAGATGGCGGCTTTTCTCATGGCCGCCTACATCCGGGGACTCGATCGCGCCGAAACGAGCTCCCTGATGGATGCAATGCTCTCCACCGGCGCGCGGCTGAGCCTCGACCACCTGGGCATTGGACGCGTCGACAAGCATTCGACCGGAGGGGTTGGCGACAAGGTCTCCCTCGTGCTCGCACCGCTGGTTGCGTCGCTCGGAGTAGCCGTGCCGATGATGAGCGGCCGCGGACTCGGGCACACCGGCGGAACCCTCGACAAGCTCGAATCGATCCCCGGCTTTCGCACCACGTTGTCGCTGGCTGAGGCGACACGGCAGATCGAGCGGATCGGCTGTGCCATGCTCGGCCAGAGCGCCGAGATCGCCCCCGCCGATCGCAAGATGTACGCGTTGCGAGATGCCACCTCGACCGTCGAGAGCATTCCGCTCATTGCGGCGAGCATCATGAGCAAGAAGCTCGCGGAGGGACTGAGCGGGCTGGTCCTCGATGTGAAGCGAGGATCCGGCGCTTTTCTTCCGGAGCTCGATCGCGGCGTCGAGCTGGCGCAGACGATGATCGAGCTCGGCGTCGATCGTGGGTGCGCCGTAGTCGCCCTCATCACCGCGATGGATCGCCCCCTCGGCCGCGCCTGCGGCAACGCCCTGGAGGTGGAAGAAGCCATCCACACCTTGCGCGGCGAAGGCCCGCCGGACGTGCTCGGGGTCACGTACGCGTTAGGCGCGGAGATGCTCGTGCTCGGGGGCGCGGCGGCCTCGCTCGACGCGGCCCGTCGCGCCATGGAGGTTGCCATCTCGAGCGGCAAGGCCGCGCGGAAGTTCGAGGAGATCATCGACGCCCAGGGCGGCAACGCGGCCGTCGTGGATGACCCGTCCGTGTTGCCACAGGCTGGTGCGTGCGAGCTCTTCCTCGCCCCGCGCGCGGGAGTCGTGACCCGCGTCGAGCCTCGAGTGGTTGGCCGCGGTGTAGCCGCGCTCGGCGGCGGCCGAACACGCATGGAGGACAGCGTGGACCCGTCCGTCGGGTTCGTCATCACGGCGAAACCGGGCGACGTGGTTCAGCACGGCGAGCCTCTTGCGACGGTATTCGCCCGTGACCGTGTAGGCATCGATACGGGGCTCACGTCCCTTCGTCGCGCGATCGGCATTGGCGACGAGGCCGAGCCCCCGCTTCCCCTCATCTCCCATCGCGTCACGTCGGCTGGCGTGACGCCCTTTGAGCACGCCTGAGGCCTGGTCGACCATGAATGCACTCGCCCCGCAGATGTCCGTCCGGAAGTACGCGAAGCTCGCGGCCCTCGGCGCCGTCGGTGTCTCGTTAGGGGTCCTCGCCCTCTACCTGGTCATCGCACTCGGCTCTCGCCACACCGCGACGAGCGGGATCGATTCGACCGAGGCCGCGCTCACCTGGATCAGCGCCGCGATTCCGTGTGGGGCCATCATCGCCGCGCACCTCGCCTACGTGAAAGTCCTCCTCGCCGAGTCGAAGAAAGCGCGCTGACCGATCGCCCGGCGAGCGTTTTCCGTGTCGCGGACTTGACACGAGCCCCGCGTGATGCTAAAGATTTCGCACAGTGCTAAAATGTTAGCATCGCCGTCGCCCCGCGCTCATCGACAATGTCCGCGAAAAAACCGCCCCCGCTCAGTCGCCGCGAGCGCCAGATCATGGAGATCGTGTATGCCCGCGGGTCGGCCACCGCGGCCGAGGTGCTCGACGGGATGCCCGATCCCCCCAGCTATTCGGCCGTCCGCGCCATGATGCGTATCCTCGAGGACAAGGGGCATCTGACACATCGACATGACGGGCCGCGTTATGTCTACTCACCAGTCGTCCCGCGAACTGCCGCGCGGCAATCCGCGCTGAAACAGCTCGTCAAGACGTTCTTCGACGGCTCGGCGACGCAGGCGGTGGCAGCTCTTCTCGACATGTCCGAGTCACGTCTCACGTCGGCAGAGGCCGATCAGCTCGCGACGTTGATCGAAAAGGCCAAACGAGAGGGAAAGTGACGATGAGCCTCAGCGACTTCGCGCGTCCCGAACACCTGATCGCGCTCGTGCCGGCGGTGGCAGCGGCGCTGCTCAAGGGCGCGGTCATTCTCGTTTTCGGCACGGCCTGCTCGGTGATGGCACGCGGTGCCTCCGCGGCTGCGCGCCATCTGATCTGGACGCTCACGCTTGGCGGCGCGCTCGCCGCGCCCGTCGTCAGCGCGGTCCTCCCACGATGGACGGTGCATGTCGGGTTCTGGCCGATCGCGGCGGAAATGCCTGTCGTGGCCAGCGGGCTGACCGTTCCGGCGGCGTTGACGGGTCCGTCGACCAATGCCGTCCTCGCGCTGGCGCCGCGCAGTGACGCGGTCGCGATCGCGGCCTCCGATACGCCGGTTGCGGTGGTACCGGGTCCCGCGACTGCCGAAGCGGCTCTATCGTTAGGCGATGGCCGCGCGACCACCCTCGTGCCAATGGACGCCGAGCCCTCGGTCGCGGCCGATCCCGTGTCCGGCGCTGTGCCCGAGCCGGGAACGGGACAACTGATCGCATGGCTCGCCACTCTCTGGGCGCTCGGCGTGGTCATCTCGCTGATGCCCACCGTCGCGGCGTTTGCCCGACTGGCAATCCTCGCGAGGCGCGCGCGGCCCGTGCGCGGCGGTCGGTGGGCGCTCCTCATCCCGTCAGCGCTTCGCGAGCTCGACGTGCGACGACGTGTTCGCTTCGTGGAGCTCGATGGGCCGATCATGCCGATGACCTGGGGTGTCTTCCGTCCCGTCGTGCTGCTCCCCGCGGATGACTTCGACTCGACCATTGAGCAGCGGCTCGACGTGCTCCGACACGAGCTCGCGCATGTCCGCCGCTACGATTGCCTAACGCAGCTCGTCGGGCAGCTCGCCTGCGCGCTGCACTGGTTCAATCCCTTCGCGTGGGTTGCCGCGCGCGAGCTCCGCGTCGAGCGAGAACGGGCGTGCGACGACGAGGTGCTCGGCGCCGGCGCCAAGGCGTCGGACTATGCGGACTACCTGCTTCGTGTCGCTCGGTCGACGAGGATCGTTGGCGCAACCGTGCTTGGCGGTCTCGCGATGGCCCGGCCATCGCAGATGGCAGGCCGGCTGCTCGCCGTGCTCGACGATCGCCGCCGACGCGGACGCGTCCCGCTCGGGAGAGGGGTGCAGGCTGGGATCGTTGCCGGCGCGCTCGTGACCGGTGTTGCCGCGGCATCACCCGTTTCGGCTGCGGCAACCGACCCAGCGCCGGCCGTCGCTGCGGGGCAAGGGAACAGCACCGCGGCGATAGACAACGGAATAGCGGTCGGTCCCGTCCGGCTCGACGAGCCAACACGAGCGCACGACCTGGCGGCGGCGCCATCCGCTGTGGCCGCCTCCCACGCGCCCTGCGATGCCAGGGCGGGGAACGACAACGGCTCACACACGAACTCGATCAACAGCGACAACGGCTCGAAACGTTGGGTCGTGCAATGGTCGGACGGCGACTGCTCGTACGAGATGGAAGCGCGCGGCGAGGTGAAGTTCAACCGCGACGTCACCGACATCGAGTCGATCTCGAGTGGCGGATCGTTCACGCTCGAACAGCACGTTGGTGACGACGCCAAGCGACTCCTCGTGCGGCCGCGCGATGACGGTACGCTCGAGCGCTCGTATTCGGAAAATGGTGCGCGCCACGAGTTCGACGCCGCCGCGCGCGCATGGTTCGCCGCCGCGCTCGTCGCGCTCGACCGTCAGACCGGCTTCGCGGTGGACCAGCGCGTGCCGGCGCTGCTCGAACGTGGCGGCGTCGACGCCGTGCTTCAGGAAGTGAAGCTCGTCTCGACCGACTATGCCCGGCGCCGCTACTACACGAAGCTGCTCTCGATGCGCCAGCTCGATCGGGGGCAGATCAAACGCGTGGTCGAACAGGCGGGCGCCGACATGTCGTCCGACTACGAGCTCGCCGAGTTGCTCGTCACGGTGTCCAAGCTCGATGCGTTCGGCGACGACTCGCACGCGGCGTTCGTCGCCGCGGCGAAGAAGATCGACTCGGATTACGAGCGACGGCGAGCGCTCGACGCGCTACTGCAGCGTGATCGCCTCGCCCCGGCAACCGTGCAGGCACTCCTGGATGCCGCCAGCACGATCCAGTCGGACTACGAGCTGGCCGAGCTGCTGATCGACGTCTCGAAGCGGTACGCGATCAACGATCAGACTCGGCCGACCTACATCAAGGCCCTCGGCTCGGTCAAGTCCGACTACGAGCATCGCCGAGTCCTGTCGGCCATCGTTGCGGGTGGCGGGCTGACACCCGCGGTGAACCGCACACTTCTCCAGGATGCCGCGCGGATTCAGTCCGACTACGAGCTGGCCGAGTTTCTCATTCTCATGGGCAAGAACGGAGGGCTCGACGCTTCGACCCGAGACGCGTACTTCGCTGCCGCGGACAAGATCGGATCGGACTACGAGCACCGCCGTGCCTTGACGCCGCTCGTGACGCGCGACCTGCTGACGAAAGATCTCGCCAAATCGATCATGGCGTCGGCGGCGAAGATCGACTCGGACTACGAGTGCTCGGAGCTGCTCATCGCGATCGCCAACGCCATCACGATCGACGACGACCTGCGGCCGGCGTTCGAGAAAGCGGCCGACACCATTCAGGGGGAATACGAGTACGGTCGGGCGATGAGCTCCGTGAGGAGGCGGGTGACGAAATAGTCACCCGCGCCCGGGCGAAACGCGTGGTGCGCAACCTCAGCGGCACTCCACGCTGAAGTGATCGTTGGACACGGTGAAAGTCCCGTTGGCGTTGATCGTGATGTGGAATTCCTCGTGGATGAGCAGGTTGTTGTCCGGGCCTGGTCCGATGAACCGAAAGTTGTTGGTAAACGCTGCGATGAACGGGAACGGCGCAACGAAGACGTCGGTCTCTTGCGTCACGCCCGTCGCTTGGTATTTGTCCCCCGTCGTGAGACCGATAGCCGTCAGGCCCTGGGGTTGGGAGTGCGTCTTGACCGTCACGGTGCCCGTGGGGTTGACGACGCTCGTCATCAGCCGGTGGATCCTGCCCACCGCCTGCACCACTTCCCCGGCCCCGCCGTTTGCGCACGGGACGAACGTGGTGATGGCGGCGACCTCGACGTCGTTGGTCGTCGAGACGACTGCCGCGAGCTCGGGGCCGCCGATACCGTCTGGGGGCGGGTTTCGTGGTGAAACCGGGGTCTCGGAGCACGCGCCGAGTCCGACGAGCGCCATGACGACGACAAGAGCATGCCGCATAAATCAACCCCCTCGCGTTGGATGGTTATCCGATCCGTGAGGGGGCCTAAGCTACACATACGCCGTTAGGCGTCAACTCCCGTGAGGTCGATACGCCGTCGAGGCGGGGGCGCTAGATGTCGAGGTTGCTGACGAACTTGGCGTTCTGCTCGATGAACTCGCGGCGCGGCTCGACCTCGTCGCCCATGAGTGTCTGAAAGATCTGATCGGCCATGACCGCGTCCTCCATGTTCACACGGAGGATCGTGCGGGTCTCCGGGTCCATCGTGGTCTTCCACAGCTGGTCCGGATTCATCTCACCGAGACCCTTGTACCGCTGCACGTTCACGGAGCCGCGCCCGTCGCCGTTGCCGAGTCGCGCGGCGATGTCGTCGCGCTCCTCGGTGTCATAGGCGTAGTACTCCTCCTTGCCCTTGGCCACGCGGAAGAGCGGCGGCTGCGCGATGTAGATGTAGCCGGCCTCGATGAGTTCCGGCATCTGCCGGAAGAAGAACGTGAGCAGCAGCGTGCGAATGTGCGCGCCATCGACATCGGCGTCGGTCATGAGAATGACCTTGTGGTAGCGCGCGTTGTCGATGGTGAAGTCTTCCTTGATCCCGGTGCCGATCGCGGTGATGATCGTGCGGATCTCCTCGTTGGAGAGCACCTTGTCGATCCGCGCCTTCTCGACGTTGATGATCTTGCCGCGGAGCGGCAGGATCGCCTGGAAGTTTCGGTCGCGACCCTGCTTGGCGGATCCGCCGGCCGAGTCGCCCTCGACGAGGTAGAGCTCGCACAGGGCCGGGTCGCTCAAGGAGCAATCGGCGAGCTTGCCGGGGAGGTTGCCGACGTCGAGCGCCGACTTTTTCCGCGTTAGGTCGCGCGCCTTGCGGGCTGCCTCGCGCGCTCGCGCCGCCGAAACGGCTTTCTCGACGACGATGTTGGCCGTGCGCGGATGCTCCGCGAGGTATGCGCCGAGCCACTCGTTCACGACCGCCTTGACGGCGCTCTCGGCCTCGGAGTTGCCGAGCTTCGTTTTTGTCTGGCCCTCGAACTGTGGCTCACGGACCTTCACTGACAGGACGCCCGTGAGACCCTCGCGGACGTCGTCGCCCGAGAGTTTGAAGTCCGCCTTCTTGAGGAAGTTTCCGTTCTCGGCGTACGCGTTGATCGTTCGCGTGAGAGCCGCCTTGAAGCCCGTCAGATGCGTGCCGCCCTCGTGCGTGTTGATGTTGTTCACGAACGAGAAGACGTTCTCGTTGTACCCGTCGTTGTACTGCAGCGCGAGCTCGATGCCGATGCCGTCGCGCTCCGTCTCGCAGTACATCACCTCGGAATGCAGCGGCTTCCGGCTGGTGTTCAGGAACTTCACCATCTCCTGGAGACCGCCCTTCGCGTGGAAGGTCTCCTGCTTCTCCTGACCCTCGCGTTCGTCCTTGAGCGTGATGGTCACGCCCTTGTTGAGGAACGAGAGCTCGCGAAGGCGAGCGGCAAGCGTCGCGTAGTCGTACCGCAGCTCGGTGAAGATCTTGGGATCGGGCTTGAACCAGATCTTGGTACCGCGCTCACGCGCGCCGGCCTTGCCTAACACCTTGAGCTTGGTGGTGGTCGTTCCACGCGCGAAGTCCATGTAGTGCTCTTTCCCATCGCGCTTCACCCACACCTTGAGCTTCTCGGAAAGCGCGTTCACGACGGACACGCCGACGCCGTGAAGACCGCCGGACACCTTGTAGCTGTCCTTGTCGAACTTCCCGCCAGCGTGGAGCACGGTCATCGCGAGCTCCACCCCGGGCATCTTCTCCGTCGGGTGAACGTCGACGGGAATGCCGCGTCCGTTGTCGTCGACCGTCACCGAGTCGTCGGCGTGAATGATGACGTCGATCTTGTCGGCGTATCCGGCCAACGCCTCGTCGATCGAGTTGTCGACGACCTCGTAGACGAGGTGATGCAACCCGCGCGCGGACGTCGATCCGATGTACATGCCGGGGCGCTTGCGAACCGCCTCGAGCCCCTTGAGTACCTGAATGTTGCTAGCGCCGTATTCCGGCTTTTCAGCAGTCTTCGCCATGTTCACCCTGAAAGCGATCGTACAGGCTCACCCGAACACACGCCGAAAACGGACGGCATGCGAACCACAAAAAATAACGAAGGGACGGCCCGAAAGCAAGATTCTTGCCTTCGGCTAAGTGCCAATATTCCAATAAATTAGGTAGCGAGACCGAGCTTGGCTTCCGAGCCGGCTCAGCGCATGAGCTGCCATCGAATTTTCTTGACGGGCGGGCGGTCCTTTCGCCGGTTCAGCGACGCGAGGAGTTCCGGCTCGAGCAGCGAGAGCTCGGACATCCAGGCATGCGTTCGGACGGCCACGAACAGCACCCCATCCGCTGTCACCGTCAACGGTTCCGTGACCGCACTGATCTGCTCACCGACGAGTGTTGGCCATTCGGGAACGACCGACGCCTGCTCGACGCGCTCGCGCAACCCCGACTGCTCGAGAAACTGCGAGATCGCTGCCGAAATCGGCTGAGGCCGCTTGCTGCGCTCGCCGCTCATCTCAACTCGTCGATCTGGCCGTCCACGATCCGAAATCGTGGCAGCGATGTCATCTCGCTCGGAATGTCGATCGATCTCGGCACGGCAAGAATCGTTTGATGCATGACGCCGCTCGTTCCGAGCAGCTCCAGAATGCGACCGGCTCTCGTCGCATCGAGCTCGGCGAACGGATCATCGAGCAGGACGAGCGGCGTGCTCCCGGCGCCACGAAGCGTAGCGGCCTCGAGCAGACGAAGCGCGATCGACGCCGTCCGCTGCTGCCCCGCAGAGCCGAACGCGCGCAGCGGGTGCCCGTCGAGCGTGAGCTCCAGGTCGTCGCGATGCGGACCCACATGCGTGAGCCCGCGCCGCAGGTCAACGGCCCTGTGTGCCTCGAGCGAATCCGCGAGAAAACCCGCGAGATCCGTTGTGGAAGCGCCGCCGCGTGCCGCGGCGGCCGTGGACGACGTCGTTGCATAACGCATCCGGGCAGTGCCACGCTCTCCAATGCTGGCGCAGAGTTGCGTGAAATCATCGGCGACGCGCTCCACCCAGGCGACGCGCGCCGCCCACAGGAGCGCACCATGCTCGGCGAGCGCAGGCTCCCACACAGCGGCCCTGGCGATGCTTCCTGGCTCGCCCTTCCGCGCCGCGTCGCGTAGCGCGGCGTTGCGCCGCACGAGCGCGGCCCGGTAGTGCTGCAGTGCCGCGAGATAGCGACGCGAGGTCAGTGCGAGCGCCACGTCGAGAAACCGGCGGCGCTCGCTCGGGGCGCCGGCCACGAGCTCGACGTCGCGTGGCGAGAACATCACGGAGGGCAGGGAGCCTAACGCGTCACTGAGCCGCGCCGGCTCCGCCGAATCCACCGTGACCTTCTTCCGCTTACCCACCCGCTGAAATGCCGCCGTCAGAACCCGAGGCCGACCGACGATTGCCGTCGCCGCAATGTGAAAGCCCGGCGCGCCGAACCTGACGACGTCCTGATCCCGCGCGCCGCGCACGGATCGCAGCAGCTGCAGATAATAGATTGCCTCGAGCAGATTCGTCTTGCCGTGGCCGTTGTCGCCAACGATCGCCATCCCTTCACGCGGCACATCGAGCGCCACGCGCGCGAGATTCCGGAAGTCCCGCAGCGATATCCTCTCGAGGGTAGCGGCCCCCGACGGCTCGTCAGTGACGATGCTCGGCAACGGCGCGGTCACCGTCACTGCGAATCGGCCACCGGGCGAACCAGCCGTGCACTCATCGACCGGCGAAGACGGGCGGGCGCTTCTCGAGGAACGCCCGCGTACCTTCCGCCATGTCCTGCGATCCGGCCAGCAGCGCGAAGTAGTTTGCCTCGAGATTGAGACCATCGTCGAGCGACGTTTCCGTGCCGCGAACGACTGCCTCGATGCATGACGCGAGCGCCAAAGGGCCGTTCGCGAGCATCTGACGAACCATGGCCTCGGCGGCGCCTAACAGCTCGCCTGCCTGAACGACGCGATTGACGAGGCCGATGCGAAAGGCTTCGGCGGCATCGATCATCTCGCCGGTCATGAGCAGCTGCAGTGCCCGACCCATTCCCACGAGGCGTGGGAGCCGCTGCGTCCCGCCGTAACCCGGACATAGTCCGAGCTTGACCTCGGGCTGCCCGAACTTCGCAGCCTCGCTGGCGATGCGTACGTGGCAGGCCATCGCCAGCTCGCACCCGCCGCCCAGTGCGAAGCCGTTCACGGCGGCAATCACCGGCTTCGGTGATGTCTCGAAGCGCCTGAAGATCTGCTGGCCGCGGAGAGCACGCTGCCTGGCCTGCATGGGCGTCTGCGAGGCGAGCTCGCTGATGTCAGCCCCGGCGACGAATGCTCGGCCGGCTCCCGTGAGAACGGCTCCGCCGATGTCGTCACGTTGGCGAACCTCGTCGATCGCATCACCGAGCTCGCCGATGGTCGCCGCATTCAGCGCGTTCAGCTTGTCGGGACGATTGACCGTGATCGTGGCGATACGGTCGGCGACGGACAGCTCGATCGAAGCGTATGGCATGCGAGGAATCGGGCGTCGGTGGGTAGGCTCGAGCGCCGTGGCGGCCGAGGCGGATTTTCAAATGTAAGGAGGTGGACCTGAACTTGCCTTGGCGGCGGTCGTATGAGTGATCGGTGGATCGTTCGGCGAGGCATGCCGAAAAAGGGATTCACGTACGTCGATCACGCCGGGCGAGTCGTTCGCGATCGCGCGACCCTCGAGCGCATCGAGCGCCTTCGCATACCGCCTGCGTGGCGCGAGGTGCGCATCGCGCAGAGCGCCAGCGCGTCGGTCCAGGCGTGGGGGTTCGATGCTCGCGGCCGGCGTCAGTATCGTTACCACGAACGCGCGGTGGAGCGCGGCCAGCTTCGCAAGTATCACCGCGTGCGTCGCATGGGCCACGACCTGCCGGCCATGCGCCGCCGAATCGCTCGCGACGTCGGGGCTTCTGAGTTGTCACGAGAGACGGTGGCGGCAGCTGCCGTTCGACTCATCGGCGAGGCGTTCTTTCGCGTCGGCAGCGAGCGCTACGAGCGCGACAACGGAACGTTCGGGCTCACCACGCTTCGCAAGTCGCACGTGACGCTGCATGGCGAGCGGGTGCAATTCGACTATCGCGGCAAGGGCTCCATTCGCCAGCGACAGGTCGTGTTCGACCGAAAGCTCGCCAACGTCGTCGCGCGACTCATGAAGACGCCAGGCAAGCGGCTGTTTCGCTACCTCGACCGCGGCCGGTGGACGAATCTCACGTCGGAGGACGTGAACGACTACCTGAAGCGACTGGGAAGCGCGCGGTACACGGCGAAGGACTTCCGCACCTGGGGTGGAACCCTGCGCATGGCGACGGTGCTCCACGACCTCGGACCGGGGGCCAACACCCGCGAGGCGACGCGCAACGTGGCGCTCGCCGCTCGGCTCGTCGCAGCGGAGCTGGGAAACACCCCGGCCATTTGCCGGGCATCGTACGTGCACCCGCTGATCATTGCGCGCTACGTGGATGCCGGCGTCACGATCGACGCCCACGCCGA
>DASUGD010000161.1:0-2586 GCA_036274195.1 Gemmatimonadaceae bacterium | reverse complement strand
TCAGTGGTCGCCGGGGATGCGGCTCACGGACGTCTTGACGTCGCCCGAGCTCGTGACGCCGAGGTCGGATTTGGGCTACGTGTTGATTCGACGCGAGCCCTCGCCGAACATCGCCGTGCAGGTAGTTTCCGCGGATCTGCGAGCGGCGTGGCTTCGACCGGAAAGCGCGAGCAACGTGGCGCTCGAGGCGCGCGACAAGATCTACGTGTTCAATCTCGACAATGGACGCGATCAGTACGTCGAGCCGATCATCGAGGATCTCGAAGCTCAGTCCCCGCCAAACTCGGCGCTGCCTATCGTGCGAATAGCCGGACAGGTAAAGGTGCCCGGGCAGTATCCGCTCGAGCGCGGCATGCGCGTGGCGGACTTGCTCCGGGCCGGCGGCGGATTGAGCGAAGCCGCGTATGGCAATAGCGCCGAGCTCACGCGTTATGCGATCGTAAACGGCGAATATCGCGAGACCGCGCTACTTACGGTCGACCTTGCCGCGCTGCTCCGAGGGGATGCGGCGGCCAATTTGCCGCTGACGCCGTACGACTACCTCAACGTGAAGGAGGTCTCGCGGTGGCGCGGCGAGGAGTCGGTGACGCTGGCCGGCGAGATCACGTTCCCCGGTACGTACCCCATCAGGCGCGGCGAGACGTTGTCGTCGGTGTTGGCGCGCGCCGGCGGATTGACCGACCTCGCGTTCCCCGAGGGTAGCAAGTTCACGAGATTGGAGGATGCGGCCCGCGAACGCGAGAATCTCGAGGTGCTTGCAAGACGCGTCGAGCGCGATCTCGCCGCGATCTCGGTTACCGAGCCGAATGCGAGCGAAACGATTCAGACGGGCCAGTCTCTGGTCACGCAGCTGCGAACGACGGTCGCGACGGGACGCGTCGTCATCCGTCTCGAGCAGCTCTTGGCCGGAGAGCCGTCTTCGGACATCGTGCTCAAGGACGGCGACCAGCTGCTCGTGCCCGACCGGCAGCAAGAGGTGACGGTGCTCGGGGAGGTTCAGTACGCGACGTCGCACCTCTTCGCGCAGGGCTTGAGCCGCGACGACTACATCGCCAAGAGCGGCGGGATGACGACGCGCGCGGATAAGAAGCGGATCTATGTCGTGCGCGCCAACGGCGAGGTCGTTGCGGAGAGCGGGGCGCGGTGGTTCCGTCGCGCGTCGACGACGGACATGCGCCCAGGCGACGCCATCGTGGTACCGCTCGACGTGGATCAGCCGATCGCGCGGTGGAGCGCGATCACGCAGATCGTTTACAACCTGGCTCTCGGCGCGGCGGCCGTGGCCTCCTTTTAGGTTGGCAGAGTGTCCGATATCCGATTGCGCGATTGCGGCAGCGGCCTGAAATTCGCTGCGAGCGCATCGCGGTCTCGGCACGGTCGTCGGGATGTTAGAGCCGAAACCGAACGAGCCGATTTGCAGATGTTGAAATCGGAGCTGGGCTACGTGCTCGTCAAACGCGAAGCCGCGCGCAAATTCATCCTGACGTTTTCGCGTTGCTCGGGCAGGTCGAGCCAGCCCGGCACCATGCATCGTGTCGCCGACGGACCATGAACGTCTCATTGAGTGACGAGGGGAACCGAGTTGACCACTAGAGAAGAGATAGCAGCGCATGTCGGCAACTTGGTCCGCTCGGAAGTCAATCGAGACTCGGATTTCGACCTCGAGTCTTGGATTCAGCAGCGGATCCGTTTGCGGTCCGGCGAACGCGTGCTTGACATAGGTTGCGGCAACGGTAAGCAGCTGGTCGTCTTTTCGGATCTCGTCGGAGCGGGCGGGCAGGTGATAGGCGCGGACATTTTCGGCCGCGTGCCCGGGTTGCTCGATGCCGCCAAGAAGAAGCTCGAGGGGAAACACAACGTCAGCTTCCGCGACCACGATGCAAGCCTGCCGTTCTCAGAGCCGGATGGCGCGTTCAATTGCGTGACGAGCTGCTATTCCTTCTATTACGTCCGTGATATCCGCGCGACCCTCACGGAGGTTAGGCGGCTGTTGTGTGAGGACGGACGATTCTTCGTCGTCGGCCCGTCGTGGGACAATTCGCGCGAGCTCTACGATTTGAACCACGAAATCACCGGCCGTGACCTACCGGAAGACTTTCGCTACAAGCTGTGGCGAATCAACGAGGAGGTCGTGCCGCTCGCGTACGAGCTCTTCGACCGCGTAGAGATCTCGCCCTGGGTGAACCGGGTTCATTTCCGCGGCGAAGCGGGCATCCAGCGAGCGACCGACTACTATCGGTCCTCGTTGTTGTTCGAGGAAGACTCGGCGGATCCCAAGGAGCGCGAGCGCTTCTTGGCTGAGTTCCGGAAGCGCGTCACCGCGCATATCGGCCAACACGGGGTCTACCACATGGTTAAGAGGGCGCTTGGCATTACGATGTACAAGGCTCGACCATGAGGGTCCTCGTCATCGCTGCACATCCGGACGACGAAGTCCTCGGTGTGGGCGGGACTCTTGCCGTGCACGCCCTCAAGGGCGACACGATATTTCCGGTGATTGTCGCGGACGGCAACCCGGTCCGATACAACGAGGAACGACACAAGGAGTTGCAGGAAGCGTGCCGCAGGTGCTGCGCGACGCTCGGC
>DASUGD010000160.1:0-5226 GCA_036274195.1 Gemmatimonadaceae bacterium | reverse complement strand
AGCCGGGGACGGGGGACGGACGACGGGCGACGGCGAAACGGCGCGTCATTCCGAGCGCAGCGCCGCAGGCGCTGAGGCGAGGAATCGCCGTCGTCCCGGTAGAGGGCCTCAGTTCCCAGTTCCCAGTTCCCAGTTCCCAGTTCCCAGTCGCCAGTCGCCTAACGATCCGACGTCGACGCCGTCTGTCGCTTCTCGTCCTTCAGCCAGTACCCGAACCACTGGCGGATTCGGCCCAGCCGATCGACGAGCAGCCACGGCTCGCCCGTGCGCGAGAGGTCGTGCGTCGATCGCGGATACCTCACGAGCTCCACCGGCACGCCCTGCTTCTTGAGCGCCATGAACCACAGGTCGGCGTTGCCCATCGGCGTGCGAAAGTCCTCCTCGCTCTGCACGATGAGCGTTGGCGTACGAACCTTCGCCACGTGACGGATTGGCGACAGCGAGTCGTACATCGCGAAGTTGTCCCATGGCTTGCCATAGAACTCGAACTCCGTGAGGCCCTGCGCGTCGGACGCACCGTACCAGTACGTCCACTCGCTGATCATCCGATCGGCCTCCGCCGCCTTGAAGCGATTCGTCTTGGTCGTGATCCACGCGGTCATGAATCCGCCATACGAGCCGCCGGTGACGCCGAGGCGCGTGGAATCGACGTCCGGCCGTTTGGCCGCGATGTCCACCGCCTTCATCAGGTCCTCGTAGTCCTCCGCACCCCAGCGACCGCGCGTGGAGTACGTGAAGTCTCCGCCGTAGCCGCTCGAGCCGCGCGGGTTCGTGTACAACACCCATACGCCGGCGCCGGCGAGACTCTGGAACTCATCGAACCAGCCCTCGTTGTACTGCGAGTGCGGACCGCCGTGAATGTAGAGCACGAGCGGATACTTCTTTCCCGCCTCGTAGCCCGCGGGCTTCATGAGCCACCCTTCGATCTCGAGCCCGCCCACCGACGGATACGTGAACCGCTCCGCGTTGGACCACGCGATCTCGCTGTTCAACTTGTCGTTGAACGACGTCAGCTTGCGCTCGCCCGTGCCGTCGGCGTTCGCCACGTAGAGCTCCGTCGGCAGATCCACGCTCGTGGAGACATAGGCGACGGTCTTCTTCGCCGCATCGTAGGCGAAGCCGTTGAGCCGGCGGCGCCCGCCGATCAGTTCCTTGACCTGCTTCGTGCGCGGGTCGAGGCGGAACAGTGCCGACCGGCCGCCAACCGATGCCGAGAGCGCGATGTCGCCGGTGGGAAGCCACTGGTACGACTCCGGCTCGTACTGCCAGCCGCCTAACAAGTTCACCGGCTCCCCGCCGGCGACGTCGACGGCGTAGATGCGGGTCGACGCGACGCGCGATGGCGCCGACACGAACGAGACCCGTTTCCCGTCGGGCGACCAGGCGAGGTCGCTCTCGTTCCCCACGAACGTCGTGAGACGGCGCGGTTGCCCGCCTCCAATCGGCACGACGAAGATGTCGGCCTCGTTGCGGGGTGTCTCGTCACGCTTGGCGTCGTATGGCAGGCGCGCGAGCGAATCCCGCTCCGCCTGGACGACCGAATCCGGGCGTAAGGCCGGATCGGCCACGAACGCGACCCACTTGCCGTCGGGCGACACGGTGGCGCCTCGGCGTGAGTACGACGTCGAGTCGAGCAGCCGCTTCTTCGACCCGTCGAGCTTCTGCATCCAGATCTGCGTTGGGCGCCACACGCGTGCCTCACGCGCCCCCGGCAGATATCCCTGACCGTTCGCCTTGTACCGCATGTCGTAGATGTGGCGGCCGTCGAATCGCTTCGGGTCGAGCGGTTGGGTGATGGCGCCGTAGGGCGGGCGCGCGATGGGCTGCATGGCCGCGTACGGGTCTCGCTTGCGGGTGGAATCCGCGCTCGAATCGGGCGTCACCGAATCGCTCCACACGACGAAGCTCTTGTCGCGAGGCAGCGACCCGTTCGGGTAGTCGTTCATCTCCGCGGCTTCACCGCCGGGCTGGTCCATGCGGAGCCCCCAGGTGCGCGCGCGCGAACCAGGCCGCGTGGAGTTGAAGAGGAGGTACTTTCCGTCAGGCGAGAAGCGCGGGTTCGAGCTCTCCGTGCTCGGCGACGTGTATCGCGCGGGCTCGCCGCCAGCAACGGGCACCACCCACACCTCGTTGTGCCGTTTGTTCTCGCTCTCGCGAACGGTCGTGACCGTGAACGCGACGAGCTTCCCGTCGGGAGAGACGGCCGGCGCGCTCAACGTCATGACCCTGTACCAGTCGGCCGGAGTGAACGCGCGCTTCGCCACGCTTCCTGGCGCCGCGGTGGATGCGGTCTGGGCTCCCACCGGAAGTGCGAGAGCCGCCGTCAGGAGCGCGATTGCGGTCGAAAACGAACGGGTCGATGTTTGCTTCACGATTGCTCCACGCTCGGGTGAGTCATTGGCGGTGCCGGAATGTAGGTCGAGCGCCCCGGTTGGCGAGTCCCGCCCGTTGGGCAGAGCGCCGCCGTGCATCGTCTCCAACAACTACGCACTCAGCCCGGGATCCGCTCGCATGCCGTTTCTTCGCTCGATCGCACCGAAGTCATCGCTTCGAGATGACTCGCGCGGGTTTCCGTTCTCGGTACCCGTGGTGCGAGCGCTCGAGGCTCTGGAATTTCCAACGGCGGTCACGTTCTTCGTCGGCGAGAACGGGTCCGGAAAGTCCACCTTGCTCGAGGCCCTCGCCGCCGCGGTTGGATTGCCAACGGTCGGGAGCGAGGCGGTGCGCGATGACGGAACGCTCGCCGCCCAGCGCATGCTCGCCAGGCACCTGCGGCTCACGTGGACGCGCAGGACGCACAAAGGCTTCTTTCTGCGCGCCGAAGATTTCTTCGGGTTCACGAAGTACGTCGCTCGCCTCCGCGCCGAATTCCGGACGCGCCTGACGGAGATCGAAGTGGAGTACGCAGACCGGTCGGCGTGGGCCCGCGGGCTCGCGAGGGGCCCAGCAGCCAATTCGTTGGCCGACCTGGAGCGACGATATGGGCCGGACCTCGATGCCAACTCACACGGTGAGAGCTTTCTCAAGCTGTTCCGGTCGAGGTTCGTGCCCGGTGGGCTCTATCTCCTCGACGAACCGGAAGCGCCGCTGTCGCCGCAGAGTCAGCTCGGGCTGATCGCGATGCTCAAGGAGATGCTGACGCAGGAGGCACAGTTCATCATCGCGACACACTCACCGATCCTGCTCGCCTTCCCGAAGGCGACGATCTACACGTTCGACGAGCAGCCGCCGAAACGTGTCGAATACGAGGAGCTCGAGCACGTGCGCCTGACGCGGGATTTCCTGAACGACCCCGAGGCCTTTCTGCGTCATCTCTAGCGTCCACGGATCCTGGCACCCAAGCATCCAGACAGACGCACGCGCATCGTAGAGTCCTTTATCCGTCTTATCAGCGGTTTCCGTTCGATCCGCGAATACCCTTTATCTGGATGCCCGCCACACGCGCAGCCTAGATTGAGGCGATGTCCGACTCGCCTGGTGCCCGACTGCTTTCGTCATGGCGTAGGCTGAGCCCGTGGCCGGGCGGGCGCTGGCTGTTCAGCTTCCTCCTCGGACGCAGGGTTCCCTACACCGGCACGATCGGCGCCCGCATCGTGGAGCTTCGCCCAGGCTACGTGCGCGCCGAGATGCGCGACCGTCGAATCGTCCGCAATCACCTCCAGTCGATTCACGCCGTCGCGCTCGTGAACCTCGCCGAGGTCGCGAGCGGGCTCGCAATGTTGACCGGCCTTCCGCCGACCTTGCGAGGGATCGTGGTGGGCCTCTCGATCAACTACCTCAAGAAGGCGCGCGGGACGCTCGTCGCCGAGTCGACCGTGGACCTCCCCCCGATCACCGAGTCGCGGG
This sequence comes from Gemmatimonadaceae bacterium, assembly GCA_036274195.1. Taxonomy (GTDB): domain Bacteria; phylum Gemmatimonadota; class Gemmatimonadetes; order Gemmatimonadales; family Gemmatimonadaceae; genus JAJKIV01. Next base: position 1,380 of record DASUGD010000160.1, on the reverse strand, counting down.
AGATCCAGATCCACGCGACGGTCCGCGACGCCGCCGGAGACGAAGTCGCGAGAGCGACCGTGCGCTGGCTGGTCGGACCAACTCGTTCATGAGCGCGACCGCCGTCGCGAATCGCGACGCGCTGGCCACGCCGTTCACGCGGCACGCGCACGTGGAGGTGCCGCTCGTGTGCGGTGCCATGTACCCCTGCAGCAATCCGGAGCTCGTTGCCGCCGTGTCGGCGGCGGGAGCCATTGGCATCGTGCAGCCGATCTCGCTGACCTACGTCTCCGGCCACGAGCTCCGCAGGGGCCTCCGGTACATCCGCGGCCTAACGAGTCTGCCGATCGGATTCAACGCGCTCATCGAGCGATCGTCGCGCCGCTATCACGAGCGCATGGTCGCGTGGGTGGAGGTGGCGCTGGAGGAAGGCATCCGCTTCTTCGTCACGTCGCTCGGAAATCCCCGGTGGGTCGTGGAGCGCGTCGGACAGGTTGGCGGCGTCGTGTACCATGACGTGACGGAGCGCCGATGGGCGCAGAAGGGGCTGGACGCCGGTGTCCACGGTCTGATCGCCGTGAACGATCGAGCCGGTGGCCACGCGGGAACGCGCTCCGCGGCAGCGCTCCTCGACGAGGTCGCGGATCTCGGGCTGCCGGTCGTGTGCGCCGGCGGCATTGGGTCACCGCCCGAATACGTCGCCGCGTTGCGGATGGGGTACGCGGCGGCCCAGCTGGGCACGCGCTTCATTGCAACGACGGAGTGCCGCGCGCACGCCCGCTACAAGCAGGCGATCCTCGATGCGGACGAACGTGACATCGTCCTGACGGAGCGCCTGACGGGTATCCCCGTATCGGTCATCGAGACGCCGTACATTCGCCGGATCGGCACGCGCGCCGGGTGGCTGGCCAAACGACTGCTGCGCGGACGACGCACGAAGCACCTCATGCGGACGGGATACGCCCTGCGGTCGCTGTGGCAGCTCAAGCGCGGCCTGTCGCGCGGGGACGAGACGGCTGACTACTGGCAAGCGGGCAAGAGCGTGGCGACGATCGACGTCGAGTTGCCCGCGACCGACGTCGTCCGGTCGTTCGCCGACGCGGCCCGGGCGAGCGTCGCGACCGCCGGTCCGCTTCCCGCGTCGGGCAATCGGGTCAGCCGTTAGGCTGACGGCCACCGCCGGAGCCCCGGCCCGGACCGCGACCTCGTCGCCTTCGGCGGCGGCCACTCGGCGCCTGCGGCGACCCTTGCGCGGCTGGGGCGGACCCATGGCGTGCCCGCTCGCCGGCCCCCGCGGCAGCCGCGCGACCCGTGCGCGGCGTGTCGTGGCTCCGCGGCCGACCGTGCGCCTCGGGAGACCGCCCTGGAGACCATGCTCCGCGCACGCGGTCACGTGCTGGT
>DASUGD010000159.1:0-88474 GCA_036274195.1 Gemmatimonadaceae bacterium | reverse complement strand
AAGGCGTCATGGGAGACTGGTATTTGCGCGCCTTTCTCGCCGACGCCGCGATCGACGGTCGCGTGAAGCGCTTCACGCGACGGTACAAGCGCTACCGCGCGGACAGCGACCGCGAAGGGCGACGCTACAAGGGTGACGAGGTGCGAGAACTGCTCTATTACGCCCGCCTTCGGTAGCGCCCATGCGAACATATTTTGACGGCCTGGCAGTGTGTTGTTACGCCGGCATGGCTCGTTCGTCAGAACCATGTGACCAACAACACAACTGCCAGGCCGGCGGCGAGGCGCGCCTCATCCGCACTATCGACGGCGCGAGAATCGGGTTACACTAGCACCGTGAAGACGACGGTGCCGGCCTCTCCGACCGACCAACTGGAAGTAGATCAGGACATCATCTCGCGCGTCCTCGCGGGCAACCGGGATGCCTTTTCGGTTCTGATCAACCGATACAGCGACCCACTGTATCGCCACGCGTTGGGCATGACCGGCAGCCCGGATGTTGCCGAAGACATCCTCCAGATGTCTTTCATCAAGGCGTACCAACACCTCGCCGAGGTGCGCGGACGCTTCGACGCCTGGGTATTCCGGATCGTAGCGAACGGGTGCAAGGACTGGCTGAAGAACATTCGGCGCACGCATCTGAGCTACGATGAAGACGATCAGCCTTCCGGGTACTCCACTCCTGATGAGGAGCTGGACCGGACCGAGCTCCGCTCGGATCTCGACAAGGCACTGATGACTCTCGCGCCGTCATTGCGAGAGGCATTCGTGATGAAGCACGTCGAAGGGCGATCGTATGAGGAGATGGCCGATTTGTTGGGTACCACCGTTGGGGCCCTGAAGATGCGCGTTCACCGCGCTCGTGAGGCGCTCCAGGCTCTTCTAGAGGAGAAATACGCATAATGCTTGACAACCTGAACGCACGCGACGGCAGCGGCGACGCTGGGCGCGAGCGCCCTCGCCGAGCCTCGGAGCATGTGCAGCCGCTCAGCGATAGGGAAGTTCCGCTCGCCGGAACGGCGACGTCCGAGATGATCAACCGCTGGCTCGACGGCGAAGCGCCGGAGCCGGTCGCACTCAATGCAGAATCCACCCGCCAGGTCGACCTGTGGCGGCGTATCGAAGAGGAGTCCGAGCGTCGCCGACACATGGTGACACCGGCACACGTAAAGGCGCAGATCATGGCCGCGCTCCCTGCGGATGTCCCGCAAGTCGCGTTGCCGTGGTGGAAGAAGTCGATTCAGGTTTCTCCGGTCGTGGCCCTCGCCGCGGCTGCCGGCCTGGTCGCCCTCGGCGCTGCTATCGGTAACAGCATGCGACTCCGCTGATCCGCGGTCGTTCTGTGCAAGAAGGCCGGTCCGATGGCGGACCGGCCTTTTTGTCTTCTTAACACCGCAAGCCCTTCGACGTCTGACTCGGCGAGCCTCGTGTGATACTGGCTGGAGCAACCTCGCTTGAACGGGTCTGGTGCCTGGCCCATCGTGTTCTGCACGACAACGCCATCCGAAGGGAGAGTCGTTATGCGAGCCCGTTTCGTGGTACTGCTTGGAGCGATCGCTGTTCTGGGTGCGTGCGACAAATCGACGACGCCGGTCTCGCCAGCCACCACGGCTGATGATGTTGTCGACCTGGTCCCCGACTATGCGGTGAGTCCTGCGGTATCGATCGACGCCGCGGGAATCGGCGGATCGCTTCTGCCGGACGCCCTGAAGCTGAGCGCAGAACAGAAGGCGGCGATCGCCGCGCTCCACGACGCCTTCATGAAGACGGTTGCGGGGGATGTCGCGGCCCTGCAGGCAATCGAGAAGGAAGCCAAGGCGGCGATTCGCGCAGGGAAGTCGCGCGAGGAGGTGCGTGTGATTCTCGCCAAGGGAGTTCCCATCGTCGCGAGGTTGGACGCGGCGTTCGCGAAGCTCCGGGCTGATATATGGGCCGTGTATACGCCGGAACAGCGCGCGTGGATCGAAGCACATCGCCCGCGTGATTGCAGGCGCGGATCCCTGCAATTGACCGAGGAGCAAGTCACGGCGATTCGAGATCTCGAACGGGAGTTTTACGCCGCCGTCAAGCCGGACCTGGACCTCATTCGATCGATTGTCGCGGACGCCAGGCAGGCAAGGGCAGCTGGCAAATCGCGCGAGGAGGTTACCGCGATACTTGCCCAGGCGATCGAGCCGCAGCGTCGTGTCGCCGACGCGGAGCGGAAGCTCCAGGCAGCCATTCTCAATGTGCTCACGCCGGACCAACGTGTCTTGTGGGCGTGCCGACGTGGATAGCGGCAGCCGGCCAACGCGTTCTTAGCTGTCCCGGTCGATACTCCGGGCCAACACCACGAGATCGGTGCTATCTCGAACGTAGTCGGCCACCCGCCCGATCTCGACGAAACCGCAGCGCGCAAGCAGTTTCCGCCCCGGCAGGAACGATAGCTCATCGGGGACCTCGGCGACGACGAGACGTGCGCCATTCGCAGCGAGATCGCCAACGGCGGCCTCACAGAGCGCGGCACCGATCGCGTGCAGCCGCATCGCCGAGGTCACGCTGACGAAGTGCACGCGGCCGGTGCCGATCGCTCCAGCAACCTCACCGAAGAGTGCAAAGCCCACCACGGCGCCCGCGTACTCAGAGACGATCGCGCGCGCTTCGCTCGCGGCGCCGTCGCTCGCGAGACGAAGGAAATAGTCGGCCACGGTGCGGTACGGCGTTGCGGCAAGATCCTGCTCGACGAACGCGCGCATCGCCGCGAGGTCATCGTCGACCGCGGGGCGACAGGTCGCAGCCGGCGCCAGCCGCTGGGGCATGACGGTTCGTGGCGACTAGCCCCGATCCAGCCGGACTTGCCGCACGCTGTGAATCTCGGGCAACGCGCCTAACGCTTCTACTACCGACGGGTCGATGCGGGCATCGATCTTGACTACCGCCAGCGCGTCACCGCCAGCGTCGAGTCGCGACTGGTGGTATCCGGCGATATTGATGCCCGCATTGCCCAGCAGCGATCCCACCTGGCCGATCACTCCCGGGACGTCCTTGTTCCGGAGGATGAGAAGGGTTCCCTGCGGCGCCATGTCGACCCGGAAGTCATCAATGCGCACGAGGCGAGGGTATGCATCACCGAGGAGAGCGCCTGCGACACGCGTTTCTCCGGTGTCCGTCTCGACCCGAACCTCGAGGTGCTCGGCGAATCCGTCGCGCCGGTCGAGTTGAATCTGATCGATGCGGATTCCGTGCGCCGAGGCGACGTGGAGCGCATTGACCGTGTTCACGGCGCCTTCACCCACCACCCGTGAGAGCGCCCCGGCGACCGCCGTTGCCGTGAGCAGGCGCAGCCCATCCGTCGCGGAACCGGCGTACCGAACCTCGACGCGCGCAATGCCTCGTTCGGCGAGCGCTGCGGCGAGGATACCGAGACGTTCCGCGAGGTCGAGCAAAGGTCGGAGCCGGCGCATCTCCTCGCCGCCAAGCCCTGGCGCGTTGACGGCCCGCGAGAGATCGCCCTCGGCGAGCGCAGCGCGAACGGCCTCGGCGATCTCGATGGCGACGTTCTGCTGCGCTTCGGCGGTAGACGCCCCGAGGTGCGGAGTCAGGACGACGTTGTCGAGTGCGCGGAGCGGGTGGTCGGCAGGCAACGGCTCCTGCTCGAAGACATCGAGCGCCGCGCCGGCAATCCGCTTGTCCTTGAGCGCCCGAACGAGAGCGTCCTCGCGAACGACGCCGCCACGTGCCGCGTTCACGATCACCGCGGTCGGCTTCATCAGCCCGAGCTCGCGGTCGCCGAGAAGGCCGGTCGTAGCGTCGGTCAGGGGGACGTGCAGAGAGACCACATCGGCCCGACGCAACACGTCGTCAAGCTCCGCTCGCTCGACGCCTAACGCGGCTGCTCGTTCGGCGATGAGGAATGGATCGAACGCCAGCACCTGCATACCGAATGCACGCGCGCGTTTCGCGACCTCTCCGCCAATGCGTCCCGCACCGACGAGGCCTAACGTCTTTCCGTAGAGCTCGGTGCCGCTGAAGCTCTTGCGGTCCCACTGCCCGGCCTTCATGGACCGGTCGGCGGCGCTTACGCGCCGTGCCAGGGCCAACGTGAGCGCGAACGTCAACTCGGCAGCCGAAATCGTATTGCCGGCCGGTGCGGTGAGCACCGCGATCCCTCGCTCGGTTGCCGCATTCACGTCGATCGTGTCCACGCCGACGCCGGCACGTCCGATCACCTTCAATCCGTTGGCGCGCGCGAGGGACTCGCGGGTGATTTGCGTGGCGCTGCGGACAAGCACTGCGTCTGCCGAGGCGATTGCGTCCGCCAGCTCGGCACCCTTCAGCCCGGGTTTGACAATGAGCTCGAAGCGCGCGTCATCACGCAGAGGAGCGAGACCATCGAGCGCGATCTGGTCGGCAACCAGTACACGATACTGCGCGGTCATGCAGTGAGAACCTCGCGCAAGGTGTCGAGCACTTCGTTCAGCTCATCGAGTGTGTGATCGCCCATGTGGCCGACGCGAATGCCGGTTTCCTTCAACGAACCGTAGCCTGCCGAGATCACGAACCCGCGGGCCTTCATTGCCGAGGTCACGGCACTTCCGCTGTGCGTCGGCGGGAGCGAGATGCACGTTACGGTCGGCGACCGGCTGCCCGCTGGTGCCAAGATGGAAATGGGAATTCCCGCGCCGCGAACCTCGTCCACCCAGTCCCACGTGCGCTGGGCCATTGCGGCGTGACGCCGCCATCTCGCTTCGATGGTCTCGCGACGAATGTCGGCAAGCTGGGCAGCCAACGCATAGAACAGCGACAGCGCCGGCGTGTTCGGTGTCTGATTCTTCTCGATCGATTTGTGGTACTCGATGAGGTCGAAGTAGATGCCGCGATCTGTCCTCGCCTTCGCGCGCTGGATCACGTTGTCGCGGGCCGCGGCGAAGGCAAGACCTGCCGGAATCGCGAACGCTTTCTGCGAGCCGGTCAAGACGAAGTCGAGCTCCCAGGCGTCCGTCTCGACGGGTGCGCCCGCCATCCCGCTGACGCTATCGACCAGCATGGCGACGTCACCCGCGGCGTGGGCGACGCGAGTCAGCTCGGCGATGGGGTTGAGAGCACCGGTTGACGTTTCGGAATGAACAACGGTGACGGCATCGAACTTTCCGCGCTTGAGCGCCGATTCGAGCATGTCAGGCGTATGGATCTGGCCAAGCGGGACGGTGAGTGCCTCCGCCTCGACGCCGCATGCGCGAGCGATCTGAAAGAAGCGCTCGCTGAACGCACCGTTGACCAGGCTCAGGACTCGGGAGCGCACGCCATTTCTGATGGCGCCCTCCATGAGCCCCGTGGCAGAAGAGCTCGCGATGTAGACCGGACGCTTCGTACGAAACACGTATTGGAGATCTGGCTCGATTCGGGCAATGAGGTCCTCCATTCCCTTGCCTCGATGCCCGATCATGGGCCTGAGCATTTCCTGGAGGATGCTCGGCCGCACCTCTGTCGGTCCGGGCAAAAAGAAGCGTCCGAACCCGCGATCGTTATTGGTGCCAGAAGGGCTGGCCGCTACGCCGGCGCTCGATTTTGCCGTCATTGAGAGCGATTGATTCGGGTTAGCGAGTCGGGGCGGCCGCACTCAACGCGGCGCCGCGCTCGTACAGCGACGAATAGGGAGTATGAAGAAGCTCGTCCGCGCCGAGCACGAGAGGAAGCACCGCGGCGAGGGAATTCGCGCGGACCACGGCGTCCGCGCCGTCGACGACGTTCGGGCGTTCCACGACACCGGCAAACGCGATGAAGAGATCGACCGCAGGCCGCGACTCGAGGTCGGTCGTGCCGTCACCAACCATCATCGCCGGGCGGTCGACATTCCACCGCTCGATAGCGGAGCGTTTCCCGCCCGACATGGTCAATGGCGATGAGGTGTCGAAGCCCGCGTACGAGCCGTCGGCGGTGAACGTGATGTCCACTGCGGCGACGCGGCTCGCATCCACACCCACTGCCCGAGCGACCGCGAGCACCGCGGGGAGCAGTCCTCCCGAAACGATGCGAACGTCCACTCCTGCCGCGTGCAATGCGGCAACGGTTTCAGCGGCGTCAGGGACGAGTCGCGCGACGTAGTCCCGCCCCAGCGCGTCGACCGCTTCGCGCGTCGGCTGCACGAGACGCAACCGTCGCCCATAGACCTCCTCGAGCGGGATCTGCCCGCGCATAGCGGCATCGGTGAGCTGTTCGACAGCGTGCCGACAGTGGACGGCCAGCTCGTCGATGCCCTCGATCGCCGACAAGGTCGAATCGCAATCGAAGAGAACGGTGCGGAACCTCGGCATTCCTGTAGACGCCTCTACAGGTGGATCGCGCGGCCAAGCACACCGAGCGCGGCTTCTTTCACCGCTTCGGACAGCGTGGGGTGGGAGTGGACCGTGACACCGATGTCCTCCGACGCTCCGCGATACTCGAACGCGAGCACGACCTCCGCGCAAAGCTCAGACACGTTAGGTCCGATGAGATGCGCGCCAAGCAGCTCGTCGGTCTTCGCGTCTGCGATGAACTTCACGAATCCTGTCGTCTCGCCCATCGTGCGCGCGCGGCCATTCGCGGAGAACGGAAACCTGCCGACCTTGTACTCACGACCGCTTTCCTTGACCTCGTGCTCCGCGAGACCAACGCTGGCGATCTCGGGCCACGTGTAGACGATTGACGGCATCGATCGGTAGTGCATCTCGGACGGCTTGCCGGCGATCACCTCTGCCGCGATGACACCTTCTTCCTCCGCCTTGTGCGCGAGCAGCTTCCCCCCGACGACATCGCCGATGGCGAACACGCCGGGAAGGTTGGTGCGCATGGTGTGATCGACGATGACCTCGCCACGTTTGCCGACGTTCAGTCCGAGTGCTGCGGCGTCGATGCCGGTGAGCGATGGCCGGCGGCCGATGGAAAGCAGCACGTAGTCGGCTTCGAGCGTTTCTGCGGCGCCGTCCTTCTCGGTTTGAACGAGCACGCGCTCCTGCTCCACCGTCGCGCCGACGACCTTCGTCCCGGCGCGAATCTCGAGACCCTGCTTGCGGAACACCTTGTCCGCTTCCTTCACGATGTCGCCATCCATCCCGGGCAGAATGGTCGGCATGAGCTCCACGACCGTGACCTTGGCACCCAGGCGACGCCAGACCGATCCGAGCTCCAGGCCGATGACCCCGCCGCCGATCACGACGAGGTGCTTCGGCACTTCGCCGATCGATAGCGCGCCGATGTTCGACAGCACGCGTTTTTCGTCGACCTTGAGAAACGGCAACTCGATCGGAACGGATCCGGTTGCAACGATGACGTTTCTGGCGTGGTAGGTCGTGGCTGCTCCATCCGGAGCGGCCACCTCGACCACGTTGTGCGCGCGCAGCGTCCCGCGGCCTTTGGCCCACGTCACCTTGTTTTTCTTGAAGAGGAACTCGACGCCGCGGGTATTCTGCGCGACGACGTCGACCTTGCGTTGCATCATGGTTGCAAGATCGACGCGCACGCCATCCATCTCGATGCCGTGCTCGTGCGCGTGGAGTCGTGCAAACTCGAAGTGCTCGGACGACTGCAGAAGCGCCTTCGACGGAATGCAGCCGACATTCACGCAGGTTCCGCCGAGTGTCCTGTCCATCTCGACGCAGACGGTTTTCAGTCCGAGCTGTGCGGCGCGGATCGCGGCGACGTACCCGCCAGGGCCGCCGCCGATCACGACGACGTCGGCATTTTCACTCGCGTTTGCCATTTCAGCATAGCCAGAGGGAGTGCAAAAAAAGTAGCGGGTACGGCAACCCAAGGCGACCGTACCCGCTGTTCCCCTCGGCCAACGCTATCAACCGCGCAGTTTTGCGTCCTCGCGGATGGCCACGAACTTTCCGGCGCGAAGCGGGCGATACCCCCGAACCAGCCGCGTATTGAACTTGCCGGAGATCTTTCCCTCGACGCGACGGCCTTCGAAGACCGTAACTACCTCGCCGTTCTCTCGCGGATCGAAGTACGGACCGATCATCGCGACGAACGTGCTCTGGCTTGCCTCGAGGAGCTTTACGCCGGTCGGTGGCACGTCCTTCGTCATGAAGAACAGGAATCGTCCCACTACAGAGGCGTCGACGGAGGCGTCGCGGATCAACGTGAAGGGAATGCTGACATCCTCGTCAGCTGCCATGAGGTGACCACGCCAGATTCCGGCGAGTGCCGACATGATCGGCGGCCGGAAGCCGCGCGCGGGCGGAATTGGCGTGAATGCGAATGAAGTCGAAGACTTGCCCATCTCGGTACTCCTGTCACCGCTCACTACGCGTATCCCACTCAAAAGTGTCGGCGTTCGGCACCGCATTCGGCCGAGGCCGCCCGGACAGTCGCAGCAGCGACGCGCGCCTGTCTCTCGATTCCTGCTCAATTTGATGCAGTGAACGGCAAAAGGGTTTGCCATTTACAGGAAACTGACAGAGGCCGAAACGTCTGCTCACAGAACTGTGGCAAGATCGAAAAAAAGGCCCGAGCTCGCGCGAGCTCGGGCCATGATCTTCGCCGAACGATCCGTCAGTTGATCAGCATCGTGGCGGGATCCTCCATCAACTCCTTCACGCGTACGAGGAACAACACGGCCTGTTGTCCGTCAATGATCCGGTGATCGTAGGAGAGCGCGACGTACATCATCGGTCGAATCTCGACCTTCCCGTTCAACGCGACCGGACGATCCTGAATCTTGTGCAGCCCGAGGATGCCGACCTGTGGATAATTGATGATCGGCGTGGAAACGAGGGATCCGAACACGCCGCCGTTCGTGATCGTGAACGTTCCGCCGGTGAGGTCATCCATCGTGAGCTTGCCGTCGCGCGCGCGCTTCGCGAGCGCCGTGATATCGCTCGAAACCTCGATCATTCCCTTGCGATCGGCGTCCTTGATGTTCGGAACGACGAGGCCTGCGTCAGATGCGACGGCGATCCCCATGTTCACGTAATGCTTGTACACGATGGAGTCGCCGTCGATCTGTGCGTTGACGACGGGATACGCGTCCAGCGCGAGGCACGCGGCCTTCACGAAGAACGGCATGAAGCTCAGTTTCACGCCGCGCTCCTTTTCGACGCGCTCCTTGATTCGCTCGCGGAGTGCGCTCACGGCCGACATGTCGATCTCGTTGAACGTCGTGAGGTGAGCCGTGGCATGTTGCGCCTCGAGGAGATGTTCGGCGATGCGCTTCCGCCTCGTCGACATCTTCTCGCGAGTCTCCCGCGTCCCGGGTGGTACGGCGGGAGCCCTGGGCGGCTGTGCCGGGCTGCGGGGCGGTAGCTCCTCGGTCCGCGGAGCAGGCGCGGCAGCGGCACCATCGCCACGTGTTCCCCCGCGTGGCGCTCCCCCGGTCTGCTCGATCACGTCGGGCTTGCTGACGACGCCGCCTCGCCCCGTACCTGCAATGGCAGCGAGATCGGCACCAGTCTCCGCAGCAACACGTTTCGCGGCGGGCGACGCCCGCACTTCCGGCGTAGCGGCCGGCGACGCCGGTGCGGGAGTCGAGGCCGCACGCTGTGGCGACGCGGTTTCTGCAGACCTGGCTGGAGCGGCGGGCGCCGGCGACGTACCGCTAGCCGACTCGTCGATCTCACCGAGAACGTCGTCAACGGCGACCACATCGCCGTCGTGTTTCGCCTGGCGCGCCAATACGCCCGCTTTGAGCGCGGGCACCTCGACGGTAACTTTATCCGTCTCCAACTCGACCAGTGTGTCGCCTGCGGCGACCGCATCCCCCTCCTTCTTGAGCCATCGAGCGACCGTCGCCTCGACGATCGATTCTCCGAGAGGGGGCACCTTGATCGAAATCATTCCGCGAATCCAGTGACCGGTATTGGTGGGGCTGCCCGGAACGCGCGTGCGTGCGGGAGCGACGTGTCGCGAGCAACCGCGACATGTGGGCGCCATCGCGATAGGCGAGTTGTCGCGGAATATAACCGTCGAGGAAGCGCGTGCGAGCGCTGACGATCGATGCACACGGCGAGCTCGATCAACTGCGTTTCCGCACGGACATCCCGGTGCCGGAGATTTCGGCTCCCGATGAGGTGCGAGTACGCGTTTGCGCGGCAGCGCTGAACCATCTCGACCTCTGGGTCGTGAAGGGGGTGCCCGGCGTTCGCATCACGCCCGGGTGGATTCTCGGTTCGGATTGCTCCGGCATCGTGGATGCGGTCGGAGCGGAGGTGACCTCGGTCCGCGTGGGAGACCGAGTCATCGTGAACCCGGGAGTGAGCGATCGCACGTGCGAGTATTGTCGCACGGGTGACAATCCGCTGTGTCTCAAGTACGCGATTCTCGGGGAACACCGCCCGGGCACGCTGGCCGACTACCTGGTGGTGCCGGTGGCGAATGTGCTGCCGCTTCCCGCGAGCGTTACTTTCGCCACCGCTGCCGCCTTTCCACTTGCCACGCTCACAGCGTGGCGGATGGTCGTCACGCGGGCGAACGTCCGCGCGACGGACCAGGTCCTGATTCACGGCATCGGTGGCGGCGTTGCGCTCGCGTCGCTCCAGATCTCGAAGCTGCTGGGGGCGCGCGTGTGGGTGACTTCCGGGAGCGATGCGAAGCTCGAGCGCGCGCGCGTGTTAGGCGCCGACGAGGTGCTCAACCATCGCGGCCAGGACGTGGCCAAGGAAATCCGTGCGCGGACGGGGAAACGTGGCGTCGACGTCGTGATCGATTGCGTGGGCGAGGCAACGTGGGCTTCATCGCTCGGGTCGCTCGGAAAGCGCGGGCGACTGGTGACGTGCGGTGGAACGTCCGGGCCCATGGTCCAGACGGATATTCGTCGTCTGTTCTGGAACCAGTGGACGATCATGGGCTCGACGATGGGGAGCGACTCGGAGTTCGCGGCAGTCGTGAACGAGCTCGCGGCTGGACGGCTGTTTCCGCCGATCGACTCCGAGTTTCCCCTCGAGCGCGGTGTCGATGCATTCGCGAGGCTCGAGTCCGGCGCGCAATTCGGCAAGGTCGTCGTTACCGTCTCCGACCCGTGACCTCGGATCCTGCCCAGTTCACGAATGACGAACAGCGCGACATCCGCCGCGCGGTCGCGGCGGGGCACGCGCCCGAGTGTCCCCGTTGTGGTGTCGCCTTGTCCCCTCGAAGCATCGGGGGCGGTTCGTTCGGTCTCGGGTACGCTCGGCGGCGTGAATGGCTCATCTGCCCGAAATGCCATCGAAGCGCCATCTTCGATGTGAAACGCGGAACGCGGAATTGAGTCGGTGCGAACCCTTGCGTCCTTGTTTGCGTTTGCGTACGTGACGCGCAATCGGCCCGGAGCTCACGCATGACTTTCCTGGAGCGACTGCAAAGCAGCTTCGCGCAGTTCGCCGAATTCGTCCCCGCGCTCTTCGGAGCGCTCATCATTCTCTTCGCCGGTTACTTGCTGGCGAAGCTCATTGAGCGAGGCACGGAGCGGGTGCTGCGTCGCCTGCGGCTCAACTATTTGCTCGAGCGCGGCGGCGTTATGCAGGCCGTCGAGCGGTCGGGGTCGCACTTCAATCCCTCGCGCGTCCTCGCGAACCTCGTGTTCTGGTTCGTGATGTTCGTGGTGATCATGATCGCGGCCAACGCGCTCGGGATGGAGACGCTTGCCGACGTGTTCTCGGAGCTCGTCAGCTATATCCCGAGCATGATGGCCGCGATCGTGCTGCTCATCGTCGGGATCGTGCTTGGGCGATTCGTCGGCGGGCTGATTCTGGCGTCGGCCGGCGCGATTCAAGGCGGGCCGACGCTCGCGCGGGTGGGGCGGTGGGGCGTGATCCTTCTCGCGATCTTCATGGCGCTGCAGCAGCTTGGGATTGCCAACGAGATCGTCGTCACCGCATTCGCGATTCTCTTCGGTGCGGTCGCGCTGGCGCTGGCCTTGTCATTCGGTCTCGGGAACCGCGAGCTGGCGGGCGAGATCACTCGCGCGTGGTACGAGCGTTACAAGGCGGAGCGCGACGCTATTGCTGCTGCGGAACGAGAGTCGGAGTTGGCGGAGGAGCGGGAGGCCGAAGGGAATCAGGTGCTCGGGGCGGGGGACGGACCCGAATAGGGAATCGGAATGGGGTAACGGGGAGCGGGGAACAGTGAACGGTGAACAGCTGTCACGACGAGGATGATTGACATGACTGAGACTGCGACGATCGCCAACGCTCTCGGGTCCGAGCTCTCGCTCGAGGAGCTCTGGATGCCGTTTACGGCCAACCGTGCCTTCAAGCGCGCGCCTCGACTGCTCGCGTCGGCCAACGGGATGTACTACACGTCGGTCGACGGGCGGCGGGTGCTCGATGGCACCGCCGGTCTGTGGTGTGTGAATGCCGGGCACTGTCGCGAGCCGATCGTGCGAGCGGTGCAGGAGGCGGCCGCGACGCTCGACTTCGCGCCGGGTTTCCAGATGGGTCATCCGTATAGCTTCGCGCTGGCGGAGCGAGTGGCGGAGATGCTTCCGGGTGATCTCGACCACGTCTTCTTCGTGAACTCGGGCTCGGAGGCTGTCGACTCGGCGCTGAAGATCGCGATGGCGTACTTCCAGTCGAAGGGAGAGACGCAGCGAGTTCGGTTTGTCGGGCGGCTGCGCGGATATCATGGCGTGGGGTTCGGCGGGATTTCCGTTGGAGGGATCGAGCCGAACCGCCGGGCGTACATGGCGCAGCTGCTGCCGCAAGTCGATCATCTGCCGCATACGCACGACATCGCGCGCAACGCGTTCTCGCGCGGAGAGCCCACCCACGGCGCGGAGCTCGCCGACGACTTGGAGCGGATTGTTCGGGAGCGCGGCGCCGAGACGATCGCCGCCGTGATCGTGGAGCCCATGGCCGGATCGACCGGTGTGCTCGTTCCGCCGAAGGGATACCTCAAGCGGCTTCGCGAGCTGTGCGATAAGCATGGAATCCTGCTGATCTTCGACGAAGTCATCACGGGATTCGGCAGGCTCGGCACTCCGTTCGCGGCCGACTACTTCGGTATCGTTCCGGATCTCATGACCGTGGCGAAGGGCCTAACGAATGCCGCGGTCCCGATGGGCGCCGTGTTCGTTCGGCACGGGATCTATGATACCGTCGTCAACTCCGCGCCGGCCGGCATTGAGCTCTTCCACGGCTACACGTACTCGGGTCACCCGCTTGCGGCGGCGGCTGGCCTCGCGACACTCGATGTGTATGAGGGCGAGGGCCTGTTCGAGCGCGCCGCGAGCCTGGCGCCCTATTGGGAGAACGCGCTTCACTCGCTGCGCGGGCTTCCCCACGTCATCGACATCCGCAACCTCGGACTCGTCGGCGGAATCGAACTGGAGCCTCGCGCTGGCGCACCGGGTGCGCGAGCCTTCGAGGTCTTCGTGGACTGCTTCAATCGCGGCGTTCTCGCCCGCGTGACCGGCGACATCATTGCGCTCTCGCCGCCGCTGATCATCGACAAGCCGCAGATCGACGAGCTCATTGGCACCATCGGCACCGCGATCAAGGCAGTGGCGTAAGGTCCTCGACACTGCGTTAGGCGAAAAGGGCCTAACGCAGTGTCTCGCTCGCATCGACATCGGAGAGGCTTTCGGCTATGAAACCCCAGTGGCGTTTCGGGCTCGGCCTGGTCGTCGCGCTCGCCGTGAGCGCGTCGGTGACGCACGCTCAAACGGCGGCCGCTGCGAAACCGCGTGCTCGTGACCTGGCTTTACCGATCGGCGGGACTGCGGGTCCGCTCGACGCGATAACGGACGTGGCCGGCGTGGAAGTGGGCCATACCACGCTGATCTCGGGAAGCGGGAAGCTCGTCGTCGGGAAGGGACCGGTCAGGACGGGCGTCACGGTCATTCACCCGCGCGGCAAGGCGAACCCTGATCCTGTTTTCGGTGCGTGGTTCACGCTGAACGGAAACGGCGAGATGACGGGGACGACGTGGCTTCAGGAGTCGGGGATCCTCGAGGGACCGATTGCTATCACGAACACGCACAGTGTCGGTGTCGTGCGCGATGCGATTCTGCAATGGCAGGTCGGTAAGCCGGGAATGCAGCCGTGGGGACTGCCCATCGTTGCCGAGACGTACGATGGTGGGCTCAACGACATCAACGGCTTTCACGTTAGGCCGGAGCACGTGATCTCCGCGCTCGACGGCGCGAAAGGCGGACCGGTCCTGGAAGGTGCCGTTGGCGGCGGGACCGGAATGGTGTGCCTTGGCTTCAAGGGCGGGATTGGTACGGCCTCGCGCAAGCTGCCGCCGGAGCAGGGCGGGTACACCATCGGTGTGCTCGTACAGTGCAACTTCGGAGCGCGTCGAGACCTGCGCATTGCCGGTGTGCCCGTCGGCGAGGAGATCACCGACCTTCAGCCCTGCATCGCGAATCACGACCCGCAACCGAATCCGCCCGGCCCGGGTCAGCGAAAACCGTGCGATGCCGCACCGGGAACCACGCGAGACGACGAGGAGGAGATGGGCTCGATCATCGTCGTGGTAGCGACCGATGCGCCGCTTCTGCCGCACCAATTGAAGCGGATCGCGACTCGCGTAGCCCTTGGCGTCGGACGCTCCGGAGGGTTCGGCGGGAACGGGTCCGGCGACATTTTCATTGCGTTCTCGACGGCCAATGCCGGCGCCGCTGAAACCGCGGACACTACTTCGGTCCGGATGCTCTCGAACCCGCGGATGACACCGCTCTTCAGTGCGACCTCGCAGGCCACGGAGGAAGCGATCGTCAATGCCATGCTTGCGGCAGACACCATGACTGGCGCGAACGACCTTCGTGTGTACGCGCTGCCGGTAGACCGCCTCAAGGCGATCATGAAGAAGTACGGCAGGTAGAGAGCTGGAACGGGGAACGCAGAACCGGGAACAGAGGCTCACCAGGAGTCACTGTTCCCGGTTCTGCGTTCCGCGGTTCGCACGCTTTCAAGGAAGAGCTCGCTTTGCGTCGGATGCCTGTGCGTCGTCTCACACAACAGAGGTGATCCGCGCACGCGCCAGCAACTCGTGAATGAGTTCGTAATCGATTGTGGCAAAGGAGCTTACAGGCGGTTGCTCTCGTTGCGATTCGCTTCTCCTTCGGGTATACTTCAGCTACTGAAAAACCCCTCGTATTTCCCTCCCGCAGGACCTCATGACCGGCCCAAGTAATCGCGAACGCATTCTCCCGCGTCTCATCGACGAAGAGATCAAAGAGTCGTTCATCAATTACTCGATGAGCGTCATTGTGTCGCGCGCGCTGCCCGATGTGCGCGACGGACTCAAGCCCGTACACCGTCGCATCCTGTACGCGATGAACGACCTTGGCCTCCTGCCCAACAGGCCGTTCAAGAAGTCGGCGACGGTCGTGGGCGACGTGCTTGGCCGATTCCACCCGCACGGCGACGGCGCGGTGTACGATGCGCTCGTCCGCATGGTGCAGGATTTTTCGCTTCGCTACCCACTGGTGGACGGGCAGGGCAACTTCGGCTCGATGGATGGTGATCCCGCCGCGGCGTATCGCTACACCGAAGCGCGCCTCATGCGGATCGCGACCGAGCTCCTCGCGGACATCGACAAGAACACCGTCGATTTCGCGCCGAACTTCGACGACCATCTGACCGAGCCCAAGGTTCTGCCGGCCGGCATTCCGAACCTTCTGGTCAACGGGTCGTCGGGAATCGCGGTCGGCATGGCCACGAACATTCCGCCGCACAACCTGAAGGAAGTCATCGGCGCCACCGTCGCCCTGATCGACAACCCGGATCTCACGTTAGGCGAGATCCGCAAGATGGTGAAGGGCCCCGATTTTCCCACGGGCGCCTACATCTACGGTCGTGACGGGATCAAGGACTATCAGGAAACCGGGCGCGGAAAGATCGTCATGCGCGCGCGGGCGGTAATCGAGGAGAAGGAAACCTCCAACAAATCGCAGATCGTCGTCACGGAGCTGCCGTACCAGGTCAATCGCGCAAACCTCGTCAAGGACATCGCGGAGCTTGTCCGCGACAAGAAGATCGAGGGGATCAGCGACCTCCGCGACGAGTCGTCAGACACGACCCGCATCGTGATCGAGCTCAAACGCGATGCGATCCCACGCGTCGTGCTCAACCAGCTGTACAAGCACACCACGATGCAGGCGACGTTTGGCGTGATCATGCTGGCGCTCGTCCCCGACGCCCAGACGCGCCAGCTCGTGCCGAAGGTCATGGGCATCAAGGAGGTGCTCGAGCACTACATCACGCACCGCCACGAGGTCATCGTCAGGCGGACGCAGTACGAGCTCGACAAGGCGCTCGAGCGCGAGCACATCCTTGATGGCCTCAAGATCGCCGTCGACAACATCGACGAGGTGATCAAGGTCATTCGCAAGGCGGAGGACACGCCCAAGGCAAGCGCGCAGCTGCAGAAGCGATTCAAGCTCTCGGAGCGGCAGGCTGAGGCGATCCTCAACATGCGGCTCGCGAAGCTCACGGGCCTCGAGATCGAGAAGCTCGAGGCCGAGCTCAAGGAAGTTCGCGCACTGATCAAGGACCTGCGCGCGCTCCTCGAGTCCAAGCCGAAGCGCATGAAGGTCATGAAGGACGAGCTGCAGAAGATCGCCGACACCTACGGTGACGCACGTCGGACCGAGATCACGAGCGATCAGGGCGAGTTCACGATCGAAGACCTGATCGCTCAGGAGGACATGGTCGTCACGATCTCGCACACAGGGTACATCAAGCGCACGCCGGTCACGACCTATCGGCGGCAGCGCCGAGGCGGGCGCGGTTCGAGCGGTGCGGATCTCAAGGAGCTGGATTTCATCGAGCGGCTCTTCATCGGCAGCACGCACGACTACCTGCTGATCTTCACCGAGGACGGCCGCTGCTTCTGGCTCAAGGTACACGAGCTGCCGCAGGCCGGTCGCGCGAGCAAGGGCAAGCCGATCGTCAACCTGATCAACGTCACGCCGGACACGCAGATCAAGGCGATCGTGCCCGTGCGGGAGTTCAACGACGAGAGCTACCTGCTGTTCTGCACGAAGGACGGCACGGTGAAGAAGACGAAGCTCAGCGAGTACTCGAATCCGCGCACGACGGGCATCAAGGCGATCAAGATCGACAAGGGCGATGAGCTGATCGACGTGCAGGTGACGAGCGGGACGAACGACATCGTGCTCGCGACGAAGCATGGGCTCTCGGTGCGGTTCCACGAGAGCGACGTGCGCGACATGGGTCGCGATACGACGGGCGTGAAGGGGATCGAGCTGCGCCCGGACGATCGCGTCGTCGGCATGGTGGTCATCAAGCGCGAAGCGACGCTGCTCGTCGTGACCGAGAAGGGAATGGGCAAGTGCACGCACATCGATGACTACCGCGTGCAGAAGCGGGGGGGCAAAGGCATCCTGACGGTGAACCGCACCGAGAAGACCGGTGACGTGGTCGCGCTGATGGAGGTCCTACCGGAGGACGAGATCATGCTGATCACGCGCGGTGGTATCGTGATCCGGTCGTCGGTGGATCAGGTCCGTGTCACCGGACGCAACGCGCAGGGTGTGCGTCTCGTCTCGCTGGACGACGGCGATGTAGTGACCGCCGTCGCCCGGGTAATTTCGGAGGACAAGGGCGAAGGAGAGGGCGAAGAAGCCGACGAGCCGCTTGGCGTCGCGCCGGACGAGGAGTAGTCCATAGCCCACGCGGGCGACACGGGGCCTGCCGACAGGCAGGCCCCGTGTCGCGTCGCGGGCTCGCGTGACCGGGGGCTGGCGCTGTCGTCAGGCGAGGTCGGTGCGCGACACCAATGTGGTCACGACGCTACGCCCCGCAGAAAAGAAGAGCCCGGCTCTAAGTCAATCGGCTATACTGCAATAACTTAGCAGTGAATCACCAAGGGCTCGGGGTATGCACCAGCGAGCCCTGCCGTTCCGTTGCTTCCGGACTCGAACTCGTACGCGCTCCCATTTCTCACTTCGTGCACGCCTTCCACTCGATGAACGCCCGACCCGCCGCCGAGGGCTCCCCTCGCGATGGCTAGCGCGCGCATCGTCATCGCCGACGACGACCCGGCGATTGTCCAGACCATGACCTGGGTGCTCAAGGAGCACGGCTACGACGTCGGATCCGCGACGAGTGGCGCCGACCTCCTGACACTCCTCGAGGAGCGCACCCCCGATCTGCTCCTGCTCGACGTCATGTTCTCGGATGTGGATGGCTTCCAGCTCCTCGAGCGCATCAAGAACGACGCGCGGTGGCGCGACATGCCCGTGCTCATGATCTCGTCGCTGCCGCCGGAAGAGGCAGCGGTCAAGACACTCGGTCTCGGCGCGTCAGACTTCGTTCGAAAGCCCTTTCGCGTTCGCGAGCTCCTCGCCCGCATTCAGGCGCAACTACGCATGCGAGCCATTCTTCGATCGGCCTATGAGTCGCTGCGCACGACCGAAGAGGAGCTGGCGCGCGCACGGGCGGAGGCGGATAGCCGACGCAAGCTCGTCGACATCCTTCGCGAGGTCACGGGCGATCTCACCTCGAACGAGATCTATCACGTGCTCGCGCGGCGCGTCGCGCGCGCCTTGGACCTCACGCGGTGCTCGGTCATCCTCGCTCGGCCTGGCGACAGGGTCGGCATGGTGGCGGCTTCGTTCGAGCACGCGCTCGTCAAGAATTTCGAGCTGAACCTCGACCGCTACCCCGAGATTCGCGCGGCGCTCGAGACCGGCCAGCCGGTGCTCGTGGAGGACGTTCATTCGAGCCCACTGTACGCGGACATCCGCGAGCGGTGGCGCGAGGAAGGCACGCGGGTGCCGATTCGGTCCGTGATCGCAATGCCGTTCTCACTCGCAGACGCCCGCCAGTCGGGAGTTTTCTTCCTTCGGCGCGGCGAGGATGAGCGCCCGCTTCGAGAGGACGACGTCGCGTTTGCCGACACCGTCGTTCGCGCGGCGGTGGCGGCGATCCAGCGCGCCGACATGATGGAGAGCACGAGGGCAGACAATCGCCGCCTCGAGGCGCTCGCGCAGACCGACCCGCTGACCGACGCGCTCAACCGTCGAGCGCTGACCGACCGCCTGAACGCGGAGCTCGAGCGTGCCCGCCGCTACGACTCGATGGTGACGCTGCTGATGATCGACATCGATCACTTCAAGCGGATCAACGACACGTACGGCCACCTCGTGGGTGACGACGTTCTCATGGCCCTCGCGTCGCTGCTCCAGCACGAGGTGCGAAGCGTCGACCTCGTCGCCCGGTATGGCGGTGAGGAGTTCGTGATCGTGCTGCCTGAAACACGCGAGGACGGGGCCGTCGCGTTTGCCGAGCGCATCCGCGAGCGCATCGAGATGCATCCGTTCTCGGTCGATGACGGACCGACGCTGCAGGTCACGGCAAGCATCGGCGTGGCGACGTTCCCCGCGCCTCGGGTCGCGACCGTCGAGGATTTGTTCATGCGCGCCGACCAGGCACTCTATCGCGCCAAGGCGGAAGGCCGGAACCGGGTTCGCATCTAAGCACCCGACGCATCACGCGTTGTTGTTTGGCGCGCCCGCAGGCAGGAGTCTCCCCAGCCGGACGGTCGGGGTTGTCGGTCGGGTGAATCGCGTGTACGCTCCACGCTGTTCGAGAACCATCCGACCACCAGGAGTTGCCC
The DNA here is from genome assembly GCA_036274195.1 of Gemmatimonadaceae bacterium. Classification (GTDB taxonomy): domain Bacteria; phylum Gemmatimonadota; class Gemmatimonadetes; order Gemmatimonadales; family Gemmatimonadaceae; genus JAJKIV01. The sequence goes on along the minus strand of DASUGD010000159.1, from coordinate 68,951 downwards.
GTGCGACTGAGCGAGATTGCGGTCGTCCTCGCCGCAACGGCGGCGTGTGCCCCATCGAACAGCAAGGCGCAGGACGCGCTACGCAGCAGACTCACCCTCCCGCCGGGGTTCACCATCGCCGAGTACGCGAAGGTCGGCGGTGTGCGCTTCATGGCAGTAGCGCCCGATGGCGCCGTGTACGCCAGCCGTCCGGAAGCCGGTGAGGTGGTGCGGTTGGTCGATGCGGATCGGAATGGCGTGGCGGAGTCGCAAACGGTGGCCGTCTCCGGGTTGAATCGTCCGCACGGTCTCACCTTCCACGGCGGATACCTCTACATCGCCAACACGGACGGCGTCGTTCGCGTCCGGCTCGGGCCGAACGGTGCGGCCTCCGGGTCGCCGGAACGTGTGAACTCGTATGCCGGCGGTGGGGGACACTGGAGCCGGTCGATCGTGTTCGGCCCGGACAGCGCGATCTACGTGGCGATTGGATCGAGCTGCAACATGTGCGTGGAAAAGACGCCAGATCGCGCCGCTGTGATGCGGTACGACGCAAACGGCGGTAACGGGCGTGTATTTTCGTCCGGACTCCGCAACGCGGTGGGCATCGCTGTGAATCCCGTCACAAAACAGATCTGGGTCACCCAGAATGAGCGTGACAATATCGAGCCGGATCACGAAGACCTGCCGCCCGATGAAATCAATATCCTGCAGGACGGCGGGGATTACGGGTGGCCGTATTGCTACGGCAACCGGATCCCGAGTCCGGATCGCGAGTTCCACGATCCGGCGCGGTGCGGCCGAACGATCCCGCCAGCATTGGAGATACAGGCTCACTCGGCACCGTTAGGCATCGCGTTCCTCGATCGGGCGACCACGTTTCCGGCCGACTGGCGAAGCGACGCGGTCGTGGCGTTTCACGGTTCGTGGAACCGGTCCGCGCCGACCGGGGCGAAGGTGGTGCGGGTCCGCATCCGCGACGGGAAACCGGTGTCGTACGAGGACTTCATAACGGGATGGCAGGGGCCGAACGGCCGCCGGTGGGGCCGCCCCGTCGACGTGGTGGTGCATACGGATGGATCGCTGCTCATTTCCGACGACGCCGCCGGCGCGATCTACCGCGTCACGCGAACTGAAAATCGTTAGGCAGCGGTGGCGTCGGCGCCTCGAGACGCTGGCGAACGCCGGCTGGCTCATGGGCGCATTCATCCTCGCGGTGGCCTGTTCCCGCGACGAACGCCGCGCTGACACCGATTCCGTCATGGTGAGCGGCGCTGCCGGCGTTCGAACCGGTGCGCTCGTACGCGTCACGCTCGCGCCAGACTCCGTGGGGGCAGCCGCGTTCGCCGACTCGCTGGCGCGCGAAGGATGGGACGCCGAGGCCGCGAGGCGCGCCACCGGCGATTCGGGCTGGGCCGTTCGCGTGATCGTGCCTGGCGACGCCGAACTGGCCAAGCTCGTCGAGCACGCACTCCGGCAATCCGGTCTCCAGCCAGTTTTCCTGGGGCGCCGGTCGAGCCGAGGGACCTTTGCCGTGGGCGTGACGCCGGTGAACGGTGGGAGTCACGGCATGGCGGCGGAAGTGCGGTGGATCCTGAGCGATGACCGGCGGCGGGTGCTGGTCGTCGAGGACCCACGGGCCGTCGAGAATGATCCGGTCCCGAACGGGTTCGTATTCGCCAGCGAGGGGAGCCCCCCGATACAGCGCGACAGCGTATGGGACGTGGCGCCCTCGCCCGACTGGAAGCGCGTCGCGTACGGGCGCGCGTATACGACGAATGTGGGCGAGACCGACTCGATCCCGCCGAGCGAATGGCACCGGCTGGCCGGCAGCGTCGGGCTCATGGAATCGATCGTGCGAAAGAACGCGTTCTCGACGAGCGGCATGGTCACCGCGTACGGGGTCGCCCGACCCTTCGTCGTCAGCCCCAGAGCCGCCGCCGATACGTCTTCGACGGCGGCCAGCGGTTTACCGATCGCCGAGGGTTGGCGCGTTGCCTGGACGCGCGACGGCTCACGCCTGGCGCTCGGCGCGCCGCCCGAGGTCATCGCCGACGACGCGCCGGCATCACGCTGGCGACTGGTCGATCCGGTTACGGGCGAAGCTCGCGGTTTCACCGACACCGCGGCGCTCGCCCGGCATCAATGGATCCAGGGGCCGAGCCTCGACGTCTCGACCGCGGTCGACATGCGACAACGCCGCGCGTTCCGTGCTGGCGACGTGGACATCGAGAGCGAAGACGGGTGGATCCGCGTGTACGGACACGACGGCGCGCGGGTCCGCGCGCCACACATCGTCGGCCCCGGCATTGCCCTGACCGCGACGGCGAACGGTCAGTTCATCGTCGCGATCGCGCCAGACCCCGCCACCGCGTCGTACGAGCCGCCAAATGCCCTGGTAGTGTACCAAATACTCCAGCGATGACAACGGATACCATGCGCAACGCGATTCGACGGCTCCGGCGCCATACCCAGGCGATCATCGCGGGACTCGTGTCGTGCCTAACGACTGCGTCGGCGGTCCGCGGCCAGGGGAGCGGGCCGCTGCCTTACCGCCCGGGCATCGACGTGACCGACTACGGGATCACGCTCGACCTGCCAGACCGGGGAGCATCGATCGAGGGGCGCGCCGTTCTCTCTGTGCGGCGGTGGGCTCCCGTGGATACGCTCGTGCTCGATCTCGTCGCGTTGAGAGTCGACAGCGTGCTCGTGGACGAAACGCCGGTCAGGTTCGTCAGGACGGATTCCCTGGTGCGCATTCCCATTGCGCCGGCGGTCGGCGACTCCTTCGCCGTCACGGTGAGGTACGGCGGGGCGCCGAAGGATGGGCTCATTGTCCGAACGGATAGCGCCGGCCGGTGGACCGCGTTCGGCGACAACTGGCCCAACCGAGCCCGCAACTGGATTCCCGGCATTGACCACCCGTCGGACAAGGCAACGGTCACGTGGACAGTGCGGGCCCCAAGCGAACGACGCGTCGTCGCGAACGGTGAGTTGATGGAAGAAACCCCGCTCCCGGGGACGCCAGGCTCGGTTCCGCGAACGCTGACACGATGGCGTGAATCCCGGCCGATTCCCGTGTATCTCATGGTCATCGCCGCTGCACCACTCGTGTACTACGATCTTGGCCGTGACGGATGCGGTGTCGGCGAGTTCAGCTCGTGCGTCCGGCAGTCGGTGTACGTATTCCCTGAATCGCGAGACTTCCTGCCAGGGCCATTCGCGTACGCGCCGGCAATGTTGCGGCTCTTCTCGGAGCTCATCGCCCCGTTCCCCTATGAGAAGCTCGCGCACCTCGAGAGCTCGACCCGTTATGGCGGAATGGAAAACGCGGGCGCGATCTTCTACGCCGACGGACCATTCCGTCGTCGCACCATGCAGCCAGGTGTGATCGCTCACGAAACGGCGCACCAGTGGTTCGGAGACGCAGTGACCGAGCGGGAGTGGTCGCACGTGTGGCTCTCCGAAGGTTTCGCGACGTATTTCGAAGCATTGTGGGGCGAGCGGTTCGCCGGCGACAGCGCATTCCGTGACGAAATGCGCCGCATTCGCGAGCAGATCGTGAAAGCCCCCGAAGTCGCTACGCGCCCGGTGATTGACACGACGCAGACCGACCTCATGGCGCTGCTGAACACCAACAGCTACCAGAAGGGCGGCTGGACACTCCACATGCTTCGCGCTCTCGTCGGGGACTCTGCCTTCTTCCGCGGGCTCCGCTCGTACTATCTGGCGAACCGGCATTCGACTGCGCTCACCGACGATCTTCAGCGCGCCGTCGAGGCGGCATCCGGTAGACCGTTAGGCTGGTTCTTCGACCAGTGGCTGCGTCGGCCCGGCTTCGCCGAGGTCACCACGTCGTGGCGCTACGATGCCTCGCAGCGGAGAGTGATCGCCACCGTCACGCAGGGCACGCGTTTTGGCGCGTACAGATTCCCACTCACGGTTTCCGTCACCGATGCGTCGGGAAAGGAACGTCGCGCGACAATCGATGTTGCGGCTGCGCCGAGTACCACCGTTGCCGTGCCGCTCCAGCTCGACGCCGCTCCGCGCGGCGTTGCGTTCGACCCCGACGTGCGGGTGCTGGCCACATTCCAGGCGCGCTGAGCGGGCGAAGCTTGCCGGGCACAGTCTTGCGCGTCCGCCGCGCCGGCATTGGATTCGAAGACAGCGCGCCGACGTACGCCGCGCCAGTCGAGGATGAACTATGCGAAAGCCGGTTCGCGTTCTGATTGCGGACGACCATCAGGTCGTGCGCGAAGGATTGCAGATGATTCTCGCTGAAAGCGACGGCGAGATCGTGGTCGTCGGCGAGGCGTCGGATGGCGATGAAGCGGTTCGGTTGGCGACGTCGGTGAAGCCTGACGTGGTGCTCATGGATTTGAGCATGCCGCGTGTGGATGGGCTCGAGGCCACGCGTCGACTGCGGGAGGCAGGCATAGAGTCGCGTGTGCTCATTCTCACGAGCTTTGCCGACGGCGAGGGTGTACGCGACGCGGTGCGAGCAGGCGTCACCGGCTACCTCATGAAGGACGTGCTGAAGGCAGAGCTGCTGGCGGCAATTCGGCGCGCCGCTGATGGGGTGCCGACACTGCATCCTCGCGCGCAGCAGCATCTGATGCGTGGCATCGCCGAGCCGGAAGCGCCTTCACCGTTCACCGCGCTGACGGCTCGTGAACGCGACGTGCTCGCGCTCCTTGCACGCGGCGAAAGCAACAAGCGCATTGCCGCGGCGCTCAACCTGAGCATCGGCACCGTGAAGGGATATGTCAGCGCAATTTTCGAAAAGCTGGGAGTCGAGGATCGAACACAGGCCGCCCTGCTCGCCGCCAAGCACGACCCGACGGTGTCGGGAATAGGGAATCGGGAATAGGGAATCGGGAATCGGAAATCGGGAATCGGAAATCGGAACGGCGGACCGCGCTGGCATGCTGACGACAAGAGAACCGGTCGTCAGAGGCCCATTCGCATCAGCTCGACCTTCAGGCATCGATCCTGAACGACCTCGATTCCGGCGCGAGCCAACTGCTCGGCCGCGTCATCGTTTCGGATCCCGAGCTGCATCCACACGGATCGAGGACGCTTCGCGAGAATGTCATCGACGTGAGGCGGTATGTGTTCGGGGCGACGGAACACGTTCACGATGTCGATGTCTCCCGGAACGTCGACGAGGCGTCGGTACACTCGTTGGCCAAGAATCTCGGTGACCTCTGGGTAGTAGACGGGCACCGGTATGACCTCGAATCCGGCCTCCATCGTGTAGACCGGCACGAAGTGCGCGGGTTGGTCGGCTCTGGTTTCAGGTTTGATTCCGAGAACAGCAATACGGCGGCTGCGACGGAGCAGTGCGCGAATTTCCTCGGTCGAGTCGATCAGGCGCGATCGCCATTCGGCATTGGTTGTCATGGTCATGCGGGAGCACCGCTGCCAGTATCGTGCGCGCGGACGCGGCGGGATGACACGCGAGGCTGACCTCGGTTACCTTACACGGCTGCGTTTCTCATGACCGCCGTGGAGAATACCGAATGCGGATGCTAGTGCTCGGCGCAGGCCTACAAGGCTCGGCCTGTGCGTTCGATTTACTTCAGAATCCCGATGTCCGCGAGGTCCGGCTCGCCGACCTGACTGTCGACCATCTTCCACCTTTTCTCGCGCCGTATTCCGGACCGCGACTCATCCCCACGCGTGTAGACGTTCGCGCTCGCGAATCCGTCCTGGCGCTCATGCGCCAGAGTGATGCCGTCATGAGCGCGATACCGTACTACTTCAATTTCCCGCTCGCCGAGCTGGCCGTCGAAGCCGGGGTGCATTTCTGCGATCTCGGTGGCAACACCGAAATCGTGTTTCAACAGAAAGGCCTGAACGCGCAGGCGGAAGCGAAGGGCATCACGATCGTTCCCGATTGCGGGCTCGCGCCAGGGATGGTGAATGTGCTCGCGCAATACGGCATCAGCCAGCTCGACACCGTCAGCGCGGTGCGCATGTTCGTCGGCGGGTTGCCGCAGCACCCGGAGCCTCCGCTCAACTACCAGATCGTGTATTCGCTCGAGGGAGTGCTCGATTACTACACGACGCTGTCATGGGTGCTCCGCGATGGCAAGCGACAGCAGGTGCGTGCACTCTCGGAGCGCGAGACCGTCGATTTCGGTGGCCCGGTTGGACAGCTGGAGGCATTTCACACGGCCGGTGGCCTGTCCACGATGCCGTTCCGGTACGAGGGCAAGATCCCGTCGATGGAATACAAGACCCTCCGGTATCCGGGCCACGCACACATCATGGAGGCGATTCGGGACCTCGGGTTGCTGTCGCTCGATCCGGTCGACGTGAAGGGCACCAAGGTTGTCCCTCGGGATGTCGTGGTGGCAACGATTGGCCCGAAGTTGAAGAAGCCGGAGGGACGTGACCTGGTTGCGCTGCGAGTGATCGTGGCGGGAACGAAGAACGGGGCGCCGCGGACGCTCTCGTGGGAGCTCATCGACCGCTACGACGAGCAGCACGGCATCAGCGCGATGATGCGGACGACGGGCTATTCGCTGTCCATCACCGGGCAGATGCAGGTCAAGGGAGAAATTGCGCCGCCGGGTGTGCACACGCCTGACGAATGCGTGCCGCCGAAGCGCTACATCGACGAGCTAGGCAAGCGCGGCATTCGCATTGGGTCACGCGACGAGGGGGCGGGAATTCCCGATTGACGGGCGGCAGGCGGCGGGCGAAAGCCTTCGAGGGTCAGAATGCGTGGAACTGCAAGCATTCTGACCCTCGTTTTCCTGGTCCGTCAGGCTCGGTGACGCGCCTAACGGCGATCGCCGAGAAGGCCGCCGAGCACGTTTCCGAGGCCGCCGCCGAGGCTGCCTCCGAGGCCGCCAAGGTTGCCACCGGCCATGTTCGCGATATCGTCGGCGATGCTGCCGTCGTGGTTGCGATCCAGGATCGACGCGAGCCCGCCGATGCCGGGCACCTGGCGCTCGATGTGCTGCTGCTCCTGTTGGAGCACCTGCCCAGCGGAAGCGTTCGCGCCCTGTGCGTTCCGGGCTCGCGCAAGACTCGCCATGACAAGCGGGGCGAGGATCATGAGCACCTTGCTCGCGCTCTGCAGGTCGATGCCGCTCGCCTTGGCGACGCCCTGCTGGACGGGCGCCTGACGCTGGCCGAAGATGTGGCCAAGTATGCCGCCCGCGTTGAACGCGTTAGGGTCGGCGACTGCCTGTTGCGGTGCCCCCAGCACTGGCGAATCGTTGTGGTCGCGCGTCAACGCCTGGTCGAGCGCGGCACTCCCATCGGGTGTCGAAGCGTTGCGCGAGAGGCCGGCGATCATCAGCGGAAGCGCAACCGATACTGCCTTGGCCGCCGTGCCCTCGTCGGTGCCGAGCTGCTGACTGATCTGTTTGAGCGTATCGCCGCCTAACTGTTGGCCAATCGTGTCGAGAATTCCCATACCCACCTCCGCATCGCGTCAAGACGGTATCAGGCACAGAGAGGAATACGACGGGCTCTGCCCCGCGTCGTGATCTAGCGACACGGGTGGAGAAGTGGAAGGGAACCGCGAGCCTACGGCCGCGCGAAACCAGCGAGCGTGGCGCCGGATACGTCGATCGCTTCCTTCGCGTTCCAGCGATCCCGGCCGTTGTAAAGGAACGCGAAAGCAAGTACCTCGCCGTTGCGAGCCGTCACGTAGCCAGCGAGGCCGATTACGTCGTTGGTCGTGCCCGTCTTGGCGTGCAGGTTCCCCTGGGCCGGCGTGTACCGCATACGATGCCGAAGCAACTCCGATTCGCCGGCAACGGGCAGCGATGCGTGGAAGTCGGCGGACCACTTCGAACGATGGGCGTAGGACAGCAACTGAACGAGCGAGCGTGCCGTCACGCGGTCCAACGTGGAAAGACCGCTCCCGTCAGTGGCAGTGACATCGTCCGAGGCGGCGCCCACTTTGTCGGTCATGAACTTTTTCAGGACCGTGTTGCCAAGCTCTGCGGAACCTACGCGTTCCGGGCTGTTGACCTGCGCGACGTCGCGAAACAGCAGCTCTGCGAAGTGGTTGATGCTTTCCCGATTCATCGCTGCGGCCAAGCGTGCGAGCGGTGGAGAGGATAGCGACGCCACGGTGACGGCGTTCGGTGACGCCGCGCCGGTCCGCACCTGACCGGTGACGATTACGCCTTGCGCGAGAAGTGCAGACCTCAGCATTCCCGCGACCCACGGTGCAGGATCGTCGATCACGACGAGATAGGATCGCGATCCGGCTTTGGAACCGATCCATCCGCGGACATCGATACGTCCGTCGGGGAGCCGCCGGATCGACAGCTTCGCAGCTTTGCTCCCCGCGACGGTCCGCATGTTGTTGATCACGGGCACCGTGCTCGATGGCGGATCGAGCGTCACGGTCGGGGTGCCGTTGGGCTGGGGCGTGATCACCACGGTTGCCAGGTTCTCGTTCATCGACAGCGCTGAGACGCGCGCGGCGTACCCGGACTCCAGATAGCGCGCCAGCCACCCGTCGGGGACGCGCTTGGACTCGAACGCCGAGGCGTCGGCAATCAGGTCGCCGTTCACGCGCTTGATTCCGCTGCCGGCGACCATGCGCGCGAGGGAGGCCATCGGACCTTCCGCGGGAGCCTTGTAGTAGCGTGTGGAGAGACCGGGATCGCCTCCACCACGGAGCACGAGGTTGCCAGAAAGGGTACCGTCGGGTCCAACGGGGCCGTCGCGGAGTACCGCCGTCGTGAACTGGTGGTCGGGACCGAACGTGTCGAAGGCCAGAGCCGCCGTGAACAGCTTCATCGTCGACGCCGGCAGCATGAGGTCGCCGGAGTTGGCGGAAAAGAGCGTATCGCCGCGCGTCAGGGAAACGATCATGGCGCCCCAGTTACCGCTTCGCACGCGGGCGTTCAGGAACGTGCCGATGTCGGCGGTCAGGGCTTCCGCGGAGGTCGGCGCGGTGTAGCGGAGTGCTGGTGGCGGCGGGCGACGCCGCGCCGAGGTACGGCTGGTCTTGGCTCCCTTACTCGATTTGGCTCGCGTCCGGGGCGAGGCCTTGGAACTGCTCGCGCCGCCGTTAGGCGGTCGCACGCCGCCATTCTGAGCGGCGGAGCTTCGAAGGGGGACGGTGAGACCGGCCGTGGAAGCGAACAGGAGGAGCATCCCCAGCGCACGCCGGGGCGAGAGAATGTGCGTACGGGTCACGATGTGAGACGTGGCAACAGGCGTTCCGGGTACAGTACAGCACGAATTGGCTCGTCCGGCCGCCAGCGTTGACAAGAGCGACGCGGACGAGGCGCATCAGGGCTCTTATACCGCTAGAGCTTGACGAAGATACGCCGGCGATAGAGGACCCAGAGTATGCCAAGCCACACGAGGACGAAGGTAATTGCGAACAGCAACGACGCGTTGCGTGGTTCCAGCCAGGACGCGTAGAACGTCTGGTAGATCCACGTTTCGAGGGCGATCGGCCTCCCACCAGAGTCGACCTTGAGAATCGAATAGATGAGCCGCGCCATGACCGCCGAACCTGCGAACGCGATCAGCGGATTCATGCCGTAGATCACAAAGGGTCTGGTCCAGGCCGTCACGCGGTGCTCATCGATGATCCACATGCAGGTCGCCAACGCGACGGCAGCCATCCCGGCGGTGAACAGGACGTACGAGCTCGTCCACAGGCTCTTGTTGATCGGGAAGGACCAGTGCCACATGAGGGCGGCCATCATCGCGATGCTTCCCACTGCGAACATCCCTGCGAGCCGCTCGCTCAGGGGTCGAGCCGATTTGATCCACCGGCCGCAGATGACGCCCAACATGGCGGTGCCGATCGCCGGAATGGTCGAAAACGGACCTTCAGGGTCCCAGGTGACGCTGTTGACCCAGAGATGATTGCCGTAACTGCCCCAATCGAGCAGCAGCCGGTCGAAGTAGGCTGCGAGCGTTTCCGAAGGCGTGTTCAGGACGTCGATGCCGAGAAACCCGTTAGGCGGCACGGGTATCAGGGTCATGGCGAACCAGTAACCGAACAAGAGGGTCGCGAGGATCGCGACCTGCTGCTTGAGCGTGGTGCGGAACGTGAGGAGCGCGGAGAACATGTAGGCGAGGCCGATGCGCTGAAGGACGCCCATGATCCGCCAGTGATGCAGGCGATCGACGACCCGTTCGAGGAACGTCGGGTTCGCGATACCGTCAATCGACGTCCACGTGAAGAACGGGAAGCCGTTCACGAGCAGCCCGACGAGGACAATCAGCAGCCCCCGACGAACGACTTGCCGAATCAGCGCCCCCTCATCGTCGCCGCGAGCGCGCCGTGCCTCGAGCGAGAGGTGCGTCGTGATGCCGACAATGAACAGGAAGAACGGAAAGATGAGGTCCGTCGGCGTCCACCCGTTCCATGTCGCGTGCTCGAGCGGCGGATAGATCGCGCTCCACGTGCCCGGGTCGTTCACGAGCAGCATTCCGGCGATCGTCATCCCGCGAAACACGTCGAGTGACAGCAGGCGCTCGCGCGTGGGGCGAGGAGCTGGCGGCGGCGCGTACGTCCGGACGGGCGTCGTGGTCCGCTCTGGCGTCAGCGTCGCAGCGCTCATGAGCTCACCTCGGTGTCGTGCATGATGAACAGTACGCGCGGGGGCGGGCACCGCGCGAGACGCTGGTCGCCCCCGGCTACGGGTTGCAGGTCAAGCTGGCCGTCAAAACGAGGACGAGCGATCCTGGCGAACGGTGACCGGGGGCTGCGGCCGCGAGACCGGCCGGGTGGGTCGCGGCGGGCGCCAGTCGACCTGGGCGCCGGCCGTGGTGTCGGTGTCACGACCTGCCCACTTGAAGAACACGACGGTCATGACGACGTAGAAGAGCAGCCCGCCGGGGATCCACATGATGAGGCCACCGATCTGCTGATCGCTCAGGGGACTGATGTCCCAGACGCGCGGTGCGATCGAGTAGGCCGGGTAGAGCACGTGGTCGGCCATCGCGATGTAGATCGACACGATCGACATCGGAATCACCATCAGGAAGCAATAGAGCATCTGCCCGGGGTACGAAAGCCGGGGCAGCTCGGGCAATGGACTGAGGAACGGCCACCACATCAGGACGGATGCAACCAGCAGCGTGAGGTGCTGCACGATGTGGACGGGGTGGTACGCCATCGCCGTGTTGTAGAGCGGCGGGAGGTGCCAGAGCGAGATGACGACGTTGAAGATGATGAAGCAGCGCGTCGGCTTGGTGATGGTCCGTGCGATCGCGGCGATCGTTGCGTTCGCGAGAAACGGCCGCAACATCCAGCCCGGAGTGCCGACGAGCAACAACGGTGGCACGGCGAGCGCCAGCACGAGGTGCTGCACCATGTGCGCGCTGAAGAGGTAGGTGTCGCTCAGGTCATGGAGCGGGCCATTCAGCGAGAGGAAGATCACCAGCAGGCCCGAGAAGAACGCGACCCGCTGGCCCCGGCGCACGACGGGCGGCTCCGTGCCCGCGAGCCGCGCGCGGGCGGCAAGATGCCTCGCGCCCCAGACATACGCACTACCTAACGCGGCGAGACCGATGACGGTGCTCCAGTGAATCGTCCATAGGGTCCACCCCACCTGCGCGACCGGGTGGACGACGGCGTACGCGACGATCCCGAGACCGAACCACATGGAGAGCAAGTGCTACTGGTCCAACAGAAGGTGCCTGACGTGCCGGTCAGCTTGCCAGCCGAATGGCGATGTGGCCGAACAGGAACATCAGGCTGATGAGGGTCACCACGGCAATGATGAGCGGCCCGGTGAACAGGGCACGGAAGAGTCTCGCGTCGTACTTCAGGTGCATGTAGAACAAGACGACAATGGCGAACTTCACCGCCGACATGATCAGCAGGCTCGGAACGAAGAGCTTCGTCGCCACGAACGCCGGGATGTAGTAGACCCACACCTCGAGGACGGTGATCAACGTCAGAATGAGCGCGACCCACTTGTATTGTTTCCAGGTGGGATGAGCGTGCGCGTCGTGGGCTGCCGCGTGCGCAGCGGCCGCCGCGCCATGGCTATCGGGGGTGTGCCCCCCGCGGGGAGCCGTCTCGTTGTGCGCCATGATCGGCTCCTTACTTGATGAGGTAGACGAGCGTGAAGATCGCGATCCAGACGACGTCGACGAAGTGCCAGTACAGCGCGGCGATGTCGACGTTGATCGCGTCATCGGGCCCGAGCCCGCGCTTGTAGTCGATGGCCAGCAGGGTGCCAAGCCAGATCACACCGGCCGTGACGTGCGCGCCGTGGAAGCCGGTGAGCGTGAAGAACGACGACCCGAACAGGTTGGTTCGAATGGACAACCCTTCGTGGACGAACGAGGTGAACTCGTAGGACTGGAAGCCAAGGAACGTCGCGCCGAGAATGCACGTCATCCACAGCCAGAGCTTCGACGAGCCGAGAATCCGGTCACCTAACGAGTGCTTGGGGAGGTCACGGTTCTCGACCGCGGCCAGCGCGAGCACCATCGCCAGCGACGACATGAGGAGCACGAACGTCGACGCCGACGTCACCGGGATGTTCAGAATGGGCTTGAGCGCGGTCGCACACACCGGCGGGTTGCACGCCTCGTGCGGGAACGGCCCGACGACGCTGCGACCCTTGTAGATCAGGTACGTGGAGATCAGCGACGCGAACAGCATGCACTCCGACCCGATGAACGCCCAGACCGCGATCTTGCGGCTGTCGAGGCCCGTGGTCGTGTAGTGGTGCCCGTGCGGGCCGGCTTGTATGTGGTCGAGCGCTGGAGAAGCGGACATTCTACTTGGCTAGTGGTGGTCTGGTTCGAGTGGGCTCGTCACCCACGCGTAAAGGAACCCAATGATCATCATCGCGCCGAGAGCGATCAGCGCGGCGGCCGCGGACTTGTCCTCTTTGTGAATGAAGATCAGCCCGGACAGCATGACGACGATACCGAGGGCAACGAAGAGTGGCTTGATCGTGGGGAGCGGCATCGGAATGCCGAGCTCCTTCGCGCTGCGACGGTCCCTCTCGATATGCACCGGCTTTGCATCCGCGGCCTTCTCCTGATCCGACCAGCCTTCATGCGTGTGCGGGATCTCGGAGGTCCGCTCCGGGTGCGTCAAATCCCACAACGGATAGCGCGACTCGACGAGCGGAATCTCGGCGAAGTTGTACTCCGGCGGTGGGGAGGGAATCGACCACTCGAGCGTTGCCGCATCCCACGGGTTGTCCGGTGCGAGCGGGCCACTCGACTTGCTGCGGAAGAAGTTCCAGACGAAGATCGCCGTCGCGACCACCAGCATGAACGCGCCGATGCTCGAGATCAGGTTGAACGTTTCCCAACCCTGGCCGGCGTCATACGTGTAAATACGCCGCGGCATACCCAACATCCCCGAGAAGTGCATCGGGAAGAACGTCAGGTTCATCGCGATGAAGTTCAGCCAGAAGTGCCAGCTGCCGAGCTTCTCGTTCATCATGCGGCCGAACATCTTCGGGAAGTAGTGATAGATCCCGGCGAAGATGCCCATGATCGAGCCGCCGAACAGCACGTAGTGGAAGTGCGCGACGATATAGTAGGTGTCCGTTTGCTGCAGATCGGCCGGAGGCGACGCGTGTGATACTCCCGAGATACCGCCGATCGTGAAGAGGGCGACGAGACCGATCGCGAACTTCATCGCCGTGGTGAAGCGGATCGAGCCGCCCCACATGGTGAAGATCCAGTTGAAGATCTTCACCCCGGTCGGGATCGCGATGAGCAGCGTCGTCAGGCCGAAGACCGTGTCCGCGATCGGACCCATGCCCACCGAGAACATGTGGTGCGCCCAGACGCCGAACCCGAGGAATCCGATGAGGATCCCCGAGTACACCATCACCGGGTAGCCGAACAGCGGCTTCTTGGAGTTCGTCGGCAGCACTTCGGAAACGAGACCGAAGGCGGGCAGGATCAGGATGTAGACCTCCGGATGCCCGAAGATCCAGAACAGGTGCTGCCAGAGGAGTGGGTCGCCGCCGGCGCCGATCTCGTAGAAGTTCGTTCCGAAGAACCGATCGAACTGCAGGAAGAACAGCGCGATGGTGATGACGGGAAACGCGAGCACGAGCAGAAACTGCACGACGAACGACATCCACGTGAACATCGGCATGCGCATGAGGTTCATGCCTGGCGCACGCAGGTTGATGATCGTCGTAATGAAGTTGAACGCTGCGGCGAGCGACGAGATACCCAGGATCTGGAGGCCGAGCACCCAGAAGTCGATGTTCACGCCCTGAGAGAACTGCCGCGTCGTGAGCGGGGCGTAGCCAAACCAACCGCCGTCAGGGGCTGCGGCGAAGAAGATCGGGAGCGTGATGAAGAGGCCGCCGAACAGATAGACCCAATAACTGAACGCGTTGAGCCGCGGGAAGGCGACGTCGCGCGCGCCAATCTGCAGCGGGATAAGAAAATTGAAGAACGAGGCGGACAGTGGCATGACGGCGAGGAAGATCATCGTCGTGCCGTGCATCGTGAACAGCTGGTTGAAGGTCTCCGCCGACACGAGGTGCTTGTTAGGCCCCGCGAGCTGTGCGCGGATGAGGACGGCCTCCAGCCCACCGAACAGGAAGAAGAAGAGCGAGGTGTAGAGGTAGAGCACCCCGATTCGCTTGTGGTCGACCGTGGTCAGCCAGCTCCACAGTCCGGTGTGTTCTCCGGACTCGGCGCCAGCGTACGTCGGTGAGGCAGCGACTGTGGCCATGGCGTATTCGGTTGCTACGAGGGTGAAGGTCGTTCGTCGACGTTAGGTATTCTTACCGCAGAGCCTGCAGGTAAGCGACGATGTCGGCAATCTGTTGATCGGAGAGGCCGCCCAGCGACTGCGAGACCGTCGCGCCCGTGACCGGGTCGCGCTGGCCGAGACCAAGCGTCGGCATGGCAACGCCAGGCTTCATCATCCGCGCGTTCTTGATCCAGAGCCTCAAGTGCCGCGCATCGTTAGGATAGATGCCGGCCGCGATCGTTGAGCGAGTCGCGATGTGCGTGAGGTTCGGTCCGATCGGCGACGCCGCCACGGTTCCGCGAATGGTATGACAACCGATGCACGCGCTGCGGGCAAACTGCTCGGCACCGCGCTGAGCGTCGCCCGTGATATTGTCCGGGAAGCTGAGCCCGGCCGGCGTTGGCGTGTCGGGCGAGGCGTAATCCGGGAGCGACTCCATCGGAAAGGTGTAGCCAGTTGGCTGCTGCGCGACAGCGACCGCTGGCGTGACCGGAACCGGCGCGGGCGAGGCGGATGCCGGGCGCGTGGGGGCACCGGCCGCGCGCGCAGTATCCGCGGGAGCAGGAGTCGCCGGCGCCGGCGGTGCGGCCGCAAACGCGGCTGGGCTCAACTGGTGCTGCACCCATCCGTCGAACTCGGTCGGTGTCACCACGAACGTGCGGAACCGCATGTTGGCGTGGGACGCGCCGCAGTATTCGTTGCAGCTCCCGTTGAACACCGTCGTGCGAAGCGACGTGTCCGGCGTGAACCAGAGATAGTTCGTGTGGTTCGAGACGAGGTCGCGCTTACCGCCCAGCTGCGGAACCCAGAACGAGTGGATGACGTCCTTGGTCCGGAGCGTGAAGTTCACGGTGCGCCCGATCGGGAGATACAGGTCGTTGGCCGTGACCAGCGTGTCTACCCGACCGGTTGGCGTGCGCGTCGTGAACTGCGGGTAGCGGAACTCCCACCACCACTGGTGACCGACGACCTCGACCTGGAGAGCGTTCGGTACCGCGCGCGCCTGCGTGCGGAAGATCGTGCGAACGGTGGGGATCGCGATGAATGTCAGAATGACGGCTGGCGCGATGGTCCATCCGATCTCGAGCGCGGTGTTCCCGTGCACGTGCTGCGGCTCGTCCGCGTCGCTGCGCCGGCGAAAGCGAAAGACGGTGTAGAGAAGAATCCCCTCGACGAGGATGAACACGAACGTGCCCCAGAAGAGGAGCGTGTCCCACAGCGACTTGATCGCCGTGTTGAATTCCGTCGTGTTGTTGAACGTCGAGTTGGGGTAGCCCTTTCCGTAGGATCCGCATGCTGCGATGGCCAGCGCGAGTCCGGTGAGGATGGCTACGGAAGCGAGCTGGCGCGGACGAATCTTCCAGTGCATTCGTTCCCCGAAAAACCGGCGTTATGAAGGGCACCGCGCGTGTTCCGCGGTGTCACGGCGTCTACCGAACAGCCAACAAAAGGTATTGGACCCTCAGAGACGAATCAAGCAGCGACCCGCGTTCGCGTGCTCGCGCGAAATGCACGATCATCACATGAACACTGCGATGCGTCGCGATCAATTCTCCGCGACATCTTCCTCGACCGCGTGTTTCTCTTTCGTCTTCGCGACGGCGATCTCGAGCGCGGTTCGAATCTGGGCGACCGCCTCGCGCAACGAGCGGAGCTTCGCCTGATCGCCGCCCCCCCTCGTTGCAATGAGTAAAAGCGCGCTCACCTGATCGGAGATCATCCCGAACTGACCCTTGAGCAGACCGACGAGTGGAGATCCCGAACGGCGGATCTGCGCCCCGAACTGTGCCGTGTTCTGCTGCGAACGAACGGCGATCGCCATGCGCTCCACGATCGCGTGAAGGCGCTGTACCGCGGCAGTCGCCTCGTCGAGTGTTGCCATCTTCGCGAGGCCCGCACCGTCCAGCTTCGGCCCACTAGCCATGTCGAGTCACCGAACGCGCTCCATGCGGGGATTTGGTTTCAGGGTGCGGCCCGCTCTCGCGTGCGCCGCACCATCGAGGGTTACCACATCCGCGACGAACCCGAACCTTCCGCTCGTGAGCGCCGTGCCCACGCCGTACGCATCGACAGGTACGCCTTCATCCTCGAACTCGCGGATGCGGGTGACGGTGATGGAGCCCGACACGAGAATCTTGATGTCGCCGAACCCCTCAGCGTCGAGGGCATTCCTGACGTTCCACACGAGGTGTGAATTCACGCCAGTCGGAACGAAGCCCCCCATCACGGGAATGATCGATTGGTCCACCAGATGCTCCGACGTCGCGAGCTGCACACCCCACACTCGACTTTCCTGGGTGCGTGCCACGGCGAGCGCCGTAGCCACAGAGTCGTTGTCGTAGTCCACCGGGACGACGAGCAACGTGCGATCGGGCGTGTGCGCGAGGCACGCACGCACGGCGGCAACCGTGTCGCCAAGGTACGCCGCGACGAGCCCGTGTGGTACGAGAATTAGTGGGGGTTGTGTCCGGGCGCTTTGCGCAGCGCCACTCAGCTGCATCGTTCCGCCGATCTGCGCCGCGAGGGCATCGCCGCGATGGAGCAGCCAGTGGTCGTTGCGCGCCGGGAGCGTCATCACGGGTTTCGGGCGGGCGGCTTCCACGAGCGCGCGCGCGTTCGTGGTGACACGCGTGCGCCGTGAGAGCACGCCCACGCACATCGGCGCGAGGTGCGCAAACTGATCGAACCGACCATCCACCGTCATCACCGTTTCGTCGGCGTCGATTCGATCGCCGTCGTACAGCGCATGGACGGTGAGCTGCGTCCAATCCTCGACGCCCACGCGCAGTACGGCAATCGCTTCGTCGATTCCGCCGAGGAGGCCCGACTGCTCACTCGAAAACTGGACGGTGACGAGAGGCGAGCGACCATCCGCGATGAGAACGTCACGCGCCCACACCGCGGTGGGATGCGAGAAGTCGCCACGACGAAGTTGTTCGGCGGGCAGGTCGAACGACGAGGAGTCGAGTCGTTTGCGACGACGGGGCATTTAGATCGAGACGCTTCCCGGCGTCATTTCAGCTGCGACGCGGCCGCGCGGCCGCGTCGCGGACAACACTGTACTCGGTCGTTGCTCCGGCCGTCGGTGGCTTCTCGATGCCGACCATCCCGCGCGGGTCGAGCACCTTCTCGAGATCCTCTCGTGTCATGAGCCCGCGATCGCAGACGAGGTCGTACACACCTCGCCCCGTCGCGAGCGCCTCCTTCGCGATTTCCGTCGCGGTCTCGTAGCCAAGCACCGGAACCAGCGCGGTGACGATCCCGATCGAATTTTCGACGAACCAGCGCATCCGGTCCGGGTTCGCCGTGATGCCATCGACGCATCGACCACGGAGCACGATGAGCGCTTGCTTGAGGGAGTCGATCCCGTGAAGCAGGCGGAAGGCGATGATGGGCTCGAAGACGTTCAACTGGAGTTGACCGGCTTCGGCTGCGAGCGTCACGGTGACGTCGCCCCCGATTACGTCGAAGCACACCTGGTTCACCACCTCGGGAATCACCGGGTTCACCTTGCCCGGCATGATCGACGATCCCGGCTGCATTGGCGGCAAGTTGATCTCGCCGAGCCCGGCACGCGGGCCCGAGCTCAGCAGCCGAAGGTCGTTGCACACCTTGGAGATCTTCACCGCACACCGCTTGAGGACCCCGGACAGCTGGACGAAGGCGCCTGTGTCCGCCGTGGCCTCGACGAGATCCGGCGCGGTGATGAGCTCGAGTCCCGAAACAGTCGAAAGGTGGCGCCGCACGGCCTCCGCATATCCCTCGGGCGCATTGATCCGCGTTCCAATGGCGGTTGCGCCCATGTTGATCTCCCGGATCAGCGCCTGCGCTTCTCCGAGGCGGTCGACGTCCTCGAGGATCGTATGCGCAAACGCGCTGAACTCCTGGCCTAACGTCATCGGCACGGCATCCTGCAGCTGCGTGCGTCCCATCTTGAGGAACCCGGCGAACTCTTCGCCTTTCTTCAGAAATGACGCGCAGAGCGCTCGCATTGCGTCGCGGAGCCCTTCGATGCCGCTGTGCAGCGCGAGCTTCACGGCCGTCGGGTAGACGTCGTTGGTGGACTGGCTCAGGTTGACGTGCGAGTTCGGGCTGATCGTCGCGTAGTCGCCTCGCGGGCGACCGAGCAGCTCGAGTGCGCGGTTCGCGATGACCTCGTTGGCATTCATGTTCGTGGACGTGCCCGCGCCGCCCTGGATCATGTCCACGAGGAAGTGTTCGTGGTGGCGACCCGTTCGGACCTCGCGCGCGGCGCGTACGATCGCATCGGCGATGTCGGGATTGAGAAGCCCGAGCTCCGCGTTCGCCAGAGCTGCCGCTTCCTTCACGGCAGCGAGCGCTTCGACCAGGGCGGGAAACTCGCGAAGCGCGATGCCCGTGATGGGGAAGTTCTCGAGGGCCCGCAGGGTCTGAACGCCGTACAGCGCCTCGTCGGGGATCTCGCGCGCGCCCAGCAGGTCGTGCTCGACGCGCACGTGATGGCCGCCGAAGCCGAGCGTTCGCCCGCGGCCGACAATGGTCGCGTCCGTGGCCGCAAGGCGCTGCGAGATGGCGCGCGCGGCGCGGCCGACGAGCGCCGCATAGAGCTGGGGATGCTCCTTCAGCATGTCCTGCACCTTCTCGCTGCGCAGGACGAGCACGTCAGTCTGCTGCAGCGCCCGAGCGCTCGTTCCGTGCTTTGAGTCGTCGAGCAGGAGGCCCTCGCCCACGGCCTCGCCCGCGCCGAGCGTCACGAGCCGGATTGGCCGGCTGTTCATCTGCTTCTCGATCGCGACGGCGCCGCTCACGACCAGTGCGAGAAACGAGCGTGGAGAGCCCTCCTCGAACAACATCTCGTCGGTTTCGTACCGGACGAGGGTCACCAGACGCGCGAGCTGGTGGTACGCCGAATCGGTGAGGCCGTCGAGGAAGGAAATTGCGCGCAGCTTATCGCGAATGGCCGTGGTAGACATGGGCGGGAAGCTAATGCAGCCGTGCGCAGCTTCGCGAATCAGCTGGCAGCCACCACCCATCAGCTCAAACGGCGCGCCAGTCAGCGAACGGGGCGTCAGTCAGCGAACAGGTCTGTCTGCCTGTCGACCTTCGGCGGCGGCGACGAGACGGTTTCCGTTTCGTCGTCCGGCGTACCGAACGGGATTCCCACGCGGGCGCACAACGACTGGAAGAATCGCCGCAACCCGTCGCGATAGTGCTGGCTCAGCTGATGGCCCTCCGCGTACGAGCGCGCATACCGGTCCGCGAGCTGAGGAAAGTGCTCGGCGATGAACGGGAGATATCGTGCGCGGGCGGTGGCGCGAAGGCGGAGCGCACAAGCGTTCACGTGTGTCGCGCCCACGTTGGCCACCTGTCGAACGAGGTCATCGAGGTCGGCGGGGCCATCCGTAATTCCAGGGAGCACTGGCATTACGTTGATGCCAACATCGATCCCCGCAGCGCTGAGGCGAGCGACCGCACGAACGCGCGCGCCGGGCGTCGGCGCTCGAGGCTCGATCAGTCGCGCGAGCTCGCGACGCATCGTGATGAGCGACACGTGCACCGTGAGCGATGAGCGCTCGGTGATTCGCCGGAGCACGTCGACGTCGCGCGTAACGAGTGGACTCTTCGTGATGATCACGATAGAGAGCCCCTCATGGGAGGCGAGCGTCTCGAGCACGCCGCGCGTAACCCGGAAGCGACGCTCCGCCGGCTGGTAGGGATCGGTTGCCGTTCCGACGACGACGACTTCCCCGCTCGTGAGGGCCCTGAGACGTGGGCTCCCAGGGCGCAGCTCGTGGCCGAGAATGGCGGCGGCGTCGTTTTTCACCAGCACATGGCGCTCGAAGGCGAGCCATGGCGGCATGCCTTCGATCTCGGCTCTCAGCTCGTGGCTCGACGCCGTCGAGGACAGCGCGCGATCCACGGCGTAGCGATGCGCGTAGCGCGCGTAGCAGTAAGTGCAGCCGAACGCACAGCCGACGTAAGGATTGATGGACCAGTAGTCCATCCCCGTGGACTCAGGTCCATTGAGCAGCCCTCGCGCTCGCGCAGCGTGATAGCGAATGTCTTTCTGGTCGCCTATCGTCGGCAGCGGAGCGAGCGCCGGCCCGGCCTGATCAGGGAGCAGCAGTTCCTGCACTGCGTGGTGCGTGTGTCGGCCATCCCGCTTCACACCTCTATTTACCGAATAAACGCCGAATTCACAAGCCGGTTGCTTTTCATCCGCTCGACGACTCCATCTGGGAATGCGAAGCGGGCCCGGCTCACTTCGCGAACGCGGCGACCGGCGTGACCCCTTGCCACCCGAAATTGGCTCACACGATCATCGTCGTCCCCTGCTACAACGAAGCCCGCCGCCTCGACGCACGAGCGTTCACTGCGTTCGGCCTGAGCGGCCATCGTGTCGAGTTCCTGTTCGTGAACGATGGCAGCCGTGACGAAACGCTCGGCCTTCTCGAGCAGTTGCGCCGCGAATCGCCAGGCACGATTCGCGTGAGAGATCAGCAGCCGAATCAAGGCAAGGCCGAGGCAGTCCGGACTGGCATGCTAGAGGCGCTCGGCGCCGGGGCCGATTTCGTGGGCTACTGGGATGCCGACCTGGCCACGCCACTCACAGCGATTCCCAGGTTTCTCGAGGTGTTCGAGCAGCGGGCGTGGGTGAACGTCGTGCTGGGCTCGCGTGTGAAGCTGCTCGGTCGCTCGATCAAGCGTCACGCGTGGCGTCACTATCTCGGGCGAGTGTTCGCCACGCTCGTGTCCGAAATGCTTCACCTGGCGGTTTACGATACTCAGTGCGGTGCGAAGCTCTTTCGCTCGACTCCGGACCTCGGCCGTGTTCTCGAGGAGCCGTTCGGCACGGCGTGGCTCTTCGACGTGGAAATTCTGGCGCGCCTGATCGGTCAAAGTTCGGGCGGGACGGCAGCGGTCGAGCGGTACCTCTACGAGCTGCCGCTGGACGAGTGGCGGGACGTCCCGGGCTCGAA
Organism: Gemmatimonadaceae bacterium; assembly: GCA_036274195.1. Lineage (GTDB taxonomy): Bacteria > Gemmatimonadota > Gemmatimonadetes > Gemmatimonadales > Gemmatimonadaceae > JAJKIV01. Next base: position 47,318 of record DASUGD010000159.1, on the reverse strand, counting down.
GTTGACGCGCGCGGCGTACATGCGTGCGGCGACGGGCATCTTCCAGTTGTATCGACGGTACGGCGCGATGCTCGCGCGGCAGCGCCGCGCGAGCATCGCCGGAGAGGTTCAGCTCCCAGCCTGACGCTTCGCCTCGGCGCGGAGCGCTTCGCTGGCGTAGATCGCGACTTCCACACGACGGTTCCTGCTCCGGCCGGCCTCCGTATCGTTAGGCATCACGGGTTCTGTCTCGCCGAGCCCGCGTGCGCGCATACGCGATCGGTCCACGCCCTGTGACGCGAGGTAGGAAACCGCCGCGTTCGCGCGTCGCTCGGACAGGGCGAGATTGTATGCGTCGGTGCCGACGCTGTCGGTATGGCCCGCGATCAGCAGGTCGGAGCCCGGGTACTTGTCGAGGCTCGCAGCCAGGTTGCGGAGGTTCGCCTGCGCCTCGGGGCGCACGACGTCCGAGTCGAAATCGAAGAGCAGACCCGAGTCGAACGTCACCTGGATGCCTTCGCCGACACGCTCGACGACGGCGCCAGGGATGTTCTGCTTCAACTCCGCAGCCTGCTTGTCCATCTGGTGGCCAATGATCATTCCGGCTGCGCCTCCGACGACCGCGCCGAGGATCGCCCCCTTTGCGGTCGATCCGTTGGCGTTTCCGATCGCGCCGCCAACCACGGCGCCTCCGGTTGCGCCGATGATACCGCCTTTCTCTTTGTTGTTCAGCGATGCGCACGCATTGAGCGCAACAAGAGCAGCCGCGAACCCCGCAAGGGGTCGATATCGGCGAACGAAAAGCTGAGTCATGGGTCGATGCTCCATTCAGGTTCTTGCCCCGCGGGCTGCTGGCAGGGCCTTGTTCTGGTTACCCGTCGCGGGGATGCGGGTGCCTTCGGCAGCCGGCAGCCCACAAGGGCAGAGACCGTGCCCACGTCGGGCTCGCCAGTCCGTTGTCGTTTGTCCCTGTTTCGGTTATGCTGTTCGCGCGCAAAAGGCGCGTCATCAATCCACGGAGACTTCCGGCTCGGCGCTGATCCCGGGTACGGAAAATCAGAAGAAAGCCCGACCTGTGGCCGAACGTCTCTCCGACATCGGGATCCAGCGGGAGCTTGGCGGGCTGCCGGGTTGGGCGCGCCGCGGCGACTCGCTGACGAAGACGTATCGTTTCCCGAGCTTTCCGGCGGGCATCACATTCGTCACGCGCGTAGCGGACGTCGCCGAGTCGATGGACCACCACCCGGACATCGACATCAGACACACGCGCCTGACGTTTACGCTCAGCTCGCACGACGTCGGGGGAATCACGACGAACGACCTGGCGCTCGCTCGGGAGATCGAGCGATTGGCGACGGAATCGGGGATCTAGCCGGGAAACGGGAACAGCCGGAAACGGGAAACGGGAAACGGGAAACGGGAAACGGGAAACGGGAAACGGGAAACGGGAAACGGGAAACGGGAAACGGGAAACGGGAAACGGGAAACGGGAAACGGAGAACCCTCGGGATGCTCTTCTCACCAGAGCGTGCCGAGGGTTCTTGTCAGCCAGCAGCAGTCAGCAGCCAGCACGAGCAGCCAACAACCGGCCGCCGCTTAACCGGTTCCCAGTTTCCAGTTCCCAGTTCCCAGTTCCCAGTTCCCAGTTCCCAGTTCCCAGTTCCCAGTTCCCAGTTCCCAGTTCCCAGTTCCCAGTCAGGAAGCTTTCCTCAACTCCACGCTGCCATTCACGGTCTCGAGCCGAAGACGCCGGCCGCCTTTGCCAATCGTCGCGCGCATCCGGCGGGGGTTCACGCGACCTTCGAGCGTGAGCGGGAAATCGGACGAGAGGCTGCCGTTCACCGTCCGCATATCCAGGTCGGCATCGAGGTTTGCGGGAACCTCGATCTCGATCGAACCATTGACCGTGGAGTACTCCAGATCGCCGGTGCCGAGCTCCTTCATTCGAACGTCGATGTCGCCGTTGACCGTGGATGCGTTCACCGGGCCACCCGACGATGTTGCCGAGACGCGGCCGTTCACGGAGCTCGCGCGCACCTCGCTCGTGGCGCCACTCACCGTAACGCCACCATTCACCGTGCTCACGCCAAGGCGAACGCCTGCCGGTAACTTCACGGTGAACTCGACCGACGTATCGTTGTTGTGGCCATGCCAGTTGTCGTCGCCTTTGGAGCGGTAGCCGTCCTCATCGCACGACGCGTTGTCGGTCCAGAACGCACAGATGATGACGTCGCCATCGTCGCCGCCGAGTCGGCGGGTCTCGATTCGAACATCCTCCGGATTGCCGCGCCGCCACCGCTTCACGGCGGTCACCTCGGCGCGGTCGCCCGTGGCCTTTTCCACGCGGATCGACCCGTTCAGGTCCCGGACGTAAAGCCAATGACCGCTCGAAATCCTGCCGTCCCACGTGAAGTCGCGGTCGTTCGATTTCTGCTGCGCACTGACGGTGCCGGCCGCCGCCAGCGAGGTGGCAATGGCCAGCACCGTGGAGGACGTGTGTCGTGTTGCGAAGCGTGCCAGCATAGCGAGCATGGCGTGGGTCTCCGAAAGGCGGAACATGTCTCGTGGATGGGTGCCTAACGTTCCCGGCGCGCGCGCCGCGCGAGGACGATGTCGCCGCTGAACGACTCGGCGGTGATGCGCGCGCTGCCGCTGCCGAGTGTGAACTCGAAGCGCCGGGGGCGGCCGGTTGATCGCTGGCCGGGCTGCAGGGTTATCGGAAACTCGCTGTCGAGCGAACCACTGAACGTTTCGACGGAGAACTGCGCACTGGACGACTCGGGGATCTCGAGGCGGATGTCCCCGGAGTGCGAGTGAAACTCGTAGCGTCCGTCCTTGTCGACCGTGCCATCGTATTCCACCTCACCACTCACGGTAGTCGCGAAGGCGTTCCGCGACGTGACGCCGAGGAGCGAGATGTCACCGCTCGTGGTTTCGGCGCGCACCGGCCCGGACACGTCACGGATCTCGATGGTGCCGCTGACGGACTCGCTCCGGACATCGCCGTCGAGCTGAGAGCCGCGGATGTCACCCGAGACCGACTCGATGGTGATGCGGTTGGTCGCGTCGGAGACGATGACGTCACCGCTCGTGGAGCGGGCATCGACCTCGCCTTTCGTGCCTTTCACCGTTACATCGCCCGATGTGCTTCGCGCGACGACGCGGACTCCGGCCGGAACCCACACCTCGAGCTTCGAGTCGCCAGTGCGCCCGCGTACTGGCTCGACCTCGAGCGACAGGCGGGATGACGACAGGCTGGATCGGATACGTCCACGCTCCGCGTAGGCACGCACTCGCGCTTGGTTCCGATTCCAGGCATTCACGACGACGTCCCCGGCGACCTCGGTGAGGTCCACCGACCCGTTCTTGTCGAACGCGAACGTCGTGTCGATGCGTGACTCGGCATCCTGGAAATCTTCCCGTTCGTGGTGACGGTCGCGCTGCGCCGAGCCGGTCACGGGTACCATCAAGGCGACCGCGAGCGCGGCACGTGTGAGCAGGGAGGAGCTGAACCGGGGCATGGTGGTCAGGTACGATTCGGCAGCAGGGCTGCCGTCTGCAGCAGCTCGAGCTTCTTGCCGAGCGCGTTGTTGAGTTGGTTGTTGAGAAATCGGCTCGCCGGGTCCTGCGCGAGCGCCGCCTTGCTCTGGGCAATGGCGTCGTCGATGACCTTGAGGTTCGCTTCGATGATTGCGGCGGTGCGTGGGTCGAGCTGCGAGCGGTTGCGGGCAAAGATCGTCCGGAGCCGGTCGATCTCGCGGGCGTAGGTGTCTGTCGCGGGCGCGTTCGCGACCCGCTGACTCGGAGGCCTCACCAGTTCCGTGTCCTGCGGGTTCGCCCTGCCGGAGGTCGAAGGAACGACACGCTCGCTCCGCACGCTGTCGGTGCTCGCCGTGAGGCTCGGGCCGGGCGGCGTTGGCTGGGTGGTCGCGACGCTCGACGTTGCTGCGCCGGGTCCGTGAGCGACTGTCAGCGTATAGGTGACGCCCGCGGTGACGGCGACGAGCGCCGCGGCGACTGCAGCCCGCCTCACCCAGTCGAACCTCCGGCGACCCGCCGAGACGTTAGGCGCCGGGCGCGTGAGTGGCAGGACGGGCGTGTCGATGCGGCGCGCGATCCCGCCCCACAAGTCCGTGGACGGGGTGAGCTCCGGCAACTCGGCCGCGCTGACGCGAATGTGCTCCAGGTCGCGAAGGAGCGCGGCGCAGCGGACGCAGGACGCCACGTGCGCCTCCACCTCGTGCCGGGCGGCAGAGTCCAGATCACCCTCGAGGTAGTCGGCGATTCGCTCGTCGAATGCTGCGCAATCCAAAGCGTGTGTGGTCATCGGTTCAGTGCCTCCCGCAACAGCAGCCGCGCGCGATGCAGCTGCGCCTTGCTTCCACCCGCGGTGATGCCGAGCATCTCCGCGATCTCCTCGTGCTTGTATCCCTCGACGTCGTGGAGCACGAACACCTGCCGAGCGCCCGGCGGAAGTCCTGCGATCGCGTCGTCGAGGTCGAGCGCCATCCCGGGCGTCCACCCGCTCGCTCGCGCGTGCGGGAGGCTATCGACCTCGTCGGGCTCGGAGCCAAACCGCGAGCGGTTACGGCCCTCGCTCTTCCGTGCATTGAGCACGACGTTGACGGTCAACCTGTGCAGCCAGGTCGTGAACGCGCTTTCACCGCGGTACAGCGAGAGCTTCGACCATGCCCGCACGAACACGTCCTGCGTGAGCTCCTCCGCCAACGACCGGTCGGCCACCATGCGCGCGCAGACTGCGAACACGCGATTGACGTGTGTTCGGTAGACGCGCTCGAACGCCAGGCGGTCGCCGTTCGCGGCGAGCGCGACGTCGTCGGCGTCGGGTCGGCTGGTGGTGAGGGTTGGATTGTCGACTGTCGCCACCGTCATTCGCCGGCCGATCCTCGGTTGCTCGGTGGGTCAGATACCGAGATGGCCCAAATGGTTTGAAGAGAACCGCCTGCGCGACCCGCAGCCGGGGTCGTGACGCGAGCTTTCAAGCCCGCCACGCGCGGCCGAACGAGCGGTCCAGGATGCCGGGCAAATCCGCCATGCAATCAATGAAATGATCCGGCCGGGCGGCCGCGAGAGTTTCACGGTCGAAAGGGCCCCAAAGCGCGGCTATGGTCATGACGTCGGCCGCGTTGCCGGCGAAGACGTCGTGCGGCGAGTCCCCCACGAACACGGCGTTGTCCGCCGAAACACCCAGCCGGCTCAGCGCGACGCGCACCGGCTCGGGGTCCGGCTTGTGGCGAGGGGTGTCGTCGTAGCCGACCACGACGGGGAAAAATTGGTCGAGCCCAACGAACCCGAGGCTCTGGTGAGCGATGGGCGAGGCCTTGCTCGTCACCACGGCTAGCTGATGGCCCCGCTCGGCGAGGTTCGCGATGACCTCAGGCACGTCGTCGTAGCAGCGCGTCAGCCGGTCGTGATGCTCGTGCTGGTATCGGCGGTAGCGCTCGAGGAGCGTCGCCACTTCGTCGTCGTTGTCGGCGTACGCGCGGAGCTGCTGAACGAGAGGTGTACCGATCCCACGCACCCATTCCTCATCGGTGGGCCGCACGCGCCACTCCTGGAAGGCGTGTCGCGCGGCGCTCAGGATCAGCTCGATGCTGTCGATCAACGTGCCGTCCAGGTCGAACAGAACTGCGGGCAGAGTCATGCATGAATGCTACTCGGTGAAAACCCGTTGGCAGGACCGCGCGTTGGTGAGTCGGTCCAACCTCGCTGGGAATGCACGACTAAGCACGCTGGTCCTGCACGAGCACGATCAGCGCGCTCACGCGGAAGCCATTGGGCTCGGAATCAGCGTTAGGCGCGAGCGACTCGGTCACCTCGATCACCCGTTCCAGCCAGGCCTCCGCGGCATCGGCTCCCTCGTTACCAACGCCTGGAGCGACGATCGCGGCGAGCAAGCGCTCGGCGCCGGCAGATCGCGAGGCGGCTACCGACCTCCGGGCGGCAACCGCGAGCTGGCTGACCGCCGGCCGTCGGTGAGGGGGGACGGCGGCGGCAAGTGCCGCGATCCGTGAAGAGGCGATCGCGCGTGTGCGCGACCCGACGCCCGCCACCCCGGCGTCCGCCGCCGCGCGTGCTGTGTTCAGATAGGCGTCGAGCTCCCGAATCACGCGTTCGACGCGCGCCGGCGCCGTCGGGCATTCGGGGCCGCCGGCGGCGCGCGCGACCTCGAGGACGCATTCGGGATCGGTCGTCGCTTGGCCGGCCGTGCGCGCTGCCACGAGCCGCCGCTGGCCGCCCATCTCGACGGCCGCGATCCAGCCGTCCATCGCCGCACGGGCGCCCGCAACCACGATCGTGGTATCCGCGCGAGACTCTCCATTGCTCGCGGCCATAGACGGGCCACGCTCGACGGTGGAATCCGACCAGGAACGGATCAGCGTGTGGAGTGCTTCGGCGGCTTGCACGCGATCGAGCGGCGTGCGTGCGGCACTGGATTGCGCACGGCTCTCCAGAAGCGGCAGAAACGGTTCGCCTATGGCCGACCACGCAGCGCCCGCCTTACGCGTCAGCACCTGCACGATGCGGAGAAGTTGATCGGCCGCCGCCGGCGGTGCGATCGCGTACTCGTGCACGCGCGCGTGCTGCGATCCGATCCGCCAGATACGGCCAAGGCGCTGCGTCAGGCGTGCGGTCGTCCAGGGAAGGTCGAGGTGAACGACCACTGCGGCGTCCTGCAGATTGAGCCCCTCGCTCAGAAGATCCGTGGCGATCAGCATCTCGATCGCCTCGGCTCGGGAGGGTACACGGCCGGACGACGCGACCGGCGCAAACCTGCCGAGCACCTGCGACCGTGTGAGTGGCCCGCCCGCCACGAGGGCGCCGTTGGCCGTCACCGAGGCCACACCGCCGTCGGAGCGAAGCCGTGCGAAGACCTCGCGCACCGTGTCGGCGTACTGGGAGAACACGACGATGCGCTCGCCCGGGTGTCGCGATCGGATGTCACGCAGGATGCGGCACCGTTGCTCGTCCATCGCGCCGTCCGTCGACGAGAGCACGCCCAGGGCGCGACGCGCGCCAACCGCGTGAGCGCGAGCCGATTGCAGCAACATGGTCGCGTCGTCGCTCATCGCGTCGCTCAGCAGCTCGGGGAATGCGAGCTGCGTCGCGTCATCGCCCACGACCCACGCTCGCAGCTCCGCGCGACTCAAATGACGCCCCGCCTCGAGCGCGTGCGCCAGGGACTCCGCACGGGACACTCTGCGACGAAGCGCGGCGCGTAACGCGGCTTCGCTGGACGCCCATGCTCTCATGAGCGACAGCGTCACCAGCGCGCCCGCGTCGCCGCCGTCGCGCGGCTGGCAGGGCGGTGGAACGTCGAGCAGCGCCTGGAGGACGTTCGGCGACCCCTCGACGTCGCACCACACCGGGGAAGCGCGCCCGGGAAGATTCAAGCCGCGCACGTCAGCGCGCGTCCGGCGCACCACGCAGGCTGCGATTTCCGCCGCGGTCAGGTGCTCGGCTCGCGAGCCGAGGAAAAGCGCGAGCACCGCGCCGAGATCGCGAGTCGTGTTGTGTACCGGTGTTGCGGAAAGCAGGAGCACGCGCGAGGCCCGGGTGAGCGAAGCCAGGTGCGCATAACGCCGAGTCGTCGGGTTCCGTGCGTGGTGTGCCTCGTCGATGATGACCGCGTCCCACGTGGCTTCCCGCGCGGGGGCACGCCGGCTCAGCGTCTCGAAGGAGATGATCTCTGCGCGCACCCGTGACCGGTCGAGCGCATCTCGCCACATCGCCACGAGAGCCGCGGGGGCCACGATCAACAGCGTTTTCTCGCGACGCATTGCAGCGAGCGCCGTGTAAGTCTTTCCGAGTCCGACCTCGTCGGCGAGAAGGGCGCCGCCAAAGCGATCGATTCCCTGACGGAGACGCGCTGCCGCGTCTCGCTGATGGTCGCGGAGCACGATATCCCCAAGCCGCGCGTCGGCGGGAAGATCGTGGCCATGGTGAGCGGCAATGTGCGCACGAACGACGTCGAGGGCGGCCCAGCGGTAAGGGGTCATCGGATGTTCCAGTCGAGCAGGGCATTCACGGCGGAAAGGCGAAGGCCGTACGCGAGGACTGTCGCCTCGAGCAGATCGGCGTCACTCGGCGGCCTGCCGAGCAGGGCGCGTTCGCCGACGGCGATGAGGTGTTGGCGCGCACGATTCCACGGGCTCGGAAGCGGGAGCAGCGATACGGTCCAACCGAGGAAGCGGCGGTATCCACCTCGCGCGGGCTCAGCGAGCGCAGCCAACCAGGCCGCCGCGAGCGGTGAGTTCAGGAGCGTCACGAGCGCTATGGCGTCACCCCGATCCGCGCAGCGGACGACGTAGCACGTGTTGAGCGGAACCGCGCAGTCACCGGGCTCGAGGAGCGCCGCGGTTGGCGCGCGACCAAAGTCGGCCCAGACGACTCGCGCATCGTCAGGCGTCGCGGCCTCGGTCCGAAACAGCGTCCACCAGCGCGCGGCGTGGCGTGCGTCCGATCGGGCGACCAGTCGCCGCCGCCAACCGCGCAGCCACCGCTCGGCGCGCGGCGGCAGGCGATCGAGCGGCCGCCCACCGGGACCATGCGTCCAGATCAGGCGGTCGCCGTTTCCCTCGATGCGCCACCGGGTCACGTGCTCACCGCGGATCAAAGGCCGGAGCAGCTCGGGTTCGAGCTCGACCCGGTTTCCGGTGTCCGCGAGGTAGCCCTCGCCTCGTTGCCGGACGATGAACGCTCGGTTACACCCGCACTTGACTCCGAGCAGCGGTGGGCCGAACCGCGAAGCAGCGAGCGGCGTCCCAACAGCGCGAAGGGCATCGAAAGCGCGGCGCGCGACCGGTGGCAGGAGGAGCCATGGCGCGCCAGGCGACGCGTCGAGCGAGAGCTCGCTCGCATGCATGCCCCACGTTGCGGCGATCCTCTGGGCATGCACCGTCACTTTCATGTCTGGAAGCGACTCGGGTGGCGAGCGCTTTCCCCGCCGGGCGACGACCAGCGATGGGTAGACGGCGGCGTCGAAAAGCGCTGGTGCGTTGGACCAGTCTTCCAGAGACAGGAGCTCGTGGTCGCCCAGTAGCAGGTTGCGAACACCGCCACCGGCGAGCGATCGCCACAGCTTTGCCGGAACGAGCAGCGCGACGATCCCCGTTGGCGTCGCGAGCGCGAGCGATCGCTCGATGAACAGCGCTGCGAGGTCGACCTGCGCCGCGAAGCCCACGCCGGCGCGCGACGCAGCGGCTCCGGTACGCCAGGCGGCGCCGCGATACGTGAGAAAGCCTCGGCGAAGCGCCGAGCGCGCATCGCGCGGAATCCGGTGCACGCGGACCCACGGAGGGTTTCCCACGATGACATCGAACCCGCCCGCGCCGGCGACATCGGCGAAATGCGTGGCAAAGGAGAAGGGAAGGGCGGCGCCTGCTACGAGCGCCCGACGGCGGGCACGAGCCGCGCGACGCTCGTCGCGAAGCTCGGACAGGGCGGTGCGAGCTGCACTGGAAACCGACGATCGCTCGCCGAAGAGATCGCGCCCGCGTGCTGCGACGACGATGTCGCGCCGCGCACCGTCGATGGCCGCGATGCGACGATCGAGCAACCCGATCGCGGCAGTGCGTTCGGCGAGATCGAGTGCGCGTGCGAGGGTCTTCTTGCGAGCGCCCACGGCTCGTGCATAACGCGCGCGCAGTCGTGCGATCGACGCCACCCCGGCGATTCGCGAGTGGACCATGCCGTCGATAGCGAGTGCGTCACCGATCCGAATGTTGCGGTCCAGGTTAGGCAGCGGCGGGACCTGTCCCGGGTCACGCGCGGGACTATCGATGACAACGCTCAGCCAGAGGCGCAGCTGGCAAAGCCAGACGGCCGTGGGGTTCAGGTCGACGCCGAAGATCGAACGTGTCAGTACCGAGCGACGCCGCTCGGCGACCGGGCGCGCATCGCCGAGGACTTCCAGGAGCCGCGCGACCTGCTCGAGCGCGTGGACCAGAAATGCTCCTGACCCGCACGCCGGGTCGAGCAACCGAAGCCGGTCGAGCCTTTCGCGTATGGTCTCGAGCTCCCTCCACCGGACACCGGCGTGAGGTCGGGCCGCTGCCGCCACGAGGTCGTCAGGCGACTGGCCGACGGCGTGTGTCAATGCCTCGTCGGTTACGCGGGCGACCAGCTCGTGTGGCGTGAAGAACGCGCCGGTATTCCGCCGTTCGTGCGACGCCATCATCGACTCGAACGCGCGGCCAAGCATCTCGGGATCGACCGCCGCCTCGGACCAGTCCGCGCTCTCTTCCCGGGCGGTGAAGCGATATCGGCCCAGCAGCTCCGCGAGAAAGAGGCCCAGCTCTTCGTCGCGAAACTCGAGCGTGGCGTACGTGCGCTCGAGCGGGGATCGGGAGAAGAGACCTCCGTTGAGAAACGGAATGCGGCCAAGCGCGCGGGCGGTCGGCGCGCGGGATCGGATGGGCGTATTGAGTGTGCCGAAGAACAACGGCACCAACACTCGCCGCTGAAAGCCACCGCGCCCGCTCAGGCAGCCATCGTAGTGGCGCGCGAGAAATGACCGGTCGCCATCGAGCCATTCCTTGGCCTCGAGAAAGGAGAGAAAGAGCAGACGCGACGCATAGAGCAGCGCGATGTCTCGGCGAGCGGCGGGCGGCGCGTTCCCGCGAGCTTCAGTGGCGAGGGCGCCGACGAGGTGCTCGAGCGTGCGGTAGAACCGTCGGGTCACGGCCTCACGGCCGAGGATGGTCACCCAGCGTGTGTGCGTCAGCAGGTCAACCGACTCCAAGGCTGCCGAGAGCGCGCAGAGTGTCTCGGCATCGCTGTCCACGACGTGCGTGCGGTCGACGACCAGCGCGCTCACCCTGGGTCCCGATTGCCCGGGTGACCAGGCGGCTATCGCGACCTCGGTCGTGGTTTTCCGGCAGGCGATCGCGAGCCAGAGCAAATGCGGCGCGCGCGTGGTCAAGCGGCGGGCCAGGTTCGTGACGACCTCACGCATCGGCCGGTTTCCGCCGATGTCCAGGAGCAGCGCGCGGAGCGTTCCCGGGCCCCGCGCAACCCAAGCGTCCTGACAGTCGTCCGGAAGGCCCAGGGTCGTTCGCGCCGTGGCGTCGAGAGGTCCCGGCGGACCGATGCACCCGACCGCGGTGGCGATGGCGCCGAGGGAAGCGATGTCGGTGGCGGCGGCGAGAAGAACGGCGGCGGCGCGGAGGGTCGGCACGCGCGCAGAATGCGCGGTGGCATGCCGACGACTGCCATCGCTTCAACGCGCACGCAGCCAAATGTCGCCAGGGAAGCCGCAACGCATTATGATCGTACCGCTGCAACTGCGAGAATCCCTGGTCTTCTCGATCCCTGTCGACGTGGCCGCTGCGTCTGGCCTGACGCTGCGCGTCCTCACGTACTGAGAGCCTATAGATGCCCGATAACGGCCGTGGACGGTTGCAGGGCTTGGCGCACAATCTCGTTGCGCGCGTCGTTCTGTACTACGCGGGCCTCGGCGCGCTCCTGTCAGCAGCATGGGCGATCATGCCGGCGGATCTCCACGCGCAAATCGTTACGGTGCTGGCGCCGCTCATCGGGTTTCGCGACGGTACGCCGGCGGGCCTCAAGGTCGACACGAGTGGAGGGCCGTTCGCAAACGTCGCCGCGCCGTCCGCCGAGCCGCTCATTTTGATCGTGATCGCGGTATCGACGGCGTTTCTGCTCGCGCTGCCCGTTGCGTGGGTCTACATGCACACGCGACAGCGGAAGGGATACCGCGCGTCGGACGTTCAGGCGCTCGTGCTCATGCCCGTCGTAGTCGCGGGTGTGGTGGTGCTGGTGAAGAACAGCGTGGCGCTCGCGTTCAGCCTCGCGGGCATCGTTGCTGCCGTGCGGTTCCGGACGAACCTCGAGGACAGCAAGGACGCGGTGTTCATCTTTCTCTCGACCGCGCTCGGCCTCGCGTGCGGCGTGCAGCTCGCGTACGCGGTCGTGCTGTCGGTGCTGTTCAATGCCGCCGTGCTCATTCTCTGGACGACCGACTTCGCGCGGATGCCGCCGTCGCTCGAAGGCGTCCGCGCGAAGCGCCAGCTCGAACGAGCGCTGCAGATCGCCAACCGCACATCGCAGTTCGTGGCGCGGCTCGACCACGAGGTGCTTGAAGCGCTTGCCCCGGCGCAGCTCGACGCGCTGGAGGACCGGCTACGGAAGCGGCGAGCGGACATGACGGGAGAGAGCGCGGGTTCGGGCCAGCGGTTCGATGCGATGATCCGGATTCTCACGACCGATCCGGTATCACTCCGCGCGGCGATCGACCCGCTGCTGGAAACCGAAGCGAAGCGATGGCGCTATCGCGGGGCTTCGACCAACGAGATCGGAACATCGGTCGAGTACGACCTTCGGCTGCGGAAGGGCTACAGCCGGCAGAGCATTGCAGAAGCGGTGCGCGAGAAGGGCGCGCCCTACGTGGTCGGTGTCGAAGTCGTGGAGATGGAAGAAGAGTAGTCGCCGTCCTGCGAGGAGAATCCAATGCGATATCCGAAATTGCTGACGTTCGTAGCGCTCACCTGCCTGAGCGCCGTGTCGTTCGCGCAGGATCCCGTGCCGAAGGGAGAGAAGACTGGCGGCGACGGCAAGCAGCAGAAGGTGAAGAAGGACAAGACCGCGCCGGTGACGGCCGAAGAGAAGGACGCTGCGGCGCGGAGGACCGAGCGCCTGTTCGGGTCGGACGAGCCGCTCGAGCTCACGCTGACGGCGGACTTCAAGGCGACGTTCAAGAGCCGCGACACGCTGAACGTCAAGTCACACAAGGCGACGCTGACGGTGAAGGACTCGTCAGGCACCCCGGTGGTGATCCCGATCGAGATCGCGCCGCGCGGCCATTTTCGCCTGCGCTCCGACGTCTGCAACTTCCCGCCGATCCGGCTCATCTTCTCGGACAGCGGGAAGAAGGGGACGCCATTCGCCGGTCAGAAATCCCTCAAGCTCGGCACGCACTGCAACCAGCGCGACAAGGATTATGCGGAGATTCCCGTGCGCGAGTATGCGGCGTACGAGACGCTGAACATGCTGACGGACTGGAGCTTCAAGGCCCGGCTGGCGAAGGTGACCTACGTGCAGACGGGTGACGAAAAGGACGCGCCGACGAAGTACGGGTTGCTCATCGAGGACGAGAGCGACATGGCGAAGCGGAACGGTGGCCGGATCTTCACTGTTCGCGGCGGAACCTTCGCGGACATGGACCCGCAACAGACGGCGACGATCAGCGTGTTCGCCTACTACCTCGGCAACACGGACTGGTCGCTGTACTCACTCCACAACATCCGGCTCGTGCTGACGGGCGATCGCTACGTGCCCGTCCCGTACGACTTCGATTGGTCCGGCCTGGTCTTCGCGCGATATGCGAAGCCGGATCCGCGGCTCGGGATTCCGACCGTTCAGGACCGGTTGTTCCGCGGGCCGTGCCTAACGCCCAACGACCTGGCCCCGATTCTCGCCAAGTATAACGAGCACCGGCAGGACATCAAGGCGCTGTACGCTCGGCTTCCGCTGGATGATGGCTACCGGCGCCGCGCGATGGACTACATCGATGAGTTCTACCACGTGATCAACGACCAGCGACAGGTGAAGCGCGAGCTCATCGAGACCTGTGTGGGGCGCGCGACGTCGTGAGGTAGGCGCGACCCTTCCATTCCACGCGTGATCCCCGGGCAATCGCCTGGACCGCGATGATCGCGACAATGATGGAGCCTAACGGGAACAGGGCGGCAAACCGCATCGGCGCGCCCATCCACCGATAGACCGCGGCCCAGGTGATCACCTGGGCCGCGAGCGCGATGGCCGACGCGAGCAGGAGCCAGCGAGGTCCGCCCGCGAGCGCGCCGGCGACGACTCCGACGAGCGGAAGAAGCGTCAGGAGTGGCGACAACAGCAGCAGGGCGGGGAATATCGCTTGCCCGACGCGCCCCCACGGCATCGCCTCGCGGCCGCCCGCGAAGATGTTCTTCCGCCACCCCGCCATGATCTCGCGCAGCGATGTGTACATGCGCGTCGTCAACTCGTCGCGACCGAGAATGAGCTCTGTGCGCCTGCCGGCCGCGAAGAGCCGCTGTGCGAGTGCCACGTCCTCGGCCACCTGGTTGCGCACCGCCTCATGTCCGCCGATCGACACGTAAGCCGATCGCCGGACGAAGATGCATTGCCCGTTCGCGATCTTGTCCTCGGCGCGCTTCGACCGGTTGACCGTCTCGGTTCCACCGTAGCGTGACGCGATCATCCAGAAGACGTGGGGCTGGACGATGCGCTCCCAGAAGCTGCCGAGCTCCTGGCGACCCGCCACCGACAGCATGTCGAGCCGGCGTGCGGTCATGCCGTTGACGGCGCGGGCGACGAGATCGCGGCCGTGGCGCGCGTCGGCATCGGTGAAGCAGATGATCTCACCGCGAGCCGACCGCGCGCCGGTCGCGCAGGCCCACGGCTTGCCGAACCATCCGTCGGGGAGCGGCGGGTTCTGGATCAGCGTTAGGCGCTCGTCGTCGCGCGCGATCGCCCGGACGACGTCCGCCGTGCCATCAGTCGATCGGTCGTCGACGACCACGACCTCGATGTTCGGGTAGCCGCCGGCGAGGATCGACCGCACGCACGACTCGATGTTCCGGCGCTCGTCACGTGCCGGAACGACGACCGAGACCAGCGGTCCGCCGGGTGAAACGCTCGCGCTGTCGCGCGCGAGCTCGCGCGAGTGGCGGATGCGCCAGATCGTCGCGAGCGGTACGAAGATCCACGGCGACGCGACAAGGCTCGCGAGCGCGAGATCGTTCACGGCGCGTGGCGCGACTGGTGGCGGGAGGCGCGCGTCAGGGTGTGGGCTCGCTCGCCGGTTGCAGTGCGACGGCGGCCGTGGCACGCGCCCGTCGGCCGAGCACGACGGCGCCGGCCATGTCGCCCGTGACGTTGGCGGCCGTGCGGAACATGTCGGTGATCGCGTCGATCCCGAGCAGCACGCCAATGCCCTCCGCGGGCAGGCCAGCGCCCATGAGAATCGGGACCATGACGATGATCGATCCGGCAGGGATCCCCGGCACGCTGAACGTCGTGGGCACTACCGTGAGCACGACGGACAGCATCTGCGTGGCCGTCAGCTCGACGCCGTACAGACGCGCGATGAACAGCACGGCGGTGGGCTGAGCAACGGCACCAGCGACGCGATACGTCGATGCGGCAAGCGGCAGGAAAAAGCCCGAGATCTCGGCGGGCAGGCCAAGGCGCGTGCGCGCGCTCTCGATCATCGCCGGGAGCGCGGCGAGCGATGAGCGTGAGCTGAACGCCACGGCCTGAGATTGCAGGATGGCCTTCGCGAACTGCACCAATGGGATTCGTCCGCCGATGACCGCGACCGGATAGAGGATCACGACGCAGAACGACACCGTGATGAAAATGACCGTAGCAACGAAACCGGCGAGCGCGCCCGCGGCGGATGCCCCCATGCGCGTCGCGAGGGGCAGTGCGAGCGCGAACACCCCAATGGGGGCGAGCTCCAGCACCCACCGCACCACCGCCAGCGCTGCATCACCGAGTCCCTGGAAGAACGCGACGACCGGGTCTCGACGTTCGGCGGGCAGCGTCAGCAGCGCGAGACCGAGCAGCAGGGTGAAAACGATGATGGGGAGGAGCGCGCCGTCGGCGGCGGCCTTGATCGGATTCGCGGGAACGAGGTCAACGAGCCAGCGCGTGAACGTCGGAACGTTCGCGCTCTGTGCGACCGTGCCGCTCGCCGTCTTCGCGCTCGCCTGCATGGACGCGATCGCGGCGGGGTCGAGGGGAATGCGGTCAATCAGTGGGGGGGCGATCACCGCCGCGTATCCTGCACCGGCGAATAGCGTGACGATGAAGAACACGATCGCCCCTCGGCCGACTCGGCCGATGGCATTGGCGTTGGGTGCGCTCGTTATGCCGACGATCAGGCTGCCGACAACGAGAGGAATCACGGTCATCCGGATCGCGTTGATCCAGAGCGTACCGAGTGGCTCTACCGCCATCGCTCCGCGCGCAAGCATCGGGGAGCCGCTGCTTGCGATGGCTACACCCGCAGCGACGCCAACGATGAGCGCGATCATCACGCGCGTGGTCAGGGACATGCGCAGCTAATGTAGGGCCGGACGTGAAAAGGGCGACCCGTTGGGGTCGCCCTTTCAACAACGTGCTTCGGACCATCTGAGGGTCAGCGATTGCCGGTAGATCCGCCTGACGAGCCGCCGGATCCGTGCGAGCTACCCGAACCACCCGACGATCCACCCGATCCGCCAGAGCCGCCCATTCCGCCACGATTGCCGCCGCCCGAGCCACCCATTCCCCCACCGCCGCCGCCACTGCCGCCGGTCCCACTCGTTCCGCCGCTGCCGCCCGATGAGCCACTTCCCGATGAGCCACTTCCCGATGAGCCACTTCCCGCGCCTGACGAGCCAGAACGTCCCGACCCGCTCGTGCCTCTGGTCAGCTCGTCTTCGTCGCCCATTCCGCCAGACCGCGAGCCACCCGACCCGCCCTGGCTACCTGTGCTGCCACGAGACGACGACCCGCCTCCCGAGCTTCCGGATGAGCCTCCCGGCGATCCGCCCTGCGATCCCGAGTTGCCGTGCATTCCCGAGTCGCGATCCATCTCGTCGCCGCTCGACCCACGATTCCTGTTCTGGTCCGCCATGCGTCTACCCTCCAGCGTATTTTGACTGCTCGAGCGTGCAGTGGAATAGTCCGCTACACGCTGCGAGGGTGAGTGGGGCAACGCATGTGCCAGGGTGTGATGTGAATCACGAACAGCCTCGAGCCTTTGCTGCGCGACGCCGACCTCCACTGCTGAGTGAAGGAGCCCGAGTTGCGCTCGTTGCGCCAGCGGGGCCACTGAGGATCGAGGGGGACCTCGCACGCGCAACGGCCAACGTGCGATCGTTCGGCTGGGAGCCCGTAGTAGGCGCGCATGTGCTCGCGCGCGACGGCTATTTCGCCGGGCCGGACCATCTGCGAGCTGCGGACCTCAACGGTGCGCTTCGCGATGATGCGATCGACGCCGTTTGGTGCCTGCGCGGTGGATACGGAACGATGCGGATCCTCGAGTCGATCGACTATGCGGCAGCCGCGCGACGACCAAAGCCCATCATCGGCTATTCCGACATCACGGCGCTGCACTCGGCGTTCGCGCTGCGAAGCGACCTGGTGACTTACCACGGACCGACGGCGCGCGCCGAGCTCACGCCGTTCTCGCGCCGCTCGTTCGCCTGTGCGCTCGCGCATGGTGGTGATTCGTGCGGGACGGCGGACGGCGCGCGGGTACTTCACGGCGGCGTGGCAGTCGGAACACTCGCTGGCGGGAACCTCGCGTTGTTGAGCGCTCTCGCGGGCACGTCGTTCGCGCCGCGGCTCCGCGATGCGATCCTGGTACTCGAGGACATCGATGAGCCGGTGTATCGCATCGATCGCATGATGCGGCAATTGCTGCTCGCCAGGCTTCTCGACGGTGTGCGAGGCATCGTGTTCGGCGCGTGCACCAACTGCCCGGAGGCCGCCGATGACGGCGCTCGAGCCCTCGATGACGTCGTGGGTGAAATTGCCGCGCTGCTCGACGTCCCCACGATCATCGGCGCGCCCATTGGCCACATTGCCGACCAGTGGACGTTGCCGCTCGGTGCCGTGGCGTCACTCGACGCCGACCGGCGCACGCTCGCTGTTCAACCTCACCTGACGATCGCCTGATCGAACGACCGATGCCCTACAAGACCGGGACGGACCTCGTGAACGAGGCAAAGCGGCGGATCCGCGAGCACACACCCCGCGAAGTGCTCGAGATGCTGCAGAAGAACGCCGCCGTGATCTTCCTGGATGTTCGCGAGCCCAACGAGTGGAACCTGGGTCACCTGCCTAACGCCATGCACATTCCGCGCGGAAACCTCGAGTCGAACATCGAGGCGCGCGTCGGTCGCGAGGAAACGATCGTCATCTACTGCGCGCGGGGAAATCGGTCGGCGCTCGCGGCCGACACGCTGCAGCAGATGGGGTACGAGCACGTTTCGTCGATGGCCGACGGGTTCGGCGCGTGGATTGCCATCGGGGGGCCGGTCGAGGACTAGCAGTGCCAGGCGACGCGAACACGCTCGTCGACCATCCGACGCTTCGGCGGCTCAGCCACGTCCTGGCGACACGGCCGGCCCTTCTGGCGCCGGACGACGGTGCCCCGCGGCGCGCCGCCGTGGCCATCGTCCTCCGTCGCACCGCCGCCGACGTCATCGAGCTGCTGCTGATCAAGCGCTCGGAGCGCGCGAACGATCCGTGGAGTGGCCATATTGCGTTGCCCGGCGGGCGTCGCGATCCGTCCGACGCCACGTTGCAGGACACCGCAATTCGCGAGACACGAGAGGAAACGGGGATAGACCTCGCGCGCGATGGCATCGTGTTAGGCATGCTCGACGAGCTGCGACCGCGGACACCCACGCTGCCTCCGATCATCGTGACGCCGTTCGTTGCCATCGTGTCGCCCGACGTCGCCATCGAGACGAGCGACGAGGTGGCGTCGGCTTTCTGGGTCGGCCTAACGGCGCTCGAAGACCCGGCGCTCACCGTCGAATCCGAGGTCAGCGCGCGCGGCGCGACCTGGCGCGTGCCGAGCTACCTGCTCGGCGGGCACATCGTGTGGGGGATGACGGAGCGAATCCTGCGCAACCTGCAGGCCTTGGTCGGGAATCGGGAATAGGGAATCAGGAAATCGAAGGTAGACCCGCCGACTTCTCTTGCCGGAACGAACACACCGCCCTATGTTAGGTGAGCCTAAAAACATATTTCCGATAAACCAACTTCCTGTTGGACGCGCGTGCGTCCGCTCTCGTCCATGTCCGCACCGCGACTAGTCCCGCCGGAACTGGAACCGCCGAGCCCGAGGCCCGTCACGCGCGCCGAGGATGCTGGCTGGAGACTCTCTCGGGTCACGCCGAGCCTCGCCGAGGTCTACCGAAGCGTTCCAATCACGGGCTCGACGTGGTGGCGGAAGATCCTCGCGTTCGCCGGTCCGGGTTATCTCGTTGCCGTTGGCTACATGGACCCCGGCAACTGGGCCACCGATCTCGCTGGCGGGTCCCAGTTCGGCTATACGCTCCTCAGCGTCATCCTCATATCGAATCTGATGGCCGTCCTGCTTCAGGGACTGGCCTCGAAGCTCGGCATCGTGTCGGGCCGCGATCTGGCCCAGGCGTGTCGGGATCATTTCTCGCCTCGCGTCAATTTCGGTCTGTGGGTGCTCTGCGAGATCGCCATTGCGGCCTGCGATCTCGCGGAGGTCATTGGCACCGCGATCGCGCTCAACCTGCTCTTCGGAATCCCGCTCGCGTGGGGCGTTGGAATCACGGCGCTGGACGTGCTCCTCGTTCTGTACCTGCAGAACAAGGGATTCCGCGTGCTCGAGGCGCTGGTCATCGCGCTGGTTGCGACCGTCGGCCTCTGTTTCCTGTTCGAGCTCATCGTGTCGCGTCCGGAGCTCGGCGGCGTACTGCGCGGGTTCGTACCCAGCCCCACGATCCTGCGCGACCCGCAGATGCTCTACATCGCGATCGGGATCCTCGGCGCGACGGTCATGCCGCACAACCTCTATCTGCATTCCTCCATCGTGCAGACGCGAAAGTACGACCTCAGCCAGGAGGGGAAGCGGGAGGCTGTGCGGTTCGCGTTCGTGGACTCCACGATCGCGCTGTCGTTCGCGCTGTTCATCAACGCGGCGATCCTCATCGTGGCAGCGGCGACGTTTCATCGATCAGGCAATACCCAGGTCGCCGAGATTCAGGACGCGTATCAGCTGCTCTCACCGCTTCTGGGCGTCGGCGCGGCGAGCATCGTGTTCGCGCTGGCGTTGCTGGCGTCCGGCCAGAACTCGACGCTGACCGGAACACTCGCCGGCCAGATCGTGATGGAGGGGTTCCTCAACATCCGTATCCGGCCGTGGCTGAGGCGACTCATCACGCGCGCGATTGCCATTGTGCCGGCCGCCATCGTCGCCATCTTGTACGGGGAAAGCGGTACGGCAAAACTCCTGGTGCTGAGCCAGGTCGTGCTCAGCCTGCAGCTCTCGTTCGCCGTTTTTCCGCTCGTGATGTTCACGTCCGACCGCGAGAAGATGGGAGAGTTCGCGAACTCCACCTGGGTCAAGGTGCTCGCCTATCTCGTGGCGTTCGTGATCGCGGCGCTGAACGCATGGCTGCTCGTCAAGACGTTCCGCCAGTGGCTTGCCTGACATGTATCACCGCATTCTCGTTCCGGTCGAGAACTCGAGCTACGACGAGCGGATCCTGGATCACGTGCGGCAACTCGCGCGGTATTGCGGAGCGTCAATCGTGCTGATTCACGTCGCAGACGGCTGGGCTGCGCGCAACATCCAGCATCTCAACCTGCGCGAGTCGGAGGAGATGCGCGACGACCGGACGTACATCGAGCGCCTCGCCAGTGAACTGACGGCGGAAGGTTTGTCGGCCGAAGCACTCCTCGCGACCGGTGACCCGTCCACCGAGATCGCGGCGGCAGCGGAGCGAGAGCACTGCGATCTCATCGCGATGTCGACGCACGGCCACCGGTTCATCGCCGATCTCATCTACGGGAGTGTCGCGAATGCCGTCCGGCACATGACGAGCGTGCCGGTTCTCCTGCTCCGTGCTCCGGCAGGGGTGAAGCAGAAGGCTGCGGCCACGTGACGGGCCAGCGCTCCCCCCGGCGATCGAGCGTGACGCCCGCACACACTGCGGTCGAGCCCCGCCTGGTGGGGCTGACTGCGCCGGTCGAGGACTACCTCAAGGCCATTTACGAGGCCGAGCTGAGTGGATCCGCCGCGGCGACCAACGACATCGCGAGCCGCCTCCAGATCGCGCCCGCATCAGTCACCGGGATGGTTCGTCGTCTCGCGGAGCAGGGACTTCTCGCCTACGAGCGGTACCGCGGCGTGCGTCTGACGGACGCCGGCCGCCGCGCGGCCCTGCGCACGATTCGACGGCATCGCGTGATCGAGGCGTATCTCGTCCAGGCGCTCGGTTATCCGTGGGATCAGGTCCATCCGGAAGCGGAGCGTCTCGAGCACGCTGCGTCCGACGAACTGATCGACCGCATGGCGGCCGCGATCGGCCAGCCGGTGACCGACCCGCACGGCGCGCCGATACCCACGCGCGACGGTGTCATCGACGAGACGCGCCACAGCTCACTCGCCGACGTCGCGACCGGCATGCGCGCGCTGGTCGTGCGCGTGGGCGACGAGAACGACGAGCTGCTCCGCTACCTGGATTCGTTAGGTATCCGTCCAGGTGTTCAGGTCGCCGTCGGCGAGCGCGCCCCGTTCGAGGGGCCGCTCACCGTGCGCGTCGGCGGCGCGCAACATCAGATCGGTCACGCCCTCGCGGGCCGGATACTGGTCGAGCGCGTCACCCCGACGTAGGCGAGCGGCGCGCAGCACGCACCGTCATGGCGTAGACGGGATAGCTGACGGCGAGCAGGCCCAGCGCAACGAGTGAGTTCCGCCGATCGGTGACGATCGCGCCGATGAGGAACGCCATGCCGCCGAGCAGCGAGAACCCCGTGGTGTACGGGTAGCCTAACGCCCTGTATGGGCGCGGGGCATCGGGCATCGTCCGCCGAAGCTTGAACACCGCGGCGAACGAGAAGACGTAGTTCAGGACGAAGAAGAACGCGGCCACGGCGATGACGGAGTTGAATGTCCCCGTGAGCAGGAAGCCGATGGCGAGCGCGCCGGAAAGCAGGAGCGTGTATGTCGGCGTGCCGCCCGCGTTCACCGTCGTCCCCCATTTCGGGAACAGGCCGTCGAGACTCATTGCGTAGAGAATGCGCGGGGACATCAGCGCGTACGCGTTGATGCCGCTGAGGAGTCCGACGATGAGGAGCGAGCGCACGATCGCGTCGCCGTGCCCTCCGAACAGTGCCTGTGCCGCCGCCCCGGCCGCGAAGTCGCTCGCGGCGAGCCCCGGGATGCCTAACACGTGGACGAACGCGACGTTCACCAGGACATAGATCGCGATGATGGCCGCGACACCGCCGAACATCGCGCGCGGGATCTCCCGGCCAGGGTCGCGCACTTCCTCCGAGAAGTACAGCATCCCGTTCCAGCCATCGTACGTGTAGATCACCGCTTGCATGGCCAGCACGACGGCTGCAATGCCGACTGCGGGCGCTGGCGCCGAGGGGCCGGCGGCGGCCGGGCCCGACACTGGCGCGAGTGCGAAGCACGCGACGATCAGCGCGGCGAACGCCAACGCCTTGAGCAGCGTGGTCGCCTGTTGAACCGCGTCGCCCCACTTCACACCGCGATATTGCAGAACGGTGAACAGCACCACGACGCCGACGCCGACCGCGAGGCGCGAATTCGCCAGTGGAGGAATGAGCGCCCCGGAGTACTCCGCGATGAGAATCGCCGCCGCGCAGAAGGCGGCGACCGTCGACACCCAATCGCTCCAGCCGATAATGAACCCGGCGTACGAGCCGAAGGCGCGCTGGGCGAACACATACTGTCCGCCCGATCTGGGCACGATCACCCCGAGCTCCGCGAGCGAGATCACCCCCAGCAGCGCGTAGGCCCCGCCGGCGAGCCACGCGAGCAGGAACATGCCCCGGCTCGGCAGCAGTCCGGCAACGGTGCCTGGGGTTCGAAGGATCCCCGACCCGATGGTATTGCCGACGATGATAGCGACCCCGAATGCAACGCCGAGCACCTGCAGGAGGCGGCCGCGTCTGGGGACGGCGGCGGCGGTTTGTTCGACGCTCGTAACGGTGACGGCCATGCGGTCGCTCGGCTCCGGAAAGGGTCGCGCTAAGCTCGCACTCCGACACGCGGGGCGGCAAGCGACGTGGCGTCCGGGAATGCTCCTTGCGCCTATCGGCGAGAGTCGATCGAGCAGCTCGCAGCGAGGTATCAGTGGCCATTCAACCGATTACACAGATCGATCCCGACACGGGGATTCCGGATCTCGTCCGCCGCCTTGGTGACGACTCGAAGCGTCTGGCCAGTGATGAAGTGCGGCTCGCGAAGCTCGAGCTGCACGAGAGTGTGCACACGACTGTCGACGGGTCCATTCGGCTGGCGCTTGCGCTCGCCTTTGGGATCGTTGCCGCGGTCGCCCTGACCGTGCTCCTTATCGTTGGCGTTTCCGCGGCGCTCGGGCACAACTACTGGGCGGGCACGCTGATCATTGGGGCACTGGAGCTCGTGGCTGGCGCACTGATGGTGAAGCGCGGCGTAACCACGGTCAAATCCCCGACGTACTCGCTGCAGGAGTCCCGGGAGTCGCTCAAGGACACGGCGACGTGGGCTCGTCACGCGACGAGGCGCTGACCGGCGCGGTCCGCAGCCTCCGCGGCTGCGCTCGGCGCACCAGATTTCGCGGGTGACCAGGACAGCAGCAGGCCAGCTGCGAACGTGGCTCGCGCCGCTCATGATTGCGGCCGCTCTCACGCCGAAGCCCGTGCGGGCGCAAGGCATCGATTCGGTCCCGCCCTGGAGGGGGCTGGTCCGGTCGATAGCCATCGACGAGCGGCTGGCGACCGACGCCGGGCTACATCTGGGCGACCTCGTGGTTCTTGCGTCGGAACCCGGACGCAGTGGCGGAGACACCGTCCGAGTCTCCGCGATCGTTCGGCGGCGGGCGGATCCATCGGAGGTCGCGCGGAGCGAGTACCGTATCCGCATGCACCTCGGGCAGCTGCAGGAGCTCATCGGGTACGGCGATCGAGTCGATCGCTACGCGATAGCGACGACCGGTGGAGTCGCCGCCGATTCTGCGCTCCGCCACATCAACGCGCTGGCGTTCGGGTTTCACGCCTATCCGTCGCGTGAGATCGCCGTGGAAACGTCGAAGACGTTCGTGGTGGTGAGTCGGTTTCACCGCGCGATCGGCATCATCACCATTGTCGCGAGCGCGACGTTCCTCCTGTGCATCATGCTCCTCAAGGTGGACGAGCGGCGTCGCGACGTCGCCGCCATGCGGCTCATGGGCATTTCGAGGGCGACTGTGGTTCGGACCGTGATGCTGGAGTCGTCGTTCGTCGCGCTGTTAGGCAGCCTGTTCGGCGTGGGGTTGGGGTTCGCCGTGTCGGCGTTCGTCAATGCGCACTACCAGGCCGTGTATCGGACGCCGTTGCGGTTTGCGATCGTCACGCCGGGGACCGTCACGTACTCCGTGCTGCTGTCGCTCGTCCTCGGGGTTGGTGCGGGAGCGCTCGCCGCGCGCCGGCTTTCGCGCACGCCACCGCTCACCCTGTTCGGCCGCTGATGCGGTTCCAGCTCGCAGCGCTGTCGCTCCGCCGGCACGCGAGTCGAACGTTGCTGGCCGTGCTCGGCGTTGCCGTGTCGGCGGCGATGCTGCTCGACATGGTGATGCTGGCCACCGGGATGCGCCAGTCGTTCGCGAGCCTCCTCGGCCGCAACGGCTTCACCATTCGGGTGTCGCCTCGCGGTACGCTGCCGTTCGACACCGAGGCGACGATCGGCCAGGCGCGAGACGCGACGGCCGCGATCGGTCGGATTGCCGGCGTAACCGCCGTCGCACCGGTCCTCGGCACGACGATCCACGTGTTGGGCGGCCGCGAGCCGGTCTCCGCGTTTGCGCTCGGAGTCGATCCCGCGGTGCAGGGTGACTACCAGCTGCTCGAGGGCCAGGATCCGGCCGCGAACGGGCTCGTTGCGAGCGATGCGCTGTTGCGGGCGATCGGCGCGCGAATTGGCGACACGCTCGATGTCGCGGTCGGGTTCGATCCGCAACTGCGGACGTACACCGGCCGACGCCGCGTTGTCGTTTCCGGACGCGCCCGTTTCACGTACCTGAGCGCGACCGACCGCGCCGCCGCCCTGGAGCTCGCGAGCGTGCAGGCCATGGCCGGCGCCAGCCGGAGCGATCGCGTCTCGCTGTTCATGGTGCGGACCGCACCTAACGTCGATCCGGAGGCGGCCCGGGTAGCGATCGAGCGTGCGCTGCCTCGGGTGACCGCGCTGTCCACGGCCGGTGCGGTCGCCGAAGCGGAGCACCGCCTGAGCTACTTTCGCCAGCTCGCGTTCATCCTCGGCGCGGTGAGCCTCATCGTGGGGTTTCTGCTCGTGACGACGATCGTGACCGTGAGCGTCAACGAGCGCATTGGCGAGATCGCCATCATGCGGGCCATCGGAGTGTCGCGAAGCCACGTGGTGCACCAGATCGTGATCGAGGGGATCGGCTTGAGCCTAACGGGCGCTGCGGCCGGCCTCATCCTCGGCGTCTTCACGGCCAGATGGCTGAACTCGATCCTGCGAGGCTTTCCCGGGCTGCCCGACGCGATCGATTTCTTCCTGTTTCAGCCCAACTCGGCGTTCCGCGCACTGGGCCTGCTCGTCGTGTCGGGCATCGCGGCCGGGATCTATCCGGCCTGGCGGGCGGCGTCGCTCCCCATCTCCGCGACGCTGCGCGAGGAGGCGGTCGGATGAGCGGTCAGCCGCTCCTGCGGGTTCGTGACGCACACCGCGACTACCCGCGCTCGGGCGAGCCAGTCCACGCGGTCCGCGGCGTTTCGCTCGACGTCACGCAGGGCGAGTACGTCGCCATCGTCGGGCCGTCAGGCTGTGGCAAGTCCACGCTGCTCAACCTGCTCGGCGCCATCGACCGGCCGACCACAGGCAGCGTGACGATCGGTGGGACGGCGGTCAGCGCGCTGCCGGACAAGGCGGCGACTCGGTTTCGTCTGACGAACATCGGGTTCGTCTTCCAGCGATTCTACCTGTTGCCGGTGCTCACCGCGCAGGAGAACGTCGAGCTGCCGATGGCCGAAGCGAAGGTCTCGCAAACCGAGCGGCGTGAGCGGGCGCGCGAGTTGTTAGGCTACGTGGGGTTGGCGGCGCGCGCCGATCACCGGCCGGCCGAGCTGTCGGGCGGAGAGCAGCAGCGCGTCGCGATCGCGCGGGCGCTCGCGAATCGCCCGATCGTGCTGCTCGCCGACGAGCCGACGGGCGAGCTCGACGCGCGGACCGGCGCCGACGTCATTGCCCTGTTCGATCGGTTGAACCGCGATGGCATGACGATCGTGGTGGTGACGCACGATGAGAAGCTGGCCGGTGCGGCGCGGCGAGTCATCCACATGCTCGACGGGCGTGTCATTCGAGACGAGCCACTCCTGAGGCGCGCATGATCGGGCTGCTCGCGAGCAGAAATCTCACGCTGCGCCCGTGGCGGTCGGCGCTGCTGCTTGGTGGTTTCGGGCTGGGTGTGGGTGTCATGATCGTGCTGCTCGCCATCGGTGAAGCGCTGCTGACGCAGGCTCGGGACGAACGGCTGGTGGGCGGCGGTGACATCACCGTCCTCCCGGAGGGCATCGATGTCGAGGTGATGAAAACCGGAGGCGTCGGCGGCCTGTTCTTCTCGATCAGCAACGCGCGGTTCCTGGACCTTCAGCTGCTGTCGAATCCGCGCAATGCGCCCGGCGTGAGGGCGGTCGCGCCGCAGATCGTCGACAAGCTCGTGTATCTGCGCACGCCTGATGGTCGCGAACGGGCGGTCCGCGCCACCGGCGAGCTGCCATCCCGGTCCGCGCTCGTGGGGGCGGTTCCCGCGCTGGCCCATGGTCGTTGGGAGGACGACGACCTCGATAGGCGCTGGCGCGCGCCGACGTCGGCGGAGCTGCGCGCGGACATCGATCACTTTCATCTCCCACCGCGAAACGCCGAGAACCGCGAGAGCTGGGGAGAATGGCACTACTTCAACGTGCTGTCGGCCGACCGGAAGCGATGGGGTTTCCTCTCCTTCATTGTCGGTGGCGACGTCCCGGACGGGCGATGGGGCGGTCAGGTGCTCCTCACGCTGCACGAAGAAGGGAAGCCGGCCCGGCGGTTCGCGGCCACGTTTCCTGACGATTCCGTCTCGTTCTCGACATGGAACGCCGATCTGCGCATCGGGAGTGGGCGCGTGAGCGTGGACAGCGCCGGACGCTACGTTGTCCACGCACGCGCGCCGGGTGAGCGCGGGGCCGGCAGTGCGGTCGTCGATCTCGTCGTGACGCCCGCTCCGGGCGCGTATTTCCCCGGAGCTGCCCTGGGCGGCGAGGGGTTCGTCTCCGGGTACGTGGTTCCCGGCTTGCGCGCCTCGGCCACGGGCACGATCTGCGTTCGCGGCGCGTGCGAGCGGTTCGACGGCGCGCAGGCGTATCACGATCACAACTGGGGCGTGTGGCGCGGGGTGACGTGGGAGTGGGGCGCCGCGCGGGCCGGCGCGTACACGTTCCTATATGGCCGTGTGCAGCCGCCGGACAGCGTGAACAGTGAGGTGCCGCTGTTCGTCTACCTCGTGGACTCGTTAGGGTTCCGGTCGCTGTTCCGTCCGCAGCGCATCGATTATACCGATGGCCGCACGATCCGTGTGGGTGGCCGGGATGTGCGGGTACCGTCGCGGGCGGTGTTCGCCGACGCGCGAGGCGACGACACGCTCCGCGTCGAGCTGACGATCGAGGATGCCGCGGGGACGGATACCCGCGAGCCGAATGCGGAACGTGGCGAGACGCTGGCCGGTCGCGCGCTGGCGCGGCCCTACTTCATTCAGATGAAGGGGACGGCTCGAATCTCAGGGCGAGTTGGAGGCGTGCCGCTCGACGGGCAGGGGAGCGGATTTTTCGAGACGTATCGTTAGGAAGGCGGGGACGGGGGACGGACGACGGGGAACTGTAGACTGCGTAGTCAACCGTCGCCCGTCGTCTGTCCCCCGTCCCCGGCCTTTACGGCCGTCTGTCCGTAGGATCAGGCCCGGGTTTCGACGCGGGGTTCCCGTCGATGCGGTCCTTCACGTCATCCACCGCATCCGCGACCTTGTGAGCGCCGCGTCGCGCGGCGTCGCCAATGCGATGTTCCGCGTCGGCTACGCGGTCTGCCGCATGCGCGGAATGATCGCCAGGTCGGTCGAGCTGTTCGCTCGTGCGCACCGCGCTGTCGATGGAGCCAGCCGACGTCGCGGCGAGCGTCGAGGTGCCGCGCGTGTAGCCTTCGCGTGCGTAGTCACGCACCGACGCCCAGTCACCGTGCCGCGCGCCGACCTCGTCCGACCACCCACGACGAAGATCCGATTCCACCGTATCGAAGTCGCGGCCGCGATAGTCGGGATTCCTGCTCGCGATATGTCCGAGCTGATACGCTGGTCGCACGTCATCGAACGATCGCGAACCGGTACGCGCGCGGTCGTAGTGTGTGCGATAGTACCGGTCATCGACGTCGCCGTAGTCCTTGGCCGCTTCGGCGATCGAGCGTCCGGCCCACCAGCCACCGATCACTCCGGCAAGGCCGCCAATGAGCGTTCCAACGGGCCCACCGATCGAGCCGATCGCTGCCCCGGCAAGTCCGCCCGAGACTCCGCCCGCCGCTTCGCCGACGTAATCCGCGGTCGTCGCCTCGTCGCGCACCGGCTTTGCGGTGACGTCGCGATCGTCATGCATCGGCTCGCGCGGGACGTCGTTGCCCATGATCGTGGGATCCTCCCCCGCGTTCCTGCGATCCATCTCATCCATACATGCGCCTCCGGCATTCGTGGTCGATTCGTTCCGCCGATCTGAAGGCAAGATCGGGACCGACCTCAACTTGACATCGCAGATTCACGCCATCGATTGTGTCGCGATGAGCAACGACCTCGGCGACGTTCGCATCGGCACGCAGGGATGGAACTACGATGCGTGGGTGGGACCGTTCTATCCTCCGGAAACCCGGCCGGCCGATTTCCTCGCCGTGTATGCGCGCGCGTTCACGACGGTCGAGGTGGACTCCACGTTCTACGCGATTCCCGCAGCGAAGACGGTTCGCGGATGGGCCGATCGGACGCCGCCGGATTTCTCGTTCGCGCTCAAGCTGCCGCAGGAGATCACGCACGAGAACCGGCTGCGTGACTCGGCGGACCTCGCGGCCCTGTTCTTCGATCGCGCGCGCGAGCTGGGCTCGAAGCTCGGGCCGGTGCTGATGCAGCTCGGGCCGGACTTCGCGCCGTCCGAGCTGCCGGCCCTCGCGAATTTCCTCCCGCTCATCCCGCGCGACATGCGCGTGGCGGTGGAGTTCCGTCAGCGCGGGTGGATTCACGACGGCATCATTGCGCTGCTCGCCGAGCATAACGTGGGTGTCGCGCTGGTGGACGCGCGCTGGATTCCACGAAAGGTCATGATGGCGCTGGCCGATCGGCCCACGTCGGATTTTGCCTACCTTCGATGGATGGGGCCGAACCGCGATCTCGTGGACTACTCGCGCATCCAGGTCGATCGGTCGCGTGAGCTCGAGTCCTGGGCGGCGGTCATTGCCGCTCTCGGACGGCGGGTGAAGACGGTGTACGGCTACGTCAACAACCACTACGCTGGCCACAGTCCCGCCTCGGCGCGGGATCTTCAGCGACTACTTCACCAGCGTCCCGTGGAGCCGGATCAGCTGGGGGAGCAGATGTCGTTGTTTTAGGCGACGGGCGACGGGCGACTGCCGGGGACGGGGGACGGGCGACTGGCGACTGCCGGGGACGGGGGACGGGCGACGGACGCAAAGGCGCAAAGGCGCAAAGGCGCAAAGGCGCAAAGGCGGGAAAGGCGGGAAAGGCGGGAAAGGCGGGAAAGGCGGGAAAGGCGGGAAAGGCGGGAAAGGCCCGGAGCCGTGTCATTCCGAGCGCAGCGCCGCAGGCGCGGAGGCGAGGAATCGCCGTCGTCCCGACCGAGGGCTCTCCTCTCTACCGGGAGGACTGGATTCCTCGCTGTGCTCGGAATGACACGTTTGTGGCTCCTCAGCTAGCGTCAGCCAGCAGCCAGCACGAGCAGTCAGCCACCAGCCGCCCTTACCGCCGGGTGCCGCATCGTTAGGCACGCAACTTCCGACACCGGTGAAGTTCCGCGATGGCATTCGTCTTTCCAGCATCCCGGGCGTAATTTTCGGTGTGCTCGACTTCTTCCCACCTTCAACGTGAGCCGTCGCGCCATCGGCTTCGTGATCTTCGCGATCCTCGTCGCGGCGGGATGCGTGCGCCTCGGCTTCTGGCAGCTGCACCGACTTGCCGAGCGGCGGGCGACCAACGCGAAGCTCGCGGAGCGGCTGTCCAGACCGCCGGCCCCGGCGCTCGAGGCCATGCGTGACACCGCTACGGCGGAGTACCGCCGCGCAACGGCAGCCGGGACCTACGATTGGGATCACGAGCTTTCCCTCGCGGCGCGAACGCACGAGGGGTCGCCCGGCGCGAACATCCTGACGCCGCTTCGTCTGCCGGGGACCGACACCGCGGTGCTGGTCAATCGCGGCTGGGTCTACGCCGCGGATGCGATGAGTGTGGATTTCATTCGATGGCGGGAGCCGAACGCGACGGCGGTCACGGGGTATCTCGTCGGGATTCCCCGCGGCGGCCACGGAATGGTATCGTCGACGAGCAATCCGCGAGTAGTTCGGCGCCTGCAATACGACTCGCTGGCGAAGCGGATGCCATATCCGATCGCGCCGTTCATCCTCGTGGCAACCGACAACAGGTCACCCGGAGTGCCGACGTCGCGTGATTCGACACCGGCGCGGCTGCCTCCACCGCTGCTCGACGAGGGCCCACATCTGGGGTACGCAATCCAGTGGTTCGCCTTTGCGGTCATCGGGCTCGTAGGCGCGGCGTTCGTCGCGCGGGCCGATCGGCGTGGCCGTCTTCATGCAACGCAAACGCAGCCTGGGAGGCTCACACCGTCCGGCACGCGAAATGGCTGACACTTCACACCTTGCCACCGAGAAGGAAGCGCGCGACGTCGCGGAATCCGCGCGTGAGACCGAGTGGGAGCATCCGAGCTTCGCCCGCGAGCTGTTTCTCGGGCGGTTCCGGCTCGACCTGATCCATCCGCATCCGGTCGTCGACGACCCGGTGGAAGCGACACGGGCCAAGCCGTTCTTCGATCGATTACGTGCCTTCCTCGAGCGGTTCCCATCGGAGGAAGTGGATCGGACCGGTGAGATTCCGGAGGCCTACGTCCAGGAGCTGCGCGAGATGGGCGCGTTCGGGATCAAGATCCCGAAGGAGTACGGCGGGCTCGGGCTCTCGCAGCTTTCGTACGTGCGTGCGATGGAGATGGTGACGTCGAAGGACGGCTCGCTCGTCGCGCTGCTGTCAGCGAGCCAGTCGATCGGCGTGCCCCAGCCGCTCAAGCTGTTCGGCACCGAGGAGCAGAAGCGAAAGTACTTCCCGCGGCTCGCGAAAGGTGCGATCTCGGCGTTCGCGTTGACCGAGGTCGACGCCGGGTCGGACCCGGCGAACATGAAGACCACCGCGACGCCGACCGAGGATGGGAAGTACTTCATCCTCAATGGGCAGAAGCTGTGGTGCACGAACGGTACGCGCGCCGACCTCTACGTCGTCATGGCACGCACACCCGACGTCGTGGACGCGAAGGGCAAAACGCGGAAACAGATCACGGCGTTCATCGTCGAAGCGTCGTTCCCGGGCGTCGAGATCGTGCACCGCTGCCGGTTCATGGGGCTCAAGGCGATCGAGAACGGCGTCATCCGGTTCAACAACGTTCGCGTACCCCGGGAGAACATTCTCTGGGGCGAGGGCAAGGGACTCAAGCTGGCGCTCGTGACGCTCAACACCGGCCGCCTAACGATCCCCGCGGGCTGTGCCGGCGTCGGCAAGGCGCTGCTCCGGGTCGTGCGTGACTGGGCCAACGAGCGCGTGCAGTGGGGCCAGCCAATCGGCAAGCACGAGGCGATCGCGCAGAAGATCGCGCGCATGGCAGCCAATACGTTCGCGATGGAGGCCGTCGCGGAGCTGTCGACCGCACTGTACGAGCGGGGCGGGTACGACATCAGGCTCGAGGCCGCGATCGCGAAGCTGTACAACACGGAGGCGGGCTGGCGCATCGTCGACGACGCCGTGCAGATCCGCGGTGGCCGTGGCTACGAGACGGCGCAGTCCCTCGAGGCGCGCGGGGAGAAGCCGATCCCCGTGGAGCGCGCGATGCGCGATTTCCGCATCAACCTGATCTTCGAGGGCTCGTCGGAGATCATGCGTCTGTTCATTGCGCGTGAGGCGGTGGACTACCACTTCAAGCTGGCCTTCCCCATCGTGGCGCTGGAGTCGTCGATGCAGCAGCGGCTGGCCGCGCTGTCGAAGTCCGCGCCGTTCTACGCGACGTGGTATCCGGCGCGTTGGCTGTCTCGCGTGCGGCCGCGTCCATACACGCAATTCGGCAGGCTCGCCAAACACCTGCGATTCGCGAACCGCGCGACCAACAAGCTCGGGCGCGCGATCTTCCACGCGATGGTGCGGTTCGGTCCCAAGCTCGAGCGTCGCCAGATGGTGCTGTTTCGCGCCGTCGACATTGGTGCGGAGCTCTACGCCATGGCCGCCGCGTGCTCGCGGGCGCAGATGCTGGCGAAACAAGGCCGCGAAGAGGCGATCGTGCTCGCCGACGCGTTCTGCATCGAGGCGCGCCAGCGCATCCGTGCGCACTTCCGAGCGTTATTCGGGCCTTCGGATCCGGCTCTTTACCGAGTCGCGATGCAGGTACTGCGCGGAGAACACGCCTGGCTCGAGCAGGGCATCGTTGGCCTCACTCCGGAGGATCCGAGCGAGGCAGAGACAGTCGAAATGCCAACGGCAGGGCCGGGCTCCACAGCCGCCGAGCCGATTGGCGCACGCTGAGTCAGCATCGCGCATTCAGTCGGTGCGGCAAGTCCCGAAGTGGGCCAGTCACCAGTCTTCGGTGATCAGACATCAGAGTCCGTTTGCTCGAGTTGCGTTACGCGATAGGAGCGAACGCCGCAGGCCGCTTGGGTGAACCACTGGAGGAACCGGGACTGACGACTGATAGCGGACGACCGATGACTGACCTACTTGGGACTGGCCCTGCCGCCGCCGGACGGCCAGCCCTCTCGGGTCCACCTCGATAATGCGTTCGTTCGATGGAAAAGGAGTCTGACCCCATACGAATCAATTCAGCCCCAGCACGTGGATCGCGATGTTGAAGTAGATGATGATTCCTGCCACGTCCACGAGCGATGCCACAAACGGCGATGATGCGATGGCCGGGTCGAACCCCACGCGGGTGAAGAGCAGGGGCAGCATCGCGCCCACGATCGTGCCCGTGATCACGACGAACAGAAGGGTGAACGCAACCACCCACGCCACGTCGGTCCCATTCCCCCACATGAGCGCTCGGCCGAATCCGATCGCGCCCAGGAACGCGCCGAGCACGAGACCCTGACCCAGCTCGCGAAGGAACACGCGCAGGGCATCGCGCATCTCCACATCGCCCACGGCAAGTGCGCGCGTGATCAGCGTGGCGGACTGCGATCCCGAGTTGCCGCCCGAGCTGATGATGAGTGGAATGAAGAACGTCAGCGCAATGGCGCTGGCGAGTGTCGCCTCGTAGTGCCGCAGCGCCGTCCCGGTGAACATCTCCTCGATGAACAGCAGGATGAGCCATCCGCCGCGCTTGCGAGCGATCGACCAGAATCCTGCCTGGAAGTACGGCTCCTCGAGCGGCTGCACCGCGCCGAGCTTCTGCACGTCCTCGGTCTGCTCCTCGACGATCGCGTCGATGACGTCGTCGACCGTCACCACGCCGAGCACGCGCCCGGCATCGTCGACAACCGGCACCGCCACGAGGTCGTACTCTGACGTCATGCGCGCCACCTCCGCGCGGTCCGCGGTCGCTGGCACGCTCACGACCTCTTCCCACGCGATGTCCGCAATGCGCGACCCTTCAGGAGCAGCGAGCAGCTCGCGCAGCGACATGACTCCGCGCAGCAAGCCCTTCGCGTCAGTCACGTACAGTGCGTGCATTGCCTCGCGGCGCCCCGCGCGAGCGATGCGCCGGACGCTCGTCAGCGCCTCGTCGACCGTCATCGTCTCCGGAAGCTGCACGAACTCGGTGGTCATGAGACCACCGGCCGAATCCGGGGCGTAGGTGAGCAGCGCCTCCGTCTCGCGACGCGCTTCGGCCGGGATCTCGGCGAGGATCTCCTTCGTGCGCTCTGCCTCGAGCTCCTCGAGGACGTCGACGCGGTCGTCCGGCGTCATCTCGGAGACGAGCCGCGCCGCCTGCGCCGCAGGCATCTCCTCGAGCACCTCGGCGCGCAGCTCCTCGTCGAGATACTCGAGCACGTCCGCCGCGCGATCCGCCGGCAGCACGCGCAGGAGGAGCTTTACCTGATCGATCGGGAGCGACTCGGCGACATCGGCGAGATCCGCCGCGTGCATCTCCTCGGTTTCGGCGGCGACATCCGATGGCGATTCCTCCAGCAACGCCAGAATATCGGGCGCGATCAGCGCCGCGATGGGGCGTTCTTCCTTTCGCTGGGGTGGCGTCATCGGAGTGCGGTGAAGGTCCTGCCGAGGCGGGGCGTCAAGTTACGAACCACCCCTGGCGCGGAACAAGCGCAATCGTGGTCGTATCGCGTCACGGGTCGGTCAGCGGGAGGCGACGCTCGATTCTCACCGACATGACCTCGCACCCGGCCAGCGCGATCGCTTCTCTGAGTGCGTCGGTTGTCGTGGACGCATCGTGCTCGACCACCGCTCGCCCCATATCGACCTCGGCCGACAGAACACCGGGCACGCCGGCGAGCGCGGTGAACACCGCGCGCTTCGCGTGGACCGCGACCATGCCCGAGATCGTGAGGATCGACACCACGGCGCGGAAACGTATAGCGTGGCCGAGCATCGGTGTTGTCGATCGACGCCGGTTGACGTGCACCCTCGGCCCCACGACCTTCCGACGTTCGCTGCGCCACGCTGGTTCACTGCAGGGTCATCGCCTTCGAGCCGCAATCATCGTGAACGTTTCCTTTCTCGGGCTCGGTGCCATCGGCGCGCCGATGGCCCGGCATCTCGCCAAGCCTCCGTTCTCGCTCGCCGTCTGGAATCGGACGAAGTCACGGGCCGACACTTTTGGTACAGAAACCGGTGCACGTGTGGCGGCCACGCCTGCGGACGCCGTGCGCGGCGCCAACGTCGTCATCACGTGCCTCCCCACATCGCACGAAGTGGAAGCGTTGCTCGACGGACCGGACGGCGTGCTCGCCGGTCTCGAGGCGCAGTCGTTGTTCATCGACTGCACCTCCGGCGACCCGGCCACGTCTCGGCGGATCGCGGCGCGGCTGGCCGAGCGCGGAACCGCCTTCATGGATGCGCCGGTGAGTGGCGGGGTATCGGGCGCGCAGCAGGGCACCCTCACGGTCATGTGCGGCGCGGACGAGGCGACGTTCGAGCGTGCCCGGCCCGTGATCGAGGCGTTCGGAAAGAAGATCGTGCGCTGCGGCCCTGTCGGCGCGGGTGACGCCGTGAAGGCCGTGAACCAGGCGCTGCTCGGTATTCACATCTGGGCGCTGAGCGAAGGGCTCGTCGCGTTGTCGAAGGCAGGGATATCGCCGCGGATGGCGCTGGACGTGATCAACGCGTCGAGCGGGCGGTCGAACGTCTCGCAGAACCTGTTCACGGAGCGCGTCATCACGCGCGCGTTTCCGCGGACGTTCAAGCTCGCCCTCATGGAAAAGGATGTAACGATCGCCGCCGAGTTCGCGCGCGAGAACCGCGTGCCGTCGCCGCTCACGCAGAGCGCGGCCGATCTGCTGCGCGTCGCCCGTCGGGCGTTAGGCGAGGAAGCCGATCACGTGGAGACCGTGAGGCTGCTCGAGGAGTGGGCGGGGTGCGAGGTGCAGGGATGACGACGACCAGCGTGAGAGACGACTTCCCCGCGCTCGACCGTGAGCATCACGGTCTCCCGGTCGCGTACTTCGACGGCCCGGGTGGCACCCAGGTCCCGCGTCAGGTCGTCGAGGCGATGAACGACTACCTGTTCCACCATAACGCGAACACACACTGGAATTACCCTACGAGCGCCGAGACCGATGCAGCGCTGGACGCGGCACGTGTCGCGCTCGCCGATTTCATGAACGGCGATGCGACCGAAATCGCGTTCGGGCTCAACATGACGACGCTGACCTTTCACCTCGCGCGCGGCCTGTCGGCGCGGTGGGCGAAGGGTGACGAAGTTGTCGTGACCGAGCTGGATCATCACGGCAACGTCGCGCCCTGGACGCGTCTTGCCGCCGAGCGCGGCATCGTCATCCGGACCGTGCGGATGGACCCGGCCGCCGGTGTGCTCGATTGGGCCGACCTGGAGCAGGCAATCACCTCACGCACGAAGCTCCTCGCGATTGGCGCCGCGTCCAACGCGCTGGGGACGATCACCGACGTGGCTGCCGCGGCGCGGCTCGCGCACGCGAAAGGCGCGCTCGTGTTCGTCGATGCCGTCCACTACGCGCCTCACGTGCTCGTGGACGTCAAGGCGTTAGGCTGCGACTTCCTCGCCTGCTCGGCCTACAAGTTCTACGGTCCGCACGTCGGCGTCCTGTGGGGCCGGCAGGATCTGCTCGCGTCGGTCGACGTTCCGAAGCTCGTTCCCGCGCCGGACGCTCCGCCGGAGCGCCTCGAGACAGGTACTCAGAATCACGAAGGGATCGTCGGGGCGGCTGCCGCGGTCGACTATCTGGCGAGCCTTGGTGAGGGCTCCAGCCGGCGTGAGCGCCTCGTCTCGGCATTCGCAACGCTGCACGAACAGGGGTCGGAGCTTTTCTCGCGCATGTGGAACGGCCTCTTGGCGATCCCGGGCGTGCGGATGTACGGACGCCCGCCCGGTCATGCTCGAACACCTACGGTTTCGTTCACGCTGGATGGTGTCGTCTCCGACGATGTCGCGCGGGCGCTCGCGAAGCAGGCTGTGTTCGTGTCCAACGGCGACTTCTACGCGACCACCGTCATCGACCGATTGGGGCATGCGGCGGACGGCGTCGTGCGTGCGGGGTGCGCGTGCTACACCACGGCCGACGAAGTGGATCGCCTGATCGAAGGCGTTGCCGAGCTCACGCGGGATTGAGCGAAACCGAGTCCAGCTGCGTAGCGTTTGCAGTGCCGTCCTGGCGATCCTGGCGGCGACCGTAACATTCCTCGCACCATCGATTGATGCTCTCTCTTGCGTTCGCTGCAATCGCGATTCTGGCTGCTCCGCCCGAGCGTTCGGCGTCAGGCCCCAACCATTCTGTGCCGGTAGGCGCCCGAGTGGCGGCACTGGATTCGCTTCGAGGTACGGTCGTCGACTCGACTGGTGGTTTGCTCCGCGGCGTGCAAGTCACACTCGTCGAGCTTTCTCGCCGAGCGACTACCGATCAGCGGGGCGCGTTCGTGTTCAACGACGTCCCGCCGGGGCGCTACACGCTCGTTGCCAGGCGAGTCGGCTACGCGGCGGTATCGAGTACGGTGCGTCTGGGGGCCGGCTCCGTAGTCGTCGTCGACGTCATCGACAGGACAGTCGTCCGTCGAGTCGAGCCGACGTTCGAGATACAAATGAGCAGACTTGCCACGAACATCGAACCCGTCGTGGTGACGGCAACACGTGACGCGACGGACGTCAGCCGATCGCCCTTCCCGGTGGAACAGCTCTCGGGCGACCGGCTGCAGCGCGAGCAGAGCTTCTCGCTCTCGGGCGCGACTGACGGAATGGCTGGCGTGCACAACCTAACGACTGGCCAGCAGATCGGGAAACCGGTGATTCGCGGGCTCACGGGCGCACGCGTCCTCGTGCTCGACGATGGACATCGGCTCGAGGACTATTCGTGGAGCGACGAAGACGGCCCGTCGATCGATGCCCGCCTCGCGCAGCGCGTCGAGGTGATTCGCGGTCCGGCGAGTGTCCTGTATGGCTCCGATGCCATCGGCGGCGTCGTCAACGCCGTTCCTGCTGCGCTGCCTGACGCGAGCGGCGGCAACTTCGTCCGGTCGACGGCCGAGGTAACCGGTGCGACAAACAATCGCGAGGGTGGCCTGCTGCTCGGCGCCGAGGGTGCACACTCGCGGATAGGATGGCGCGCGACGGCGATCGCGCGCTTCGCCGAGGACATGAACACGCCCGACGGGAAGCTGGAGAACACGAAGTACTCCGCGGTCACCGGCGAAGCCGCCGCAGCCTACCACTCGTCTCGCGGGACATCGACGCTGCGGTACGCGCGCTACGGCTGCGAGTGTCACCTGCTCGAGGCCAACGAGCCGCCCAAGCCCGAGGGCGAAGGCGAGGAAGAAGGGCCGGAGCGAAAAGCGTCGGACGATCGGGTGCAGTACACCGGGAACTACGTCGTCGGCAAGCTCCGCCTGGAGCCGAAGGTGCAGTGGCAGCGTCACGGCCTGGCCGAGATGTCCGACGAGCTCGGCCCGGGCGGCGAGCCGACGGGCGTCGAGTCCGAAGTGTTCAACCTCCTGCTCAACACCACGACCGCGGACCTTCTCCTGCACCACGGGGAAGGCGGCAAGGTGCATGGCACGTTAGGCATCTCGGGCGAGTACCAGACCAGCGACTCGCGCGGGATCATCCCGCTCGTGCCGGATGCGCGGCTCACGGCGGGCGGGCTGTTCGGGTTCGAGCAGGTCGACCTCGGCAAGGTGAGCCTGACGGCGGCCGCGCGCGGCGACGCGAACACCCTGCACGCCGATGCGAACGCGGATCTCGATCTGACGGATCAGTCGCGGAGCGCGAGCGCGTTCTCGGGCGACGTCGGTGTCATCGTCCATCCTGCCAGAGACCTCGCGCTGACCGCGAACGTGGGCCGCGCGTGGCGCTCGCCGACGCTGTTCGAGCTGTTCGCCAACGGGCCGCGGCTTGGCGAGGCCCGGTACGAGATCGGCGACGCGACGCTCGATCCGGAAACGAGCTTGAACCTCGACGGCAGCATTCGCTGGGGGAATCAACGTGTGCGCGCGGAGCTGGCGGGGTTCCACAACCGGATCGATAACTTCATCTACATCGCGCCGACGGGCGAACAGCAGGGGAGCCTGGACGTCTATCGCTACGAGCACGCGCTCGCGACGCTGTATGGCGGCGAAGTATCGGCCGATGTGGACCCCGTCAGGATGCTGACGCTCCGGGCGCGCTATGACATGGTGCGGGGCACGAACGAGGATACGGACGAACCGCTCCCGCTCATTCCGGCGCCGCGGACGACGCTCGAGGCGGAATTGCACGGGGTCGCGCTGGGATGGGCGGAGAACGCGCACGCTGGCGTCGACGTCGAGATCAACGCGAAGCAATCACACCTTGGCCCGTTCGATACGGCGACGGACGGCTACACGCTCCTGGGTCTCGACGCCGGGATCGCCCGCCATTTGGGCTCGCGCCCGATCCGTTTCGACGTACGCGTCCGGAACCTGACCGACAAGGCGTACAAGTCATTCCTCAGCCGATACAAGAGCTTCGCGCTCGACCCGGGGAGGAACGTACTGCTCAGGCTATCGATGGATTTCTAGCCAGCAGCCGCACGCAGCCCGCAGCAGTAGCGAGCAGCACGCAGCGGCGCACCGCTGCTGGCTACGCTGCATGCCGCTCTGCGCGCTGCGGTTAGTGTGCCTTGGCGTGTGGCTCGAGCTTCTTTTCGAGTGCGCCGAGGTACGGCTCGTAGACAGAGCCGGGGTGCCACCACACCCACCCGTTATACCCCGCGTCGTAAACCCCGCGCATCTGCTCCTTCACGTGCGACGCGTCGTACTTCGGCTGGCCCAGGGAGAAGGCCTGAATCCACGGGCGCACGCGCTCACCCTTCAACCCGAGCTTCGCGTCGCGCTCGCGCGCGCGGTTGATGGCCGTGTACTGTACCTTGTAGGGCTCCGCGTTAGGCCGCGCCAGGTTGAACGCGCCGCGCGGGTAGTGCGACGGGTACGCCATCGGCAGCACCACGTCCACCGCCGGCGAGATCTTCTCCCACTCCTGGCCGATCTCGAGCGCGCCACCCACGGTTGTCACGAGCCCGAAAATGTCCGCGGTCGTCCGGACGCCGAGCTTGTCGAGGCGAGCGTTCGCGACCCGGAGAAACTCCGCCAGCACGTCCGGCTTCGACCGACCCTTCTGGTTCGGGAACACCTGCGGCGGAAGGCTCTTGTACGGCTCGGGAAACCGGATGTAGTCGAACTGCACTTCGCCGAAACCGAGCTTCACCGCCGCCTCGGCGACGCGGAGGTCGTATTCCCAGATCTCCTCGTCGTACGGGTTCACCCACGTTAGGCCCTGCTTGTCGTGCCACGGCGTGCCGTCCGGCTTGCGGATGACGTGACCCGGATTGGCTCGCGCCGCCACCGAGTCCTTGAACGTCACGATCCGCGCGATGGCCAGGATGTCATGCGCCTTCAAGGTGTCGAGCAGCTGTTTCACATTCGGAATCACGCCCGCCGTGCCCGCGTTCTTCTGCAGCATGGGGTCCTGCGACGGGATGTTGAGCCCGAACTCGTCCTTGATGTCGATGACGAACGCGTTGATCTCCGTCGAATCCGCGATCGCGATCAGCCTGTGCATCCGCTTCATGCTCTGCGCCGCGAAGCGGTTGACGTACAGTCCGCGCACTATTGGAAGGTCGGCGGCCGAGGCGGGCCGCACGGCTGACGTCTGACCGCCCGTGCTCCCGCGCCCCGTGTCGGCGGTCAGCGCACCGGCGGCGGTCGCGGTATCGAGCCGCTGTACGCCAGCCGGCTTGGCGTCGGACTGTGTCGTAGCGGGGGAGCGGTCAGCCGCGCCCGCGGAACACGCGAGCAGGGCAGCGGCAGCGAACGGCAGATATCGGCGCATCGAGAATCGTTGAGAGTCGGAGGCCCGAATACTACACCACCAGGCCGCTCGCGAGCCTCCGGACGCGATCGGCCTGGCTATATTCGGACGACAATGCTCCCTCTCACGTCTCCGCGCGTCGGAACCGTCCTGGCTGCG
The DNA here is from genome assembly GCA_036274195.1 of Gemmatimonadaceae bacterium. GTDB lineage: Bacteria > Gemmatimonadota > Gemmatimonadetes > Gemmatimonadales > Gemmatimonadaceae > JAJKIV01. The sequence continues at coordinate 6,614 of DASUGD010000159.1, read as the reverse complement.
GCCCTGCTTCTCGGTCTCGGGTGCAGGAACCAACCGCGGGCGACCGACCGTGCACCCTCCACCGACTTCCTCGTGACCGCCGGGGATTCGGCCTTCTGGGTCAGCACGGTGGATGGCCGGCTTCGCATGCGGCGGGCGGCGCTCACGCTCGCGTACGTGGATGGGCGATTCTACGAGCTCTACGTTACCGACGACGATCGGTCGTACTACGACGCGCTGCTCATCGGCCAGCGGATCTACCGTCGCGACCTGGTGTCCGGCGATTCCGTTCAGGTCTTCGAGGACAAGCGGGTCACCGCCGTCGCGCGAAGGTACGCCGCTGAACATCCGGACGAGCGTCGCCTCGGCGATGACGAGGACGGGAGCGACGATCCGCATACGGTAGCGACCAGTGACATCGAGCTGCTCGATGTCCTCGGGCCGCTGCTCTCCTACGAGCATCACACGGACATCGACATCGCGAACGTCGAGGACTCGCACAACGTGCGGTATGGCGTCGTCGACCTGCGCGATGGGTCTGCCGCGACGCTAAAGTCGATCTTCGGCGACAGCGCGGCCCGTCGCATCGTGGCCGATGCACGCGCAGCGTATCGGGTCGTGATCGATTCCATCCAGCGTTCCCGGAGCGCGCGCGGCCGGCGCGCGGCGCGAGTCATCGACGCCTTTCACTTCGACTCGACGAGCTTCGCGCTCGTTGACATCGACGGCAGCCCGCGAGTGGGGTTCTACGTCCCGGGAGAGGGCGTGGGCGGCGGCGGTCTCTCGCTTCCACTACCGCACGTTCGGACGCCCAAGCCGGCCTGGTGGAGCACGATCGCCAACACGGTGCCCGTCCTCGGTGCGGACTCCTCGAGCGAAGTCTGGAGCGGGCCAGGCTACGACGTGATTGCCCGCTATGACACGAGCGGCGATTACGCGACGCTCATGGTCCGCGACTCCTCGAAGAAGGAATGGCTCGCAGGCCGTCTCCCCACGCCGACCCGGCGCGTGTATCGTCTCGACATCACGAACGTGGATAGCACGGTTCGGCGCGGACTGGCTCGTGCCTTCGACGAGTCGACGCTCTATTCGGGCTCGGCGCGTACCGTGCGTGGGCCTCGGCGCGGTCGATCGCGGATCATTTTTGCGCGCTGGTCCCGCGCCGCGTCCACACCGGTGCTGGTCGTCTCATCCCCATCGCGTGGCGCGATGCGCGGATCACGTCCCTGAAGCGTTCCAATCACCAAGACCTTTCCCTATGCCACGAATACGCGCGTTCACCGGGCCCGATAACACCACGTGGGGCGTCGAGGTTCAGAATCCCGGAGCGAGCAACGCGGTCGTCGTCTTTCGTCATCCCGATGGGCGCACGGCGCGGCTCGATCGGTATGCCTGGTACATCGCGCGCGGAGCGGAGTCGCAGAACGTGATCGGACGGTTGAACAAGCGCGCCGTCCTCGACTCGCTGGGCGACGCCGATCTCCAGCGGTTGTTTCGTCGCTCGATGCCCGTATCGACCGGTCGCAGCCCGGCAACGGATATCGGTTGAACAAGGCCGCTGCGCGATGCGTCAGCCGCTCGCCCTAACGGGAAGCTGGTTCGGATCGGCCGCGGAATCGGGCACGGCGTCGGGAAAGGCGATCTCGTATTCCGCACCGTCGCGCGCGATCTGGGTTGCCGGGAACACTTCGCGTGCTTCGCGCTCGAGGTCCGACACGTCGCGCGAGTAGCGCGCGGACACGTGGGTGAGGACCAGTTGGCTGACGCCCGCTCTCACCGCTACCTGTGCCGCTTCGCGCGCCGTGGAGTGGCCCGTCTCCGCGGCCCGCGCGGCTTCCTCATCGGCGAAGGTCGCCTCGTGAACGAGGAGATCCGCACCGGCTGCTGCCTCGACGGTCGCCTCGCACGGCCGCGTATCGCCAGTGATCACCAGCTTGCGACCAGGCCGTGTGGGTCCGACGAGATGAGACGGATCGATCTCGCGGCCGTCATCGAGCGTGACGCGCTGGCCCCGATGCAACCGACCCCACAGCGGGCCTTCCGGCACGCCCATCTCGCGGGCGCGCTCGGGGTTGAATCGGCCTAACCGGATCGCTTCCACGAGCGCATAGCCGATCGCGGGCGTGCGCATGTGATCCGCTGCGAACGCAACGATCTCGTATCCCTTCCGCGAGACCGTGTCGCCGGGCTGCAGCTCTCGGTATTCGACGGGGAAGTCGAGTCGGTCGGCTCCCAGGGTTTCGGCGCGCTTGAGCAGGCGAGACGATCCGGGCGGGCCCCACATTCGAAGTGGCTCTTCTCGCCCTTGCAGGGCCATCGTCCGCACGAGCCCCACCATGCCCAGTATGTGGTCGACGTGCATGTGGGAGAAGAAAATGTCCCTCAGTGAGAAGGCGACGCCGTAGCGCATCATCTGGCGCTGGGTGCCTTCGCCGCAGTCGAACAGGAACGTCTCGCCCTCACGGACGACCGCGATTGCGCTGACACTGCGTTCGACTGTCGGCCGCGATGCGGACGTTCCGAGGAAGCGAAGAGTGAGCGACACAGGCGGAATATAGTCCGTCCGCCGAACCGGCGGCCCGCGGTTTGCCGCGACGCCGACTGACGCGAAAGACTTGCGATTCCAAGTAATCACGGGGAACGATGGCGACGAAGTCGAGGGGCAAGTCCCCGCGTTCACGGGGGACAAAGGCCGGCGGAAAGGGCAGGGCACGGGAGATGGCCCGGGAACGGAATCGTCCGCGCCCGCCGCTGCCGAAGCAGTCGCAGAGTGGCCCGGGGATTGAAGCCGCGATGAAACCGCGGCCCCAGTTCCGCGCACCGGTCTATCGGGCCGCGGGGAAGCTGGAGGGCAAGGTGGCCCTCATCACCGGAGGTGACTCCGGAATCGGCCGAGCGGTCGCGGTCATGTTCGCGCGCGAGGGCGCGGATGTCGCGATCGTTTACCTGGCGGAGGAACAACGCGACGCCGACGAGACGCGTACGAACATCGAGCGGGAAGGGCGGAAAGCGCTGCTCATTCCGGGTGACGTGACGCGCCCGGCGTTCTGCCGCGAGGCGGTGGAGCGGACGGTGCGCGAGCTGGGGCGGATCGATATCCTCGTGAACAACGCGGCGTACCAGAACAACGTGGAATCGATCGAGGAGCTGTCGGAGGAGCAGTGGGACCGCACCTTCCGCACGAACATCTACGGGTACTTCCACATGGCGAAAGCGTCGATTCCTCGCATGCGGCGCGGGTCGGCGATCATCAACACGGGGTCGGTCACTGGTCTCGAGGGAGCCAAGGATCTTCTCGACTATTCGGCGACGAAAGGGGCGATTCATGCATTCACGAAGTCGCTCGCGCAGAGCCTCGTCGATCGGGGAATCCGGGTGAACTGCGTGGCGCCGGGACCCGTGTGGACGCCACTGAACGTCGTGGCGCAGGGGAGGGAGGACGTGGCGAAATTCGGCGAGGACGCCCCGATGGGGAGGCCGGCCCAGCCCGAGGAGATGGCGCCTGCGTACGTATTCTTCGCCTCGAACGCCGATTCGAGCTTCGTGAGCGGCGAGGTCCTCGCGCTGCTTGGCGGCGAGACGACGGCCGGGTAAGCGGTGAGGGCGAAGCGTGGGAGGGCGTGAGCCAGGCGGTCAGGCTGCCTATTGGCCATGGATTCAATAGCGCCGTCAAAGTTTGCTCCGGAGTATTTCGCCGCGGCCCATGACTTGCGCCGAACTGGTGTGTTGTCTGTTCTACCGAGAGGAAGGTAGGTTGCTCGCGGATGGGGACCGTTGGGGGATCCGCGAGGCGCGAGTTGATTGTCACCCCAACTTGGATGGAGGCGCGATGTCGGGAACGGGAAAGAGCAAGCGAGGGTTCGCGTCGATGGACGTGAGCCGCCAGCGAGAGATCGCCAGCAAGGGTGGGCGTGCCGCGCATGCCAAGGGCACCGCTCACGAGTGGACGTCGGACGAGGCTCGCGTCGCGGGCCGCAAGGGTGGAGAAGTGGTAAGCCGGGATCGTGCGCACATGGCCGCGATCGGTCGTGAAGGTGGTGAGTCACGCGGGGCCAAGAATCGCCGTCGTCAGACAGCGGCGAGCCGCGGTTCCGAGACCAGCGGGGGTGCGTACGCCGATCGGGAGTCGCCGGTGGAGGTTTCCCGCGAAGGGATGGCGCCGTCTCAGGGCTCGGGCTCGAGAAGCACGCGCGATGAGCTGAGCGATGACGGGATCGAGTCGGTTCGCGACGAGGATGTCCCGAACCCGACCTGACGCAGAGGGCGCAACCGAACACCGGTACATCGTACGACACGAGGCCGGGTCCCCGCTCGATCGGAGCCGGCCTCGCTCGCCCCGGCGGCGCGCACGTTAGGCGTTCGCTGACCGAAGACACGGGCCGCGCGGTCACCGTCGCGTGACGCGCGGGAGGTCGGATCGTCTCCGATGCAGCAGGAGCCGCGCGGTCCGGCGGCGCTTGACAACCGCCCGACGCACCGTACCTTACGCTATCGGCGCGGCCCCGTCTCCAGCGGGGCTGCTTTGTCACCGGCCCGGTGCGACGGGATAGAAAACAATCGGCGCATTCCCGGGTATGAGGGGCTGTAGCTCAGTTGGGAGAGCGCTGCAATCGCACTGCAGAGGTCAGGGGTTCGACTCCCCTCAGCTCCATAGAAACGGAAGCGCGATGAATCGCGCGGCATGCTTCTCGCCAAGGGAATGTTGCCCGCCGCCGCTCGGTAGGACGTAGAGTTCCAATGACGGCGCGCGCGGCAAGTCCCGCTGGCGACAACTCGACGGCAGGACGACACGAGCGCTGCGAACCTCAGGTTCGCGGCGCTCTTTGCTTGCTATTCACCCGCCGATAGCGCCGCGACAAAGTCGGCCCTGAGCGCGCTCAATACGTCGAACACGTAACGGTTTTCCTCCGCCTCCGCTCGGCCCGCGAACTCGCTCATGGCGGAATTCCCGAGGCCGCCCAACCACCGCACGATTGCGCTCTCCTGTACGGAAAGAGACGCCTGCCGCGACAACAGTGTTTGGGATCCCGGGTGATCGCGCACGGCGACGCGAAGCGTGATCCCCTCGCCCTCGAACGGGTGCCGGAGGGACGTCCTGATCAAGTGGTTCACGGCGAGCGGAAAGTGCCAGTCCGGCTCGTGCCGGAAGTGCATCGACCAGCCGCGCTCATCGTCGCTTCGAACGAAGGCGAAGTCGCCGATGAGCCGGGACACACCGACGCGGAAGATCATGAACTTCGCCGAGAAGTCCACGTTGATCCGCAGCGAGTCGGGCAAGGGTCGCGCGATTCCGGTCAGGGCGAGCAGCTGCCCGTCGCGCACGCGATACCTCACGGAGAACACGTTGTCCGAGCCGGAGGCATCCAGCCACGTTGCTCCGCTGCTATCCTGTAGTCGCAGGCGGTAGCGAGCGGGGCTCACGTACTTGTCGAGGTACTTGGAGAAATTCGGGCGCGTCTTCGCGATGCGGTCGGGGTCCATGCGGAAGCGCACGAGCACTGCGGCGCTACCGTCGCCTATGGGCACGGCACCGAGCGTGTCGAGCGAGAACAGCTCGCCGAGTACTCGTGAGGTCTGCGGGAAGAGCGTCTGGCTTTCGGCGCGCATGTCCCTGCCGGCGACGTGCTCTGGCGCCGACAGGAACGCCGTGAGTGCGGTGGCGATCTGTCGGGAGGTGACCGAGCCAATCGCGTGATCGACGGCGGTGTTCCAGTCGTACTCGGACTCACCACGCCGGTGCAGGCGGATCACATGTCGCGCGTCGCCGCTCGCGGTAGGGGTGGCAACGGAAGCGTAGGGAGCGAAGAGGTATCCGGTGGGGGTGTGGGTGCCAAGCAGCGTGAGCGTTCGGGTGCTATCGCGCCCCATCGCGGTCCACACGGACGTGTCGCCGTATACGCCGGAGGGCGACAGGGCGTAGCGGCCGAGCTTCGATCGTGCCTGGTAGAACTTCGGGGCGCGCTGGACGTTGTCGAACCGGGTGGCGAGCCCGCCAAAGAGCGCGTCGGCGTTCGCGCGTGCGGCGTGCCGATCGGGCCCGAGCGTTTGGGGCATTCCGCGGCAGGCGGCGGCAGCGAGGAGGCACGATGCGAGGGCCGGGCGGAGGTGCGGCAAGACGCGGTGGGGCGGGGAGTTCGGGGGTTGTTGGGGGGGTAGGCAAAAGCTAGCTTACGAACTCCGCGCCACGCGCGGGGAAGGACCAAAATCTTTGCCCCTTGGTGTAACTGGCAACACGTCTGACTCTGGATCAGAAGAGTCCTGGTTCGAGCCCAGGAGGGGCAACTTGAAGGCCGGATAGCGCTTAACGCGCGTCCGGCCTTTCTCATTTCATCGCGAGTGGGTCAGTTTCTGGGTCAGTTTCTCACGGCGAGGCGACCTTCGCGAGCTGCACCGGCCCCTCTCGCCGTTTCCTCGTCTCGCTCGTCACGGCGAGCAGGTCTTCATCGTCGGGCTGGTCATAACACTGGTTCATCGTGGCCAGGTCATCCCAGCCGCCTGCTACCGCAACGGCTTTGAGCGGAAGGTGGGACCGCTCGCTTCGCCACTTCCGACGGTACGGGTGAGTTACACCCCCCGAAAGCTTCCACAGGCCGGCCTTCTGCTCCGCCTTTACCAACCACTGCGACAATAGCTCT
>DASUGD010000158.1:0-5779 GCA_036274195.1 Gemmatimonadaceae bacterium | reverse complement strand
GACCCCATTTCCCGGGCGACTGATGTATCGTTTCGTGAAAGGTCCAGCTTTTTCACTGATCCGCTTCACCGCAGTTCCCGAAAGAGGCTTGCTGCCGGGAATCAGCCGCGTGGCCTGGAAAGAACCTTGCTGCCGGCCAAGAGCCTTGTAAGTGATCCACGACATCCCTTGTCGGGATTGGGGCCGGGACTCAGAATGGAATCATGACTACTCGCCGCCACTTCGTCGCCATGCTCCCGGTGACGGTTTTCGCCGGGATCCGCCACGCGCGAGGATGCGCGCCCAGCATGATGCGCGTCTCAGACCATCCCACGCCGCGGCCCGGCATAACGTCGGCCAAAGTGCTGACGAAAGATCAGCTGGGCGAGCACAAGGACGCCGCCCCGGCGTTCGACATGGTGCGCGAGATCCCCGAGGTCGTCGACGGCATCCGCTGCCAGTGCGGCTGCTCGGCCCTCGAAGGAAAGTATTCCCTGCTCTCGTGCTACGAGGCGGACGGCATGGCCGCGCACTGTCAGATCTGCCAGGGCGAAGGGCGCCTCGCCTACCGGCTGCACAAGCAGGGCAAGACGCTCGACGAGATCCGCGTGGCGATCGACGCGAAGTTCGGATGACGGGTCACCCTTCGGGGTTCTCGCCGTTTCCCCGATTCCCGATTCCCCATTCCCTTTTCCCCGGTCGGCTGGGTTTAGTAGTGCTCCTTGCGGCGCCCAAGCCGACGGGCGCCCAAGTGATGGCGTCGGAGAAAGGCTCCGTCACCCAGACCGTCGACGGCACGACCATCACGATCGAGTACTACCGTCCGGTTGCGCGAGGGCGCACCCCGTTTCCCGACGTCGTCCACTGGGGCAGAATGTGGACGCCTGGCGCCAACTGGGCGACGACTCTCGATGTCGATCAGCCGATTCGCCTGAACGGCAACCTTCTCCCGAAGGGGAAGTACTCGGTCTGGATGATTCCGCAGCCGGACGAGTGGACGGTCATCCTGAACCGCGACGCGAGGCGGTTTCACACGCAGCCGCCGGCGTCGAGCGACGAAGAGCTGCGCCTGACCGTCAAGCCGGCGACCGGGGCGCCCATGGAGACGCTCGCGTTCTATTTCCCGGTCGTCACCCGCGACGGCGCGACGCTCGACCTGCACTGGGGGACGACCGTGATTCCCCTGCGGATCACCGTAACGCCATCGCGGCCGCCGGACGTCCCGGCCCGCGAGCGCGCGACGTACGTCGGGCGATACCATCTGACGCCTAACGGGACCGATGGGAATGTGCCGGAGACGACGGTCGAGGTCACGGACACGGGCGGGCAGCTGCACGGCCGTGCGACGCCCGCACTGTGGGGCTACGACGCGACGTTCGATCTCGTGCCGATCGGACACGACGCCGAGTTCCGGTTGAGCTTCTATCGCGGCGGAAAGCTGTTCGGCATGGAGGCGGAGGGTCAGCTCGAGTTCCGCGGCGACTCGGCCGGCCATGCGACGAGCATCGAGCTGAGTCAGTTCAATCGGCTGCTCGCGCGCGGCTCTCGCGAGAACTGATTCTCGTCGCCCTATCGGACATCCAAACGGAATAGAACCGGATTCAACGGAAACTCCGGATCACAACGGATCGCTCCCGACGGCATCACCGATGCCCGCGCACGAAGGCTCAAGACAATCAAGAACAGCAGATCATTTGAATGGGGCTTCAAAGGGATCTGGCCCTGTTTGAACTGCCCGGACCTCGCAGCCAGTGATCCGTGAGATCAGTGGTTTCCGTTGAACCGTTTCCCGAGATGATTCTGGATGCCCGGGCGGTATTCCGATTCCCGATTCCCCATTTCCGATGCTGGACGGCCGAGCCTGGAGGTTGCATGGTCATTTGCCAACCAACCGGGAAATCGAGGCCGTATGGGTATCAGCCGCGTGATTGTCGTGGGTTCCCTACTCGCGTGTGGCGCCTCAGTCGCCAGTGCCCAGGAATCAAGGGGGGCGACAACTCGCTCGCCCGACGAGCGAGCTGTTCTCGACCTCGAGGAGGCGTGGGCCAAGGGTGTCGTGAACCGCGATGCCGCCACGTTCAAGCGACTCCTCGCGCCCGGCTTCGTCTACACGGAAGACGACCGCGTACAGACGGGCGACCAGCTCACCCATGATATCATCGCCGGCACGGACACGGTTACCGAAGCGCGTAACGAGCAGTTGCAGACGCGCGCGTTCGACAACGCGATGATCGTGACCGGCTGGCTCATCATGCAAGGCCGGGGCGGCGGAAAGCCGTTCACTCGGCGGTATCGATTCACCGACACGTGGCTCAAACGGGGCGGCCAATGGCAGATCATCGCGGCGCAGGACTACCTCGTCCCCGCGGGCCGGAAATGACCCGCCGCCTAACGCTTTGTCCTCTCCTCGTCGTCGCGGCCGTCGCCGCCGCCTGCGGCGGAAGCAGCCGAACCACCACACGCGCCGATAGTACCGGCACCGCGAAGGCGACTGGCGCCGCGACATCGGTCGCCGGAACGCGCATTGGCGCGCCGAGGACGACCGCGGCCGGCGAGTGGCAGATGCCTGCCGGCGACTACGCGAGCTCGCGGTTCAGTGACCTGTCGCAGATCACGCCCGCGAACGCGGCGAACCTGCGCGCGTCGTGGACGTTTTCCACCGGCGTGCTGCGCGGCCACGAAGGGCAGCCGCTGGTGGTCAACAACACGATGTACCTCGTGACGCCGTACCCTAACGTGTCGTATGCGCTGGACCTCACCCAGGCCGGCCAGCCCCTCAAGTGGAAGTTCCGCCCGGAGAACGCACAGGCGGCGGCCGGGCAGGCGTGCTGCGACGTCGTCAACCGCGGGGCCGCGTATGCGGATGGCAAGATCTTCTACAACCTGCTGGACGGCCACACGGTCGCGGTCGACGCCAGCAGTGGCAAGCAGCTGTGGCGGACGAAGATGGCGGACTTGACGCGCGGCGAGACGATGACCATGGCGCCCATCGTCGTGAACGGTAAAGTGCTCGTCGGATCGAGCGGCGGCGAGATGGGCGTTCGCGGGTGGCTCGCGGCCATCGACGCGACGTCGGGCAAGGAGCTCTGGCGCGGCTACAACACGGGCAGCGATCGCGACGTGAAGGTCGGCCCCCGCTTCAAGGCCTTCTATCCCGCGGACAGCGGCACGGACCTCGGCCTAACGAGCTGGCCGGGCGACACGTGGAAGCAGGGCGGCGCCGCGGTGTGGGGGTGGCTCTCGTACGACCCCGAGCTCAACCTCGTGTACTATGGCACGAGCAATCCGGGCCCCTGGAACGAAGGCGTCCGCAAGGGCGACAACAAGTGGTCCTGCGCGATCATGGCCCGCGACGCTGACACCGGCGAGCTGCGCTGGGCGTTCCAGGTCACGCCGCACGACATGTGGGACTACGACACGGTCAACGAGAACATCCTGGTCGATCTTCCGTTAGGCGGCACGACGCGCAAGACGCTCGTGCACTTCGACCGCAACGGCTTCGGCTACACGATCGACCGCGCGACCGGCGAGGTGCTCGTCGCGCAGCCGTTCGTGCAGATGAACTGGTCCACGGGCGTGGACCTGAAAACCGGGCGGCCTAACGTCGTCCCGGAGAAGATGACCGCGCAGGGCAAGGTCGTGAAAGACATCTGCCCGAGTCTCGAGGGCGGGAAGAACCAGCAGCCTGCCGCGTTCTCGCCGCGCACGGGCCTCTTCTACGTGCCGACGAACAACCTGTGCATGGACTTCGAGGTGCGCCCGGTCAGCTACATCCCCGGGACGCCGTACATCGGCGCGAACGCCCCCGAGAAGAAAGGCCCGGGCGGGCACGGCGGCGAGTTCATCGCGTGGGACGCGACCACGGGGAAGAAGGTGTGGGGGATCGAAGAGCCGTTCCCGGTGTGGGGCGGCGCGCTGGCTACGGCCGGCGGCGTGGTGTTCTACGGAACGCTCGATGGATGGTTCAAGGCGGTGGACGCGTCGTCAGGCAAGGAGCTGTGGAAGTTCAAGGTCGGCTCCGGCGTGGTCGGCAACCCCATCAGCTACCTCGGGCCGGACGGAAAGCAGTATATCGCGGTCTACTCGGGGATTGGCGGTGACATGGGCCTCCTGATCGCGGGGGACGTGGCCGCGAACCTGCCGTATGACGTCCGCGAGCGGGGCTCGACGCTGCCGGATCTCGGTCGCTGGACGAGCTGGGGCGGAATGCTGTTCGTCTTTTCACTATAGGGCTGGCTGAGAACCGGGAACCGGGAACCGGGAACCGGGAACTGGGAACTGGGAACGGCTGAAACCGCGAGGTCACGCTACTATGCGTCCAACACAACTGTTGCTTGGCGGCGGTCTCCTGGCCGCGGCGGTCGCGGCGGCGCCGCGGTCGCAGCAACGATTGCCTCCGCCTAACGTGGGCGCGAACGATTCCATCCGGTTCGTCGCACACCCGGACAACATTCCGCCGGGATTCCCATCGAACGACCGCCCCCTCGCGCTGAAGAATCCGTACGAGGGCAACGCGCAGGCACTGAAGACGGGCGCCCAGCTCTACGTCGCCTACAATTGCATCGACTGCCATGGAGCGGATGGCTCCGGCGCGATGGGCCCGAGCCTCGCCGACAGTCGCTGGCACTTCGGCGGCACACCGGCCGAGGTGTTCGAGTCGATCTACGAGGGCCGCCCGGACGGGATGCCTACGTGGGGCGGCCGCATCACGAACGACCAGATCTGGATGCTGGTGACGTACGTGCGGTCCCTATCGGCCGGGAAGGACGTGGCGACCGAGAACTTCGCCGGGGCGACGGTGGAGAGGACGGGACACTGAACTGCCGGGGACGGACAGCCGGGAAACGGGAAACGGGAAACGGGAAACGGGAAACGGGAAACGGGAAACGGAGCACCCCCGGGATGCTTCCTACTGGTGCGAGGGGCCATCCCGAGGGTTGCGTCCGCCAGCGTCAGCCAGCAGCCAGCAGCCAGCACGAGCAGCCAGTCACCAGCCGCTGTTTAACCGTTTCCCGTTTCCCGTTTCCCGGCAGTCCCCGTCCCCGTCCGCGGCAATCGCTAGTCGCCCCCGGTCTGAGTGGCTCCGGGGGCCGGTCGCTCGTCCATCGAGTAGCCCTCACCTCCCCCCCGTGTCCCATCCCGCCGCCCGGACCAGCGAAGTTCCCCCGTTCGACGTCGCCGACGCGGTAACTCCCGTTGGCACTGCGCCATGCGCCGAGTGCCGAAACGCGATCGTCGACACGTATTACGAGGCCGATGAGGGCGTCGTTTGCGCCCCGTGCCAGGCGCGCCTCGCGTCCAACGTCGAACCCGACGTGACGCGAGACCGCCTCTCGCGCGCCGCGAAATTCGGCGCCGCGGCGGCGGCCGGCAGCGCGTCGGTCTACTTCGGTCTGCTCGCCGCGATCGGACACGAGGTGAGCGTCGCGCTGATCGCGATCGGCTTCGTCATCGGTAGGGCGGTGCGCAGTGGTGCTCGCGGGCGCGGAGGACGGGCCTTTCAATGGCTCGCAATCGGCCTGACCTACCTGACGATGGTCGCGACGTACGTCCCCTTCGTCCTCAAGGGCTCGGACGCCTCGGACTTCGGTGCGCTGCTCCTGCTCGCGATCGCCGCACCGATCCTCGAGGGTATCGATCACGGCCTCACGCTGATCATGATCGCCCTCGCGCTCGGTCAGGCGTGGCGAACGAACCGGCGAGTCGAGCCCAAGCTCGCCGGCCCCTTCCGCGTCCGCGCCGGAGCTGGTTTGGTACGAATGGGGTCAGAGTCCTAACGGGGCATTCCAACGCCGGAGGC
>DASUGD010000157.1:0-18152 GCA_036274195.1 Gemmatimonadaceae bacterium | reverse complement strand
GGAATGGCGCGTCAGGAGTCTGACCCCTTCCGCAGCGAAAGCATGCGTCCAGGGCGCACCGCTTTTCAAACGGGCCCGGATCCGTTTGAATAACCGGTAACCTGTCACCAGTTACCAGTTCTCAGAATGCGCTACCGAACGTTCGGCCGGCTCGGCTGGTCCGTGAGCGAAGTCGGGTACGGGATGTGGGGGCTCGCCGGGTGGACCGGCTCCGACGACGACGAGACCCGCCAGGCCCTCGAGGAAGCCGTTAGGTTCGGCTGCAACTTCTTCGACACCGCGTGGGCCTACGGCGACGGCAAGAGCGAGCAGATGCTCGGCGAGCTGGTGCGGGCACACCCGGACCGTCGTCTCTACACGGCCACCAAGGTGCCGCCGAAAAACCGGACGTGGCCGTCGCGCGCCGATTTCCTGCTCGACGAGGTGTTCCCGCCGGACTACATCCGCGAATACGCCGAGTCGAGCCTCGAGAACCTCGGCCTCGACTCGGTCGATCTCCTGCAGTTCCACGTCTGGGAGGACGCGTGGGCGCGGGACGACCGGTGGCAGCGCGTCATGGAGGACCTGAAGCGCGAGGGGCTGATCCGCGGCATTGGCATCAGCGTGAACCGATGGGAGCCGGAGAACGGGATCGAGACACTCCGCACGGGGATCGTCGATGCCGTTCAGGTGATCTACAACATCTTCGACCAGGCGCCGGAGGACGAGCTGTTCCCGGTGTGTCAGGAGCTCGACGTCGCGGTGATCGCCCGCGTGCCGTTCGATGAGGGCTCGCTGACCGGGACCCTGACGAGGGAGAGTCGGTTTCCGAGGAACGATTTCCGGCACGTGTACTTCGGCCCCGAGAACCTCGGGCCTACCATGGACCGCGTCGACGCGCTCGCGCCACTCGTGCCGAAGGGGTCATCGCTGCCGGACCTCGCGATGCGGTTCATCCTAGCGAATCGCGATGTGTCGACCGTGATTCCGGGAATGCGCCGTCCGAAGCACGTCCGGGCGAACATTGCCGCGAGCGATTCGCCGCCGTTGGATCCGGCGCTGCTCGAGAAGCTCCGTGCTCATCGGTGGGACAGACGTCCGGCGGAGTGGTCGGCGTGAGGGCCGTGTATTGCGGAGCCTGACGAATTGACGCACGTGCCTGATGGAAAGAGTCCATCCAACCTGACACTCGCTGAATTCATCATTCCCCGCCCACCACCTGCGCGTGGTTGAGCGCAGCCACGAGGGTCACGCCGCCTAACGTATTCCCGATCAGTGTCGGGGCAATGAAGCGTCCGAAGTAGTCGCCCCACGTGGCCGTGCCTCGCGCCACGAGGTACGCCACCTCCGTCGACCCGGCGATGATGTGCGCGAGACCGGCCACACCGACGAGGTACGTCATCACCACGATCACCGCGAACTGCCCGCCCTTCGACCCCGGCAGCATCCACACCATCAGCGCGATCAGCCACCCCGCGAAGATCGCGCGGAGCAGCGTGGTCGCGAAGTCGCCACGCATGGCCTCGTTCGCCAAGCCGAGGAGGGCCACGTGCACGTCGGGGTCGAAGAGCGTCGTTCGCGCCACGACCCATGCGAACACGATCGTCCCGATCAGGTTCGTCACGAGCACGATGGCCCAGAGACGCAGCACGCGGCCGAGCATCTCCCCGGATTTTCGGGTGAGCAGCGGGACGATCGGCGTCAACGTGTTCTCGGTGTAGAGATGTTGGCTCCCAAGCATCACCATCAGGAACCCAATGGTGTACCCGAGCTTGGCGACCAGCGGGCGCCATGACGCGTCAGGCAGGTGCGAGCGCAGCAACCCCTCGGCAACGAGGATGAATCCCATGGACAAGCCCGCCGCCAGCCCTGACCAGGCGAGCGCCTGCGGCGAGCGCGCGAGCTCCTTCTCGCCCTCGCGACGGATGGTCTCGTAGGTGACGCTCGCACTGAGCGACTCCTCTTCCTTGGCCTTTTGCTGCTCGTCCGCGTCGAGGTCGGGGCCTTTGCCGTCCGATCGCTCGTTGTCACCGGTAGTATCGGGGGCGCGAGGGTCGGCGCCGACTTGGCGAGTTGCCATACGTGACTCACGGAAAAATCCACGGAGTCGAATCGCGCGTCACGTGCCAAACCGGGCTCGATCGGCCCGAGACCGCCTAACGAAATCCGGGCGATGCGTCCTGAGCCGCTTCGCGGCGCGCTACCCGCTGCTCCGACTCCCGGAAGAGCCTCACGACGAGCGCGAGGGCAGCCACGACATACGCCAGCCCGCCGGGCACCCACATGATCAGCCCGCCAATCTGCTGGTCCTCGATCGGTGAAAGGCCCCACGGTCCGGTCGTGGATGCGTACACGGTATAGAGGACGCGAGAGCTCAGCGTGAGCACGGCCCCCAACGCGCCGGTGTGCATCACCGTGCCGAACAAGAGGCCGATGGCTGCCGCGGTGCCACCGCGCGCCGGGCTCGGGCGAAGCACGACCCACCAGAAAAGGAGCGCAGTCGCCACGAAGCTCGCGTGCTGCGCGGCGTGCATGACTTCACTCGACACCGTCGCGTCGTACAGCGAGGGCAGGTGCCACACCCAGATCGCGGCCGCGTGCAGCAGAAACGCGGTCACAGGGTGGGTGAGCGCTCGCCAGGGCACGGCGAACGATCTCGCGGTACTCCACTGTCCCGTGATCCGCCTCCACCTGGGGGACAGCGCCCAGACGAACGGAATGAGCGGCCTCCCGAGGACCAGCAGCGGCGCTGCCACGGTCATGAGCAGCTCGTGCTGCGCCATGTGGGCGGAGAACAGCGCGCCGCCGAGCGCGTGCAGAGGGGAGAGAAGGCTGAGCGCGAGCACCAGCCAGCCCGCCGCGAACATCCACGCCTCCCGCTCGCGAACGCCGCGGTCCCGGCCTGCCGCGTGCCAGAGGCGCGTCAGGCCTCGCGCGTACATCCAGCCACTGATCGCGAGCAGCGCGATCGTTACCGGCTCGAACGTCCAGGCCCGCCAGAGGTCGTGCGGCTCGAGCGGCTTGCCGAGGTGCGCAAGGACGATCAGTTGCGCAGGCACGTCCCCAACACCATCACCCCTATCCACTGTGCAAAGATGCTCACCGCGAACAACGTTCCGCTCAAAATGCCGACGGTGGCAAGCAGCCGTGACCGCGCGTCGGCGGTGCGATCGGTGTCAGCTCCGCTCCGCCGCACGCGCCGCAGGAGCATGAGGCCCAGAACCGCGCACGCGGCCGATAGCACGAGCGACAGGAAGTGAACGACGTGAAGCGCCCAATCATTGGCGGTGTTGCACGCCCAATCCACCATCACGTAACTCACTTCGAGATTGAGCAGAAACAGGAACGGCCCGCCTAACACGGACGTCCAGAGCGCGAGGTCCGACACCGGCGGATGTTCCCGCGGACCCGCTTCCGCGCGAACGTCGACACTGGCCTCGGCCACTAGACCCACCTCGGCACGAGGTACACGGTGACGTAGCACGGAATCCACACCGCCACCATGAAATACGAGTAGAACGCGTCCTCGGCGACGCCGGGATAGTAGCGGGTAGGCTCGCGGGTTTGCATGACGACCGCGAAGATCAGCGTCTCGAGCGTGTCGGCGAGCAGCAGCGTGAAATGCGCGAACACTACCGCCCATGTGACGGAAGCGTACGCGTTCGCATCCCAGCGCACGTTGAGCGAGCTGAACTCCATGAGCCGGAGCGCCGTGGCGATGAGCATCATTGCGACCGCCACCCACATCCAGCGCAGCGTTGTCCGCCTGTCGAGCCGCTTGGCAGCGCGGGCGAAGAGGTAGCAGGGAACGAGCGAGAGGATCAGCACGATGAGGCTGATCGTCGGAACGAACAGGTCCGGTGGCGGCGTGCGCAGCGGCGGCCACGCCTCGAAGTTCCGGAGCACGTAGTAGTACGCGACCACGCACGCGCTCAGCGTGGCCGTTTCGGCTGCCATGAAGCCAATGGTGCCCCACCACGTCACGACACGCGATCCGTAGACGACACTCGGCAGGTCGCTCGCGTTCACGACAGGGCGAAGCGCCCGCTCGGTCTGACGCCCGGTCTCGGCTGCGATCTCACCGACCACGGTCACTTCGGCACCTCCACGATCTCGTGCGTGTTGGGTTTGGTCTTCTGCGGCCACCCCCACGCGGCCAGCGCGATGAGCGTGAGAACGCCGCCGACGGCAAACCCCATCGGGTCGAAGATGCCCGAGATGAGTCCCACGCCAACCGCGAGCGCCGCGAGCAGGGGCACGATCGTCGGATCGGGGTGCTCGTGGCGCGAGTCGGGCTCGGCATCGAGCATCGTGGTCTGCAGCACCTCACGCCGATCTTCGCGGAGCCCGGTTACCGCATCGAGCTCACCGGTGTCGGCCCACAGCGCGCTCCGCCCGTGCACGATCGGGATGTACGCGAAGTTGTAGTCGGGTGCCGGTGAGCTGATTGCCCACTCGAGCGTTTCGCCGCCCCAGGGATCGGCACCTGCCGGCGGTCCCGCGGCGAGCGAGCGCGCGATGTTGAAGACTAGGACGAGAAGACCGATGGCAAGCAGCCCGGCGCCGATACTCGACGTCAGGTTCAAGCCACCCCAGCCCGTGTCCGCGAGGTAGGTGTACACGCGCCGAGGCATGCCGGCCATGCCTAACAACAGCTGCGGGAAGAAGGTGACGTTCACGCCGACGAAAAGCAGCCAGAAGCTCACCTTTCCCAGCCGCTCGCTCATCATCCGCCCGGTCACCTTCGGGAACCAGTAGTGCAGGGCCCCGAAGAGCGGGAACACCATCCCGCCCAACAGCACGTAATGGATGTGCCCCGGCAGGAAGAACGTGTCGGTGAGCTGCAGATCGACGGGAACCGAGGCCAGGAAGAGCCCGGAGAGTCCTCCGATCACGAACAGGGCTATGAAGCCGACCACGTACAGCATCGGCGTGTCGAACCGCGGCCGGCCCGACCAGATCGTCGCGATCCAGCAGAAGATCGTGACCCCCGTCGGTATGGCGATCATCGCGCTTGCGGCCGTGAAGAAGCTCTGCCCGGTTTGCGTCAGCGGCGTCGCGAACATGTGGTGGACCCACAACCCGAAGGACAGGAATCCAATCGCCACCAACGCCAGCACGAGCGCGGTGTAACCAAACACGGGACGCCGCGAAAACGTCGCGACGATGGCCGAGACCATCCCGAGCGCCGGGATGAAAATGATGTAGACCTCGGGGTGCGCGAAGAACCAGAACAGATGCTGCCAGAGCAGCGCATCGCCGCCCTCGGCGTAGTTGAAGAACTGTGTCGCGATCAGCCGGTCCATCGCGAGCATGGCACTGGCCGTGGCCACGTACGGCATCGCCACGAGCACCATGAACGACATCACGACCATTGCCCACACGAACAGTGGTACGCGGTTGAGTGACATGCCGGGTGCGCGCTGCTTGAAGACCGTGACGATCACCTCGATCGCCGCGACGATTGCCGCGATCTCCGTGAACGTGATCATCTGCGCCCAGATATCGACCCGCTTGCCCGGCGAGAATCCGGGCCCGGCAAGCGGCACGTAGCTGAACCAGCCCTGGTCCGGGCCCGTGTTCGTGAACAGACCCGCGAACAGCAGCAGACCACCGATCAGGTACGTCCAGTACCCGAATGCGTTGAGTCGAGGGAAGGCCACGTTGCGCGTGCCGATCATGATCGGCACGAAGTACAGCGCCACGGACTGCACGACCGGCACGGCGAACAGGAACATCATGGCGGAACCGTGCGTCGTGAACAGCTGGTTGTAGCGGTCGGGTCCCATGAACGAGTTCTCGGGGCGAGCGAGCTGCACCCGCATCAGCGCGGCCTCGACGCCCGCGATGGCGAAGAACGCGAACGCCGTGAGGATCGACCTGAGCGCTATCGATTTGTGGTTGACGGACGTCAGCCATCCCCAGAGCCCTGGCCCGTTGCGCCAGACGGGCTCGAGGCGAGCGTGTACGGACGCGATCGAATTCGGGTCGGTCTCGACGGCGCGTTCGGCCGGGAGCGGCTGCGCGCTCACTTGAGCGTCTCCAGGTAATCGAGCAGCGCGTTCATTTCGGCGGGCGGCAGTGCGTTAGGTGGCATGCGCACGCCAGGCTTGATGAGCTGCGGGTTGAGGATCCAGCGGCCAAGGTTCTCGCGCGTGTTCGGCAGCGTCCCGGCGGCGATCGATGGCCGCGACGCGATGTGGGTCAGCTCCGGGCCCACGCTGCTGCCAGCCTCGGTTCCGCTGATCGCGTGACACATAATGCACGTGCGCTGCATGAACACGTCGTGCCCGTGTTTCGCGGACGAGTCGGTCGGCGGCTGCGCCGATGCGAGCTGGCTCTCGTACCATCGATCGAACTGCGCCGGCGATTCAGCCACCACATCGAACGCCATCTTCGCGTGTTGAAGGCCGCAAAACTCGGCACAGCGCGCTTTCCACGCGCCCGGGCGATCCGCCTGAATCCAGGTGGTGTTGCGGTGCCCGGGGATGACGTCCTGCTTGCCGTGCAGCTCGGGGATCCAGAAGCTGTGAATCACATCGTTCGACAGGAGAATCACCCGCACCGGCCGCCCGACCGGGATGTGCAGCTCGTTCGACGTCGTGAGCCAGTTGCTCGGCACCGAGTCGCGGTAGCGGAATTGCCACCACCACTGATTGCCGGTGACCTCGATGGTGAGCGGTTGCTGCGCGTTGAGCGGCCACGCGATCGCCTTGTTCGTGAGCGCGGTCGCCGTCACGAACACGAGGAGGAGCAACGTCGTGGCGATCGCGGCGATGGCGACGTTGCGCGTGAGACGTTTCCCGGTCTCGGGTCGTGCGTCGGCGAGCTCGCCTCGTGCACGGCGTGCCCGTGCCCGGCGCATCGCCATTCCCGTTGCGACCAACACCAGGAGGTACGTCACCGCCGACACGATGATCAGGAACCAGGCGAGCCGCGCGATCCGTTCGGCCGGCGGACCTGCCGTGTCGAAGATGCTGCCGGCCCAGGTCATGGCCGCTCGGACTTGGCCGGAACGTTTCGCGACGACGAGGCGCGCGGCGTACGGATGGGCGTGCGCTGCTCGTCCACCTTGTACTGCATCTCGTCGTTCCGCCCCGGGCTCGGCGCCTTTGCCTGCAGGCCGGACATGGACCGAACGTAGGCCGCGAGCTGCCAGAGCTGGTTGTTCGCGATCCGGTTGCGGAACGACGGCATCCCGTTAGGCCGTCCCTCCACGATCGTGGCCACGATGTTCTCGGGCGAGCTGCCGTAGATCCACTCGTTGTCCATGAGGGGCGGCCCCATGCCACCGCCACCATGCGAATGACAGCCGCTGCAGTTCCACTGTGCGAAGAGCTGCTTCCCCTGGGCGATGTCGTACGCGTTGCCCTCGGACGGGCTGTTGACGGTGATCTCTGGCGACGGAACGCCGGGCTGCAGCGTATCGAGCGTCACGGCAGCGTACGCCGGCGGTGACGGGTACGAGGCGTTGAACCGGCGCTCCTCTCGCTTGCAGGCGAGACCGAGCGTGAGGGCGGCGACTGCGGCGGCGCGGCCCCAAAGTCTGGTGACGCTCACGACGCTCATGGCAGCCCGAACACGTAGAGGGTCCCGCCCTTCGTTGTGGCGTTAGGCAGGTCGCGCATGGCGTTCGCGAAGCCGAGCGCGGCGCTCGAGTCGCGCGCATCGATGCCGGCGGCCACGATGGCACCGGACCAACCGCCCACGCCGGCGAGGATCGCGACGTACTGCTTGCCGTCGGGCCCGCGGTACGTGATGGGCTGCCCGATGATTCCCGACCCGAGCTTCGATTGCCACAACAACTGTCCCGACCGCGCGTCGAGCGCCCTGAACCAGCCGTCCATCGTCCCGTAGAAGACGACGTCGCCGGCCGTCACCAGCGCGCCGCTCCACACCGGGAAATTCTCCTTGACGCTCCACACTTTCTTCCGCGCGATCGGGTCCCATGCGTCGAACTCGCCGCGGTGGCCCCCCGGCCCGGCGTACATCTTCACGTTCATGCCAACGTACGGCGTGCCGGCGATGTAGTTCGCCTCGATGGACTCGGCATCCATGCAGAGGTTCTGATGCGGGATATAGAGCAGGCCGGTGCGCGGCGAGAAGGCCGAGGGCTGCCAGTCTTTGGTTCCTGGCGACGCGGGGCAGATCTGGCGGACCACCTTGCCCATCTGCGGTTCCTTCTCCTTGTTCACCGTCGGCCGGCCCGTCTGCAGGTCGATGCCTAACGTCGAGTTCACGACGCCGAACGTGTCGGCGGCAAGCACCTCGCCGCTCGTGCGGTCCTGCACGTACACGTAGCCGTCGCGCTCCGGCCGCACCATCACACGCCGCGTTTGTCCCTTCCATGGCAGGTCGAGCAGAATGCTCTCGTTGATCCCGTCGTAGTCGTGGAGGTCGTGCGGTGTGACCTGATACGCCCACACCGCTTCACCCGTGTCCGGGTCGCGCGCGAACGTCGTTGACGACCATTTGTTGTCGCCGGGGCGCTGCTCGGCGTTCCACGGGCCTGGGTTCGCCGTACCGTAGTAGATCAGGTTCAGCGCCGCGTCGTAGGAGATCCACCCCCAGGCGCCCGCGCCGCCCTGCTTCCACTTGTCAGGTGGCCAGCTCGAGACGCCGAGGTCTTTCCCCTGATCGCTCTTGTAGAAAGGCTTGAACCGCGCCCCGATGAGCACCAGCGAATCGGGGCCGGTGTGATAGGCACGCCAGGCCACCTTGCCGGTCTTCGCATCGAGTGCCGTGAGCCAGCCGCGGATCCCGAGCTCGCCACCGCTGTTGCCCACGAGCACTTTGCTCTTCACGACCAGCGGCGCCATGGTGATGGTCTCGCCGTGGTTGATGTCGCCGAGCTGCGTGCGCCAGACCTCCTTGCCGGTGGTGGCGTCTACGGCGACGGTCTGGTTGTCGAGTGTGTTGTAGAAGACCTTGCCGTCGGCGAACGCGGCGCCGCGATTGACCACATCGCAGCACGCGACGCCTTGTGCTGCCGCCAGCGGCTGCGGCTCGTACTTCCATTTCGCCGGTGCGCCCGGCTTGGTGAGGTCGAGCGCGTAGAGGAAGTTGGGGTACGGCGTCACGACGTACATTGTGCTGCCGACCACGAGTGGCGCGGCCTCCTGCCCTCGGAGGACGCCCGTGGAGAAGCTCCATGCGAGCTTGAGCTGCGCGGCGTTCGCGGTCGTGATCTGATCGAGACCGCTGAACCGCGTGCTCGCGTAGTCCTTCGCCGGGCGGACCCATTGGCCGTCTTCCGGTTCGGCGCCCGGGATGGTGATCTTTCCGGCGCCAACTCCGCTCCGGGCGACCAGCGTATCGGTGCCGACGGTTCCGGACGCCGCGGCCCTCGGCTGCGTCGTCGTCGCGTTCGCGGTCTGCTCACTGCCGGCGGTGCAGCCGGTGCCGACGGCCGCCAGCGCGAGGAAGGCAACAGCAGTGCGCGCAGCGACATAGGTTGGCGAGCGGTATCGCGTTGCCCTGCGGTCGGTCATCCACGCACCTCGGCACTCCGGCGGCGGCACGACGGGTCATCGGAACGGGCCGCCAGGATTCCCTTTGGACCCTAAGCGTTCACGACGCTTGGGGAGTGCAGGAATCGCACCGAAGCGCTGGAACCCGCGCGCCTGTCGAGCGCGCCATGCGGGCTCGACCGCCACGCCGCCGATACCTAACGACCAACGGCGGCCGCAGCGAGCGTTCAGGTGCGATCGGTGCGCCGCCTAACGGCGGAAAGCGCGACGGCCGCGATCGCCGCGACGGCCGCGCCGGCAACCGCGCGGCCGACGATGTCGGGCACCGGCGGCGGGACGAACAGCACTCCGGAGCGATCCGCCAGCGCGGGTTGACGGACGTACCGGCCGCGAGAGGGCACCGCGCGCTCGCGGAAGTCCGTCGCCAGCTCGTCGAGCCCCCGCTCGAGCCGCCTTCCTCGCATCGCGACCCCATGACCGGTCACGACGACGCTCGGATGCAGCCGCGCGAGCGTTTCCACCGACTCCTCCGCCGCGCCCCAGTCCATGGTGTAATAGGCCGGCGGACCGTGGACCTCGGGACGCTGCGCCAGCACCGCCGACAGCGATTCCTGCTTCGTCGTGACGAAGGCGTCACCAGCCACGAGCGCACGGTCGTAGTCGCGGAACAGCGAGACGTGGCCCGGTGCGTGTCCCGGCGTGTGAATCCAGCGCCATCCGCCAACGACCGGGAGCGCCCCGTCCGCAGGCAACGGCAAGACCGACGTCCCGAGGTTGATGGGCTTTCTCGGGAAGAAGCGTGACATCGTCGCCATCGCCCCGCCACCGACGGCCGGATCCGGGGGCGGATACGACGATCGGCCGGTGAGGTACGGCATCTCGAGCTCGTGCGCGTACACCGGCACGCGCCAGCGCCTGACGAGCTCGCGCACCGAGCCGACGTGATCGAAGTGGCCATGCGTGAGGATGATCGCGTCCGGTGTCGCGTCAGGGCCGTACAGCAGCTCCGCCGCGTTCATGATCCGCGACACGCTTCCGGGGAGGCCGGTGTCGACCAGGAGCCATGGCCCGTCGTGTCCATCGAACGAGCCGATGAAAGCGACGTTGACGATCCGGTCACGAAGATATGCCAGGCCTGGCGCGACTCGAGTCGGCTCCTCGGTGGAGCTCCTCAGGTCGACGAATTCATCCGTTGTCATATTCCGGCTGGCTATGGGTTGGCCGGCGTCGTTCCCTTGGGTTACTGCAGCGCCGGCGGACAACAGCAAGAAATGGACGGGACGTCAGGTCGCACAGGGCGGCAGTGTGAATGCGTCGAACGACGTTCCACCGGCGGTCGCTGGATCCGTCACCACGATACTCGTTGCGGTGCCTTCCGCCAGGCTCGGCACGGCGATGTCCTGCAGCCGCACGGTTTGCCCGGCATTCGTCAGTCGGAGCGTGTTCGTTTGCCCCGCGGGAACCGTGAGGAACGGCGACGCCGAGTTGCGCGCCACAGCCGTCGCGTTAGGTGTGCCCGGCGTCGCCCCAGGGTTGACGTAAATGTCCCAAATGCCGGTACCGGCGCTCGCGCTCGTGGTCGCGTTGATGACGCGAACACCCGCGGTGTTCGCGCCCGGCGGGGTAAACTGATCGTCGAGGGTCGTGAAAACCGGCGAGGCCGCGGTGCCCGTCACGAGCACGGTGTACGTGTTGCCCGCCGAGAACGCGGGGGTGAACCCGGCCAGATCGGTCGTGGTGCCTGCCGCTCGTATCGAGAGCTGCGGGTTCGCGTCGTTCACCTCGATGCACGGGCTGGCGGTGCCGAACGGGATGTTGCCGTTTCCGCTGAGGACCGTGCCGTTCTGTGCGATGTCGAGCGCGAGCGCGTTGACCGCATTGAAGAAGCGCACCGTCGTGTTGGCGATGGGCGTGGCGACCGGATTGTCGCTGTCACCGCAGGCGGCCAGCGCGGCGGCCGTGGCGAGCACGAGTGCGGAAGCGGTAACGCGTGACTGCACGGAGACCTCCGGAGCTTACTGAGTGCGCACATTCGCGGCCTTGCTTCGCGGTGCCGCTACGCACATATCGAACCGGGAGTGCCAACCTTAGATAGGAGCGATGGGAATGAGGGAGGTCGGATGAGGGCAATCGTCGTGTTGGGGGCCGTTGTAGCAGTCGGCGCGAGCGTGAGCGAGGCGCAGACGCTCGACCTGCGCCGATACGAGATCATCGATCTCACGCATCCGCTCAACGCCAGGACGCTGTACTGGCCGACGTCGCCCACCGGGTTCAAGCTGGACTCGCTCTCCTACGGGCCGACGCCTGGCGGGTGGTTCTACTCGTCGTTCGCGTTTTCCGCGCCGGAGCACGGCGGGACGCACCTCGACGCGCCGATCCATTTCGGCGAAGGCCACATGACGGTGGACCGCGTCCCGCTCGACCGCCTCATTGCGCCCGCGGTGGTCATCGATGTGACGGCGAAGACGAAGGCGGACCAGGACTATCGCCTAACGAGCGACGACGTGCGGGCGTTCGAGCGCGAGCACGGGAAGATCGCGGCCGGGACGATCGTGCTGCTGCGAACCGGCTGGAGCTCGCGGTGGCCCGACAAGAAGACCTACCTCGGCGACGACACGCCGAATGACGCCAGCAAGCTTCATTTCCCCAGCTACGGCGTCGAAGCGGCACGGCTGCTGATCCAGGAGCGACGTGTTGCCGCGATCGGCGTGGATGTGGCCTCGATCGACTATGGTCCCTCCCCGGATTTCATGGTGCACCGCATTGCGGCC
Source organism: Gemmatimonadaceae bacterium (assembly GCA_036274195.1). Classification (GTDB taxonomy): domain Bacteria; phylum Gemmatimonadota; class Gemmatimonadetes; order Gemmatimonadales; family Gemmatimonadaceae; genus JAJKIV01. The sequence goes on along the minus strand of DASUGD010000157.1, from coordinate 5,932 downwards.
GCGGCCGACGTGCCGGGCATGGAGAACCTCACGAATCTCAACCAGCTCCCGGCGACGGGCGCGTTCGTCATCGCCCTGCCGATGAAGATCGAAGGGGGATCGGGTGGGCCCGTCCGGGTCGTCGCGTTGGTCCCGAAGCGCTAGACTTCGCCAGACCCCGCAGGAACTGGCGCACGCGTCGGGAGCACGCTCGACTCACCGTTCGCCGAACGCCACCGAACGAACCAAGAAATCGATGATGCAACCCGAGAACCCCGCGGCGCCCTACCACAGATACCGCGTAACGATCCCGCTGGCTGTAGCACTCTCGGCGGCCCTCGCCGGGGCGTGCCACCAGGGGCCGCCGCCCGAGACGTCTGGAATTCCCGGGTTCGAGCCCACCATTCAGTCGGTTCCAATCGGCCCGAACGAGCACTTTTCGGTGATCGACAGCAACGACGTCGTCGTGGCCTCGCGCGACCGGTCCCTCATCGGCGGCATCTTTCTGCTGATCGACGACGCGCAACTCCCTTATCGCCGGTACTTCCAGAAGCTGCCGCCGCGCACGGCCATCGCCCTGCTTCTCGAGCCCGGCGATAGCGTGGCCATGGATAGCGTCATCAAGGCGAGCAAGGCGCCGATCGTCGTCTACGAGCACGTGACCATCCCGCGCGACAACGCCGGCAACCCAGTCCCGATCGCTCGGTTCCTCGTCGTGTCGGTTCGGAACAAGGTCGCGCGCAAGTGGGTGTTGGCGGAGGACACCACGGGCGGACCCCCGATCCCGGACTGGATCATCGCGGGCGCCACGCAGCTCGTGACGGGGTTCCCGTCGGCGCGCGCGCGGAACGCCCAGCTGGCGTCTCAGCTGAACGACTTGATCCCGATCGATTCGCTCACGCGGATGTCGATTGGAGAGAACGCGATCCCGGCAGGCGTATCAGGGGATGTCGGGTTGGGAGGAATTCAGCGAACCGACCAGCGGGGCCGGCCGGTGGGGTTACCGCAGACGCCGCCAAAACGGTTGCCGCGGGAGAACATCGCCGCGCTCGAGGCGGCGAGCCTCATGGAATTCATGTGGGCGCGTGAGGGCCGCGGCATCATCAGGCGCATCGCCGATGTCACGCGACACGGCCAGTCGCTGAGTGCGGTGCTCGCGCAAACGCAGTCGCTGCCTCACGACATACCGGGTCTCGAGGCAGCATGGAGGGCGAGCCTGACGCCCCCCAAGAACACGGACAAGAAAGGCGACAAGAAACCGGCCGAGAAACCGAACAGCGAATAGTGAAAGTGGGCAGTGGACCGTTCGTCCACTGCCCACGGGCCCTCCGGCGAAGCCTAACGAGTTATCGTCGAGGCGGTTCCCATGCGGCGTCAGCTGACCTTGAACTGCGTCGTCATCCCGTGCTGGACGTGCATCTTCCCGTCCTTCGCGTCAGGCACGAAGCAGATCATGCCGTACTCGCCCGGCGTCAGATCGGCCTCGAAGAACGCGTTCGTCCCCTTCCCGAACGCGGGGATCCCGCCAATTGGCTTCCCCGGAGGCGGCCCCTTCATTTCGAACACCCACTTGCCGACGTCCTCGATCGTTTTGCCAGGCGCGAGCTGAACGAGCACGACTTCGTGCGGCTGAGCGGCCGCGTTTTCCACCTTGATCATCTGCTTGCCGGCGACGAGAGGCTTCGAGAGCGTGAAGGTGTAGTCGCTGAGCGTCAACGTCACATCCGCGGTCGGCTCGGTCGTGTTCGAGTTCGCCGATGGCGTGACCGTGAGGGGCCGCATCATCCCCTTCGCCATGTGCGGTATGTGGTCGGGGCCTTCGACGAGGCATATCACGGCGTAGTTGCCAGGCTCGAGCACCTGCATGGCAGTCGTCGTGCCGCCAGGGGCCGGTGGATTCACGCCGCCGTCGAAAACGACCCACGATGGCGGCGGCCCCTTTGCCATGTCCTTCGCCGCCGCCTGGAAATCCGCGAACGTCTTGCCTTCCTCGAGCTTGATCAGCTGGAGGTGGTGGAGCTCCTGCCCCGTATCGGTCAAATGGAACATCGTGAGGCCCGCCGGAATCGTGTCCGGCCCGTCGAACGAAAACTCCTTCGCGCTGAAGCTGACCATGTTGGGCCTTGCGGCTGCCGCGCTGGTCTTTGCGGCCGTGTCCGTCGGCGTTTGCGCTTCGGGCTTCGCGCATCCGGCCAGTGCGAGCAAGGCAGCAATGGCGGCTGTCACAGGCATCGGGAACTTGCTCGGGACGCGTTTCATGGTGGTGATGCCTCCCAGGGTGAAATGGACCGATCTGCCAGGCGCGGGGTCCAATCGGCCGGGCGCCTGACGTATCGGCTTTCGATGAGTGGTGTGAGATGGCCCGAAGAACATGGAGCATGGCGTTCGGACCGCAACCCCTGACCAACACCGGCGTACGACTCCGGCCCGGGTCGGCAACCCCGGACGTGCGTCGCTTGTCTCACAAGGAGCAGCACACGGCCTTTCCAGACCGTGAACGATCGATTCTCCCGATCCCCCTCACCCAGTGACGACCTCACTCACCGACCTCCAACTGGCGATCATGCGCATCCTCTGGGATCGCGCGGAAGCCACCGTGGTGGAGGTCCAGACCCGCCTCCGGCCGGAGCGCGACCTCGCGCAAACGACGATCGCGACACTGTTGTCGCGACTCGAGAAGCGCGGCGTCGTGGAGCACCGGCTCGACGGCCGTCAGTTCGTGTATCGCCCCCTCGTGACCGAGCAGGAAGTGCGGCGCTCGATGGTCTCCGAGCTCACGACGCTGCTCTTCGACGGAAGTCCCGAGGCGCTCATGTCGCACCTGTTGCGGTCTCGTGACATGGCGCCCGGTGACCTCGACCGTGTGAAGCGGATGATCGCCGATGCGGAGATCGGAAGGGCGCGGGGCGGCAACGGCGCAGCCATCTACGAGTCGGCTCAGCGAGTGGGCGGCGACGATGCTGCCTGATGTGCAGACCGTCCTCCGGCTGACGGACTCCGCCGCCGCATGGTTGCTCACCTACCTCATTCACAGCACGGTGATCCTGGGGGCGGTCTGGCTGATCACCTCACGCCGCCGGGTGAGCGATACCGTCCGCGACGTTCTCTGGAAGTCCGCGCTCCTGGGCGGACTTGTCACCGCGACGGCGCAGACCGCGGTCGCCCGCGAGCCGCTGGCCGGCCAGCTGCGGCTCGCGCCGAGGACCACTGGGTCGGTCGCGCCGGCCATGCGCATCGCAGTCCGAACCGACTTCCTGGACGCGCCGCATCGGGTTGTGCTCCTACGTCCCGGTGGGACGCGGTGGACGAACGTGCTGGTGGTCTTCTGGCTCACGACGGCTGGTGGCGGCCTCCTCCTGCTCACGTTAGGCAGCACGCGCGCGCTGCGCGCGCTGGGGTCACGGGCCTCGCTCGATGGAACGCCGATCGGGAGCCGCCTGCGTGAGCTGCTCGCCCGCGCTGGGGTAGACCGCGCCGTGGAGCTCACGTGTTCGTCGGCAATCGCGAGCCCGGTTGCCCTGCCTGGCAACGAGGTGTGCCTCCCCCGGCGGGCGCTGCTCGAGCTCCAGCCTGAGGAACAGGACAGCATGCTCGCCCACGAGGTGGCGCACCTCGTGCGGCGTGACCCGCAGTGGCTCGTGCTGGCTCGCGCGATCGAGGTGGTGCTCTTTTTCCAGCCGCTCAATCGACTCGCGAGGCGCCGGCTCCAGGAAGTAGCGGAGTATCTGTGCGATGACTGGGCGATCGCACGCACCCGCCGGCCAGTGGTGCTGGCCAAGTGTCTGGCCGCGGTCGCGGAGTGGGTCGGGCGGGCGCCGGCCGTGAGCACGCCGCGGCTGTACCCGATGTCCGCCATGGTGGAGTCGGGCGGGTCGCCGCTCGTCCGCCGCGTTGGGCGCATCCTGGGCGTGCGCAACGCTCCGCATGCGCGGACACCGCGCGCGGCGGCTGCGGCGAGCGCATGTACGCTCGTGCTTCTCGCCGGTGTCGCCCCCCGCGTGTCGGTCGCCCACCCGGCGATCGGCGTGAACCGCTTCACCGTCGTGCGAGCGGTGGTACGCGAAACCGGCCTCGTGACGAACGACGCGCTCTTCGTTTTTCGCACACCCGACGGGCGGGCCCCGTTCGATGCGATCCTCGAGCCCGGCATACCGCGCTCGACGCCCTAACGACTCGGCCTAACGTTTGCAGCAGGTGAGAGAGCGGAGGGCAGTCTGGACGAACGGCTGCCCTCCGCTCATTATTGGTGCCCCGGCCCATGCCGCCGCTCTGGCTCCGGCATGCGAGCGCTGACCCTCGCCGCGGGAGGTTCGCGTGTGCTCTGGCGTTAGGTGGGAAGGCCGTTGGGGGTTGTCCGCAGGCGCAGTGGCGCTGGCGGTGCTGATGCTATCGGTGCGCTTCGCGCAGGCTCAATCCGTTACCCTCAGCATACATAGCTTCATTGATGCCACGGGCACGGTGACCTCGAGCCCCGCCGGTATCAGCTGCACTACAGCGAAGTACGCCCCGGTTGAGCCCTGCAGTGCCTCGTTCGCCGTCGGCACGGTCGTGACCCTCACGGCCGTTCCCGGTGAACAGAACACCTTCGAAGGGTGGACCGGCGGCGGCTGCACCGGGGTGGGCACGTGCCAGGTGACGATGACCGAGGACATCGAAGTCCGGCCGAACTTCGTCGCCACACGCTATCCGGTCACCATCGTCGCGGAGGGGAATGGCGACGGCATTATCGAGGAAACGCCGGGAGAAACCTTCGGAATGCCTCGGCTCGCATGTGTGATTCGGAACGGTCGGCCGGACACGGAGTTTGGCACATGCGCCGCAACCGTTGCGTACAACTCGGTCATCACGCTGATCTTCGAGAATAACGTTTCTGGCACCAACCGGGTGGCAGGATACAGCTCGGAGTGTCAGACCGAGAATGCGGCCGATACCTGCAAGGCGCGCATCACCGGCCCGACCACGATCACGGCAACGATCGTAGCCGCCGAGTTCCGCGTGAAAAGTGGAGGTGGGACGGGGACGGGGACCATCACGAGCAATGTTCCGGAGATCAACTGCACGGTCACCAGTACCGGCGTGACTGGCGGTTGTGGGAAGGTCTACATTCGGGACATACCTCGAGGGGTCACCCTTATCGCCACGCCAGCTGCCGGCAGTCGGTTCGTGGGATGGTCGGGTGCGTGCACATCCGACCCGTGCTCGCCGATCCCGGACTATCCGCCCAACGTCCCCGAGGCAATCGCACTCTTCGAGACGCTTCCCGAGACGTCCCCCCTGGTCTTGACGGTGGTCGATGACGGAACCGGTCGCGGGATCGTCAGGGTCGCGCCGGGCAGCACCCAATGTTCGTTCAACGGTATCGTCACTGACGATGACTGCACGGTCACGTTTTCCGAGCCCACCCAGGTAACGCTCGCCGCGACGCCGCAGTTCGGCAGCACGTTCGGCGGGTGGACGGCCGACGGCTGCTCGAGCGCTCACCTGACGTGCACCTTTACCCTGTCTGCCGCCAAGACCGTGTCGGTGAACTTCATCTCACCGCACTCGGCGCACGACCTCGGGCTCGCGCTGATCGGAGGGGCGACGCTCTCGCCTAACGACCGCGCCGGGCTCGATCGGCTCGGCAACCAGAATGGCGTCTACGATCTGGGCGATCTGCTCGCGTACCTCGACAGGACGGGGCAGAAGCTGACAGCCACCGAGGCAGCCGCTGTCATGGCTGTCCCACCGGCTCCGTCGGCTGCCCAACCGACGCGGAGGGTTCCGTGATGCGTATCCTGCGCACGATCCGGCTCGGTACGAGCCTGGCGGCGATGGTCGGCTCGATGGCAACGGTCGTCGCGTGCGGCGGCAGCGAGGCGCCCTCGGAATCGCCGACCCCGACGCCCGCGGAGGCGACGCTCACCCTCACGCTCACGACACCTAACGCCGGGGATGGCGGGATCCTGTTCAC
>DASUGD010000156.1:0-16143 GCA_036274195.1 Gemmatimonadaceae bacterium | reverse complement strand
GCGCACGAGCATCTCGCGCGCGCGGCAGTTGGCTGGCGTGTGCTTCATCTCGGGCGGTGGCGCCGAGTGCGCCCCTACTCCGTTCACTGCCATGGTTACTCCCAGGTCACTGAGGCACGTTCGAGTGCGCTCTTTTCGACGACTCGCGGCCTTCTTAGCTTACTGCTGACGATAGTTACTGACCGTAACTTAGGCAACAAGAGGTACTACCACACCGAGAGGAAGTATGAACGCCACGTACCCCGCCGACCCCGTCATGTTGAATCTCGGACTCCTGATCGCCCGGCTGGTGATCGGACTGCTCATGGCTGCGCACGGCACCCAGAAGCTGTTCGGATGGTTTGGAGGGTACGGCCTCAACACGACCGGCGAGTTCTTCGTGCAGCTTGGCTTCCAGCGCGGCCGGGCGTTCGCGACGCTGGCCTCGGTAGCGGAGGTGGCGAGCGGGCTGCTCGTGGCGCTCGGATTCCTCGGTCCGGTGGGGCCGGCGATGATGATCTCGGTGATGCTCGTCGCGGCGATCAGCGTTCACCTCAAGAACGGGCTGTTCGCGGCGAAGAACGGGATCGAGGTCCCGCTGCTGTACGCGACCGGGGCGTTCGGCCTCGCGTTGACGGGATTTGGCGACTACGCGCTCGACGCGCTGCTCGGCATTCGCACGGCGTGGACGCCCGCCATTACCTGGGCGGTGCTGGTCGTGGGCATCGTCGGAGGCATTGCGAACCTCGTGATTCGGCATCCGGCGAACGTGCGTGCCTAACGACGCAACCGACCACAGGTTACAGGGTACTGGGATTGGTTCCAGGTTATCGAACCCTCGGGAAGCCTCTTTGCCAAGACGAGCATCCCGAGGGTTCTGATAACCAGTGACCAGCTCCAGTAACCTGTAACCTCTGTCGTTCCGACTGGGTTGCCGAGCTGTGGACTGGCGAGTAGTGTGGCGGCTGGTGTTCGCAGTTTGCAGCACGATTCACCCGCAACCTGGTTGCCTGACACGATGATTCACCTCCTTCCCACACGGACGTTCGTCCGCCTCGTCGCCGCCGCCACCGTCGTGGCCGCCTGCAGTCGGTCCGAGCAGGCCGGCACGGTCGATTCCTCAGCGGCTGCAGCCGACACGACGGCCTCCGCCTCCGCCGCGCCGCCGGCGGCGGCGAATCCCAATGACAACACCGCCGCGTCGCTCACCGCCGACGACATCGACCGTTGGCAGAAAGGCATGGACGCCGAGCTCGAGGCGGTGAAGAAGGCCGGCGCCGATCTCGCGGCAGCGAAAACCAGCAGCGATACCATGTCGGCGATGATGGCCGCAAACGACATGAGCACACGCGCTGCTGGCGCAAAGGCGGCGGGCGTGGATGAGGAGCGATACCAGCTCATTCGCACGACGCTCTCGTCCGTCGTCGGTCAGATGGCACCGATCGAGCTGCAGATGGACGTGAGCAAGATGCCGGCGGCGGCAGTGGCGGAGTTGAAGAAGAGCCGCGAGGCGGGTCTTGCTCAGGCGACGGCCGAGCTCTCCCCGGCGTTGGTCGAGGCCCTCAAGCCGCGCGCGGCAGCCTTGCGAAAGCAGGACCTAACGCTGACCGCGGAGCGGCTGAAGGCGTCTGGAATCGGAAAATAAGGACGTGCCTAACGGCGCAACGGAACTGGTAACAGGTTACTGGTACGGGTTATTGGTTATCTAAACCCTCGGGATGTCTCTGTCGGCGAGATGAGCATCCCGAGGGTTCAAGTAACCAATAACCACTACCAGTAACCTGTTCTGTTGCGCCGTTACATGGTGGCAGCTTTCCGCGGCGGAACGTACACAACCGGCAGCTGTAGCTCGGTGAGCAGCTTGTTGATCGCTACGAGGTCCGAGTCCTCCAGCGCCTGCAGCTTCTTGAGCTGTTCTCCGACCTTGCCCGAGAAGTCCGTGAACATCTCGCCATGCTGCTTCGTGGGCCCGTAGTCGCCCGTCTGCACCTGTCCGTTGATCGTGATCAGGATGTTGTAGAGCTTGACCGGCTGATCGAGCGTGCACTGGTCGACGTGGCATCCCACCTCGTACAGCTCCGCACGAATTGCCTCGAGCTTCTCGCGCAGCGGCTTCGCCGCGTCGGCCACGCGTGACCCGGAGGAACCGGCCTTGCTCTGCGCCACGCGCTGGTCGAGCTGTGACTGGAGGTCCTCGATGCGCGTCGCACCATCCACCACGTCATTGATCCGGTCACGGATGTTGAGGGCGAGCGTGAACTGACGCACGAGCTCCGCGGGCGGCGTCTTCACCCGCGGGTCCGGCACGACCTTGAATTGCCTGACGAGCGTGTCACGGCCCGCGATGAGCCTCACCGAGTAATCGCCCGGCGGGGCGACGGGGCCATCGGTCGAGCCCTCATCGATCACCGTGTTCTTGAGCTGCTTGATCCCCGGATAGCGCAGGTTCCACACGAACCGGTTCGTGCCCCCCCGGGCCGGCACGATCGAGTCCGCGGGCTCGTACACGAGACTGTCGCGCATCCCCTCGCGCGCTCGACGCCCGATGGAATCGGCGGCGGTCTTGAGCGTGTCGTTAGGCAGCGAGTCGCTCGTGAAGGTGCGGATCACCTTCCCCGTGCCGTCACGGAACTCGAGCGATACCTTGGCCGAAGGCGTCGCCTTGAACCAGTAGTCGATCGTAGCGCCGCCGCGTGGGTTCTGCCCGGCCGTGAGGCTCGCGCCGCCTCCGCTCACCCAACGCACGGCCTCCGCCGGTTGGAACAGGTACGCCGGCTTGCCCGTCACGGAATCCGCGATCTGCCGAAGCACGGAGATGTCGTCGATCACCCAGAAGGCGCGCCCGTGCGTCGCGGCGATCAGGTCGTTGCCGTGGACCGCGAGGTCGCGGACGCTCGCGCGCGGCAGATTGAGCTGCAGCGGTTCCCACCGCGCGCCGTCGTCGAACGACACGTACACACCGATCTCCGTGCCGGCGTAGAGCAGCCCGCGTCGAACCGGGTCCTCGCGAATGCTTCGCGTGTAGGCGCCCGACGGAATGCCGGCGTTGATCGCCGTCCACGTCTGGCCGTAGTCCGTGGTCTTCCAGAGATATGGCTTGAAGTCGTCCTGCTGATAGCGGTTTGTCGCCAGATAGGCCGTGCCGGCATCGAAATGCCCGGGCTCGATCACCGCCGTGCGCGTGAACTTTCCGAACCCCTTGGGTGTGACGTTCGTCCAGTGCGCGCCGCCATCACGCGAGACGTGAACCAGCCCATCATCACTCCCCGCCCAGAGCACACCCTTCGTCAGCGGCGATTCGGCGAAGGCGTAAATCGTCGCGTACCACTCGGTGCCCGTCATGTCGCCGTGAATCGGGCCGCCCGACCTGCCTAACGTCGCCGGGTCGTGCACCGACAGGTCGGGGGAAATTTGTGTCCAGCTCGCGCCCTCATCGGTCGATTTGTGCACGTACTGGGACGTCACGTACAGCGTGCTCGGGTCGTGTGGCGAGATGAGTGTCGGGAAAGTCCACTGGAATCGGAACGGCACATCCTTGACCGGCCATCCATCGTAGTTCGCCATCCATACCGAGATGTCGCGCTGCTGCCCGGTCGCGTGGTCCACTCGGCTCAGGAACCCGGTGTAGCAGCCACCGTACGTGATGTTCGGATCGCGCGGGTCGACCGAGATGGTCGCATTCTCGCAGCCGGCGACCGGGTACCAGTCGCGCTCGCCGATCTCGCCGTCGTCCGACCGGGTCGCGATCGACACCGTCGTGTTGTCCTGCTGCGCCCCATAGAGGCGGTATGGAAACTGGTTGTCGGTCGTGACGTGATAGAACTGGGCGGTCGGCTGGTTGTCGATGCTCGACCACGTCTCGCCGCCGTCGTACGAGATCGTCGCGCCGCCGTCGTTCCCGTTGATCAGGCGGCGCGAATCCTTCGGATCGACCCACATGATGTGCGTGTCGCCGTGCGGCACGCGGACGCGCGAGAACGTCTTGCCGCCGTCCACGGAACGCCAGACGCTCAGGTTCATCACGTACACCGTGTTCTCATCGGTCGGGTCCGCGGTGATGGCCGAGTAGTACCAGGCGCGCACCGACCACTTCTGGTCGTCGCTGGTGCGCTGCCACGTGTCGCCGCCGTCATCCGACCGGAAGATCCCGCCTGACGAGTCGGGCGCCTCGATGGTGGCGTACACGCGTCGCGGATTGGCGGGCGAGATCGCGACGCCGATCTTGCCTAACGGCTTCGCGGGGATGCCGGGGTTGAACGAGATCTCCCTCCACGTCTCGCCCCCGTCGGTGGTCTTCCAGAGGCCGCTCCGGCCGCCCCCGGCGTTCATGCCCCACGGCGTGCGCTGGAACTTCCACATCGACGCGAACAGGATGCGCGGGTTGGAGGGGTCGATCGTGAGATCCATGCCGCCGGTGGAGTCGTTGAGAAACAGCACCTTCTTCCACGAGCGGCCGCCGTCGGTCGTGCGGAAGATGCCGCGCTCCGCGTTCGGGCCGAACGCGTGGCCGATCGCGGCGACGTACACCCGATCGGGATCACGCGGATCGATCACGACGTCGCCGATCTGCTGCGTGTCGGTGAGGCCGAGGTGATGCCAGGTCTCGCCACCGTCGGTCGAGCGGTAGACGCCGGTGCCGTAGGTGAGATCCTCGCGCGGCTGCGACTCCCCGGTGCCCACGTAGATCACGTTCGGGTCGGACTGTGCCACGGCGATCGCGCCTACCGACGAGATGTCCGACTTACCGTCGGTGACGTTGCGCCAGGTCTGGCCGCCGTTGGTCGTTTTCCACACGCCGCCGTTCACGGCACCGAAGTAGAAGACGAGTGGTCTGCCGGGATCGCCGGCGACAGCATCGACGCGTCCCCCGCGGAATGGGCCGACGAGCCGCCAGCGCAGCGCCTTGAATCGCGACGAGGTGGCCGTCGGACTCGAATAGAGGCTCGAGTCGTAAGCGGGATTCAGGATGGCCGCTGGTGTCGCGCGCTCGGTCGGTCGGGGGGTTCGTTGCGCGCTCGCGGCGATACCGGGAACCGTCAGCAGCACCACCGCGGCGCCGAGTACACTCGGTCTCATGCACAGGCTCGGGTTCGAAGTGTGGTAAGCCTGTTCGCTTCATGGCGGCGCCGCCAGGGGATGCTGTGCGGAAGGGCAGCCATCCAGAACGGAGGGGTCGACCGCATGAGCGAAATGAGCAGCATACTGGTCATCCCTCCATGCAACGTACGACGCCTCACGCAACGAGCTGAATGAGAGGGGAACTGCTTTTTTGGGATAGGAGCGTCCCGAGCGGCTGTTCCCCTTTCAATTTCGGCTCGTGGTGTGACAGGAACATCCCGGTAGAGCGCGATGTATGCAGAGTTGCGCCGTGAATCCTCCCGACCGCGATCCGCCGGGGCGATCGCCTACAACTCGTTAGGCACTCGCCGTGGGCCCGCGAGTTCGTGTTGTCCCCTGCACTGCACACGTCCCGGACTGCTACGACCGTAGTCCTCGACGTCTGCACCCGCAGTCTATGGTAGAGAGCGTCGCGGCATGTAACGACCGCGCCGCGCCGCATGACGACTTGCCCACGCTCACGAGCCGCCATGGGAGCCGCGGATTCGTTGCCAACCAATTGCACGTTACCGCTGTCCAATCGCGGTCACCCTGAGCAGCAACGACTCAATGCTCCTTGTCCTTTCCGTCGGCGCCGCCGTCGTTTTTCAGGCGCCGAGTCCCGCACGCTCTCCAGCGACCGCAGCGGCAACCGCCGTGCAGACTCGTGAGGCGCCGACCATCGACGGGCGTAACAACGACGAGGTCTGGCGTGAGGCGCCGAAGATGGCCGGCTTCCGACAGTTCCAGCCGCATGTCGACGCCGACCCTTCGTTTCCCACGGAATTCCAGGTCGCGTACGACGAGAAGAACCTCTACGTCTTCGTGCGGATGTTCGACCCGCACCCCGACAGCATCATGCACGCGCTATCGCGCCGTGACGTGCGCGGGCCTTCCGATCAGATCAAGCTGCTGATCGACTCGTACGACGACAAACGGAGCGGCTTCGAGTTCGCGGTGAATCCCGACGGCGTGAAGCGGGACTTCGCCATGAGCAACGACGGCAACGAGGATGACTCCTGGAACGGGATCTGGGATGTCGGCACGCGCGTCGATTCGTTAGGCTGGACGGCGGAGTTCCTGATCCCGCTGTCGCAGCTTCGCTACGCCCCTGCGTCGTCCCACACGTTCGGGTTCGGCGTGTGGCGCGACATCGAGCGGTACGCCGAGCGATCGGCGTGGCCGGCGTACTCGCCAACCCGGAATGGGCTCAGCTCGCAACTCGGCCGGCTGACAGGCCTCACGGGCATCACGAGCGCCAAGCGCCTCGAGGCGACACCGTATGCCGTGACGAAGAACGTGCAGCGCTCGACGGCGAACAACCGGTTCCGACGCGACCAGCAGGTGAGCGTCGGCGGCGACGTCAAGTTCGGCGTGACGCCGAACATCACGCTCGACGCGACCGTCAACCCGGATTTCGGACAGGTCGAGGCGGATCCGGCCCAGCTGAACCTCACCGCGTTCGAGACGTTCCTCCCCGAGCAGCGCCCGTTCTTCGTGGAAGGCACGAGCTTGTACAAGTTCGCGCTGAACTGCTACATCGTGGTCGACTGCAGCACGAACGAAGGGCTGTTCTACTCCCGGCGCATCGGTCGCGCGCCCACCCTGGGCGACGATTACGGCGACGCCGACACGCCCACGTCGACGCCGATCGCAGCCGCGACGAAGCTGACCGGGCGCACGACCCGTGGTCTGTCCTTCGGCCTGCTCGACGCGGTGACGCCGCAGGTGACCGGTCTGCGCGACCTGACCGTCGAACCGATGACGAATTACGCCGTCTTCCGTGGACAGCAGGACCTTCGTGGCGGCGAGACGAGCATCAGCTTCATCGGCACCGGCGTGAATCGCCAGCTCGACGACCTCACGAGACCGATCCTGCACAGTAGCGCGTACACGACGGGCGCCACGTTCCGCAACCGCTTCCACAATCGGCAGTACGAGATCGCGGGGCAATTCGCCGCGTCACGCCTCGCCGGGTCGGCGGAGGTCATCTCGGCCACACAGCAGAACGCCGTCCACTACTACCAGCAGCCGGGCGACGACTACGACGTCGACCCCACGCGCACGTCACTGTTCGGTCATTCGGAACAGCTCAAGATCGGCAAGTACGGCGGCGGGATCACGCGGTTCGAGTCGAGCATCGTTAGGCAGTCGGCGGGCTTCGACGTCAACGACCTGGGCTTCCTCCGTCGCGCCGACATCCTGGACTGGAGCACCTGGGGCGCGCTCACCTTTCAGGACGCGAAGTGGATCTACCGGTGGGCACAGGTCAACGGCAACCATTGGGAGACGTGGAACACCTCGGGCACTCGGCTCGAGAACGCGGTGAACATGAACGGCCACATGGGCCTGAAAAACAACTGGGACGTCCATCTGGGTAGCACGTTCGGCAAGCTGACGCCAAGCTACTGCGACCGCTGCACGCGCGGCGGCCCGGTGCTCCGCCAGTCGCACACGTACTCGCCCTGGGGAGGGTTCAACAGCGACAGCCGGCGGATCGTCTCGGGCGGCATGTGGACGAACCTCTGGTTCGGCGACGAGGGCAAGTCCCACGGCTACAACCTGAGCCCGTACGTGAACCTGCGGTTCTCGACGCAGTTCCAGATCAGTCTCGGGCCCAACTACACGCGCGATCACAACAACACGCAGTGGTTCGGCAACTTCACCGACACCACCGGCGCCACGGCTGGCGTGACGCACTATTCGTTCGCGCACCTGGATCAGCGAACGATCTCGATGAGCATGCGCCTCAACTACACCGCGACGCCGAACCTCACGTTCGAGTTCTACGGGCAGCCGTTCGTGTCCACGGGGACGTACACGGACATTCGCGAGGTGAGCGCCACGCCGGACGCGGCCAGGTACGATGACCGGTTCGTTGGATATGCGCCACCGCCGGACACGAAGACGCAGTTCAAGTACACGCAGCTCCGCACGAACACGGTCATCCGGTGGGAGTATCGTCCGGGGTCGACGCTCTTCGTCGTGTGGACGCAGGGTCGGCAGGATGACTCGAACCAGAATCCCGACCAGTCATGGACGCACGACTATCGTGACCTGTTCGGCCTCCACCCCGACAACACGTTCCTGGTCAAGCTGGCGTACTGGCTCAGCCGCTGACATGACCATGGTCTTCGACCGCGAAGGCAGCCGGGTACAAGCCAATCGACCTTCGTGAACTTTGTCAAACCACAGAGGTCACGGAGGTCACGGAGAACCGACAAGATTCAAAGATCCGAACCGCAGAGACGCCGAGACGACTTCGGGCAGTTCTCTGCGACCCTCCGCGTCCTCCGCGGTTCATTCTTTGCTCGTTCTCATCGTTGAACTTCAAGCCGTTTCAACGTTAGGCATCGCTCCGTGACCTCTGTGACCTCCGTGGTTCAATTGCTTTGACGAACGTCCCGATAGAGGGATCGACTCTCGACAGATCCTATGCCCGTCAGGGTTGTTTCACGAAGCGCGCAATCCCTCCAAACCCGCGATAGCTCCCGACCAGCGTGTCGCCACGGAGCTCACCCCTGAACACCTCCACGGTGTCGGTGGATGACCAATTCCGCAGGAACGACAGTTCCACTTTGCCCTTGGTGAGCGTTCCCAGGAGGCCGTCGATCGGCTCGTTAGGTTGCGTGAACGTCGGCCGGCGCTCGAACCGACCGCTCAGCGCATCCCCCTGATCGCTCCGCGAAGACGGCGACTCCACGTATAGATGCAGCGCCCAGTACGGCGTCGTCTCGAATTCGAGTTGCGACCCCACGAATTTGAACGTCCCGGCGATCGCCTCCGTCTGGGGAGCCACTACCTCGTACGCCACGTACTTGAGGCGCACGACCGACCCGAACACCCCGATCCCGCCGCGCACCCGGTTCACGAGACCCGAGCCGGACAGCGCGTCGTTATGCGTCCGGTACCAGTCGTAGTAATTGTCGTCCACCGCCGACACCGTCACGGCCTGCGGAAAACCCGGGATGAACACGTGAGGCAGCACGGTGACATCGACGTTGCGAAGGCCACCCGGAAGGCGCACGCGCGTGCTATCGGTGAAGAACGACCGCGGACCGAACGGCGTCTCGATTCGCACGAAGTAGCTCCGCGCCCCAGGGGATTTCGGCCACTCGAACATCACCGTATCGCGCGAACGATCGAACGTCGCCTGCTCCGCGACGACCACGGGAGTTCCCTCCGGCACCGACGTCTCGGCCGTCAGGACTTCGCCCCCCACCGTCTGGACGGAGAGCTGGTAGCTCCCGGTCGTCACGAGCTCCGACCCGGGTAACGTGAAGCGATAGATGCCTTCGCCCTTGCGATCGTCGCGAACGCGGCTGTCTTCCACCGCCGTCAGCGTCTCGCCGTCCGGCGTCGTCAGCGTCACAATCGCCCCCGACTCGGCCACCCCTTCGTCGCTGACGATGGGGTCGGCGAGGTCGAACGGTGGCGCGAACATCCGCACCGTGCCGTTGCGCGTCCGCTCCAGCAGCACCACCTGCGACGACGCGCTGGCACTCAGCACGCCGTGGAGCGACACCATGGATTTCGTCGACGGAATCCCGACCTTCTCGATCTCGCAGGCGGAGACCGCCACGAGCAGCGAGACCGCCCCGGCACGCACCCGCCGAAACACCGGATCAGAAATCAACACGCACCCCCACGCTCGGAACGATCGGGAACTGCGAGATTGCCTTTCGGGTCGGATTGTCGGTGGAGTAGTCGTAGCGGTAGATGAAAATGTTCTTCGCGTTATAGGCATTCACCACGCTCACGTACGGCGCGACGATGCCGCCATGGATGTGGAACTCTCGCGACGCGTCGAGGTCGAGCCGGTGGTTGGCAGGGAAGCGCGCCCCGTTGTGCGGCCCGCCTAACGGCTCCACGTAGATCGGGGGATCGCCAGTGCCCCATCGATCCCGCGAAGGGTCGTACACCCGCCGCGCAATCTCGCCAACGATGGCCGTGTACGGCGTGCCGCTCGCGTAGCCGAAACGCGCCCCCAGGCGGTACTTGGAGAGCCGCCACATCGCGACGACGTCGAGGTCGTGCCTGCGATCGTGGCCGGGCGCCCACGTCACGCCATCGCGCGTGCGCGCGCTCACGCCGTACGTGTACGAGACCCATCCCGCGAGCCCGGTCGCCGGCTGATACCGTGCGATCATGTCCACACCGTACGACCGCCCCTCGTCGGTGAAGAACTCGTCGCCGCGGATGCCGGGATCCTCGGACCAGTTGGCTTCCATCACGCGATCGTAGTGCTTGAGGTAGCCCTCGACGCGAACGCTGCCGCTGGGAATTCGTCGCTCGACGCCCGCGACCCACTGCCACGCGGCCGAGACGGGCGTGAACGAGTCGCTTGCGACCCAGACATCGAAGTAGCGGAGCGGACCGTCGCCCGCGAGCGAATGCATCCACTGCATCGCGCGTCCGGCCCCCACGGTGAACGCGAGCGCGGGCGTCGCCAGGAACTTGACTGTGACGCGCGGCGACAGCGCAGCCCAGTCGCGGCCCGTGAGCGCCTCCGCGCGCAGCCCGCCGTCTACCATCCAGCGCGACGACACTCGCCACAGGTCCTCGACCCACACCGCCGCCGAGGTCGGATGCTGCACGATGTCGAAATCGGTCGTCCCGGTTTGCGATGAGCTCGACGAGTAGCGAAGGCGATGCGTCGCCACCTCGTAGCCTAACGACGGATCGTGCTTCTCCCGATGCGCGCTCAGCGACCCGGCAAGGCGGAAGTCACGGACCTGACTGCGTTGCGCGAAGGCGCCATCGCCGACGTTCAGCAGCGTCGAGAAGCTCGATGTCGACACGCGCTGCTCGAACGTCGCGTTCTGCCCAAGTCTCCAGCCGAACAGCGGAACCCGGGCGTCCGTGCCAAAATTCTTCGCGAGCGTCACGCCGAGGACGTTGTTGCCCCAGTCGACCGCCCAACTTCCCTCGGCCGCGCGCGAGGGCGTCGAATCCGCCTCGAGCTCGGCGAAGTTCGCGTCGAGGACGTCCGTCCCCGAGTACCCGGTGACGGACACGCGCCAATTCCCGGGGAGCGCATACGCCGCTCGGCCATGGAAGTCGGCGAAATGGTAGGGGAGCACGTTGTTCGTGAACGCCCTGACCACGGCGTCCGCGTACGTGCGACGCCCGGCGAGGCTCCACGTGCCGCGGCCCCTCGCGAACGCCCCGCCCACTCGCCCCGTGGCCGCGAGCGCCGAGAGATCCGCCGACATGTGCACGCCCGGCCGTGCATCGTCCAGCGACCGGACGTCGAGCACACTGGAAAGTCGGCCGCCGTAGCGTGGCGGGAACGCTCCGGAGATGAGCTCGATCCCGCCAACGGTTGCATCCATGAACGTGCTGAAAAGCCCGCCGAGGTGAAACGGGTTGTAGATCGGGAAGCCGTCGATGAGGATGAGATTCTGATCCGCCTCGCCGCCGCGGACCGTCAGGCCGGTGTTGAAGTCATTGCGCGCGACGACACCAGGGAGGAGTTGAACGGTACGAATGACGTCCGGTTCGCCGATGCTCGGAATGCCCGCGAGGGCGGATGCTCCCATGGTGACCGTTGCGACGTTAGGCCTGGTGACGAACGTCTCGACGTCGGTCGGAAGCGCGGAGGTGCGCACGGCCGACAGCACATGCGCCTCGGATTGCAGCGTGATGTCGACGGTCACCGTGTCGCCCCCGCGAACCCGGAGGGCATGACTCACAGCGCGGTAGCCGAGCAGGCGGACGTGCAGCATCGACGCGCCGGCGGGCACACCGTTCAGTCGATACCGCCCGTCTGGCGCCGTGACGGTTCCGAGTGAGGTCCCCGCGACGGTCACTGCCGCTCCAGCGGCGGGCGTGGCATCACCGCTGTCCGGTCGAATCAGGACGCGGCCGGTGACGACGCCGGTGGACGGATTCTGCCCCGGAATGGTCGCAGGTACGAGACAGAACAAAGTGAGAAGTGCGCCAACGGCGGCGTTTGACACAGGCGAGGCGGGTTCGGGTCGCCTATGATATGCCTCCCGACCGCGCGCGGTAGGCCATCCGCGTCATCTCACGCATACCCCGAATCCCCGCGACGATGAAGCCCAGGCCGACGACCGAGAACGCGACGAACGTCCAACGCACCCGATCCCTGCGCAGGGCTCGGCTCGAGCCTCAGGAACTCGCGCACGAGATCCACGACGGCCTGCTTGGAGGCGTGGCCGCTCGTGTAATAACACGCCGCCGAGCGCGATGAGCGAGCCAATTGCAACAGGAACGACGGCACCGCGCCCTGCAGGCTGGGCCACGCCAATGAACACGGCCCAGCCCCCGAGTGCCACCAGGAACGCGCCCAGTGACGCGCAGCGCGGCCCCTGAATCGCGGAGAATGAGCTCTGTTGGAGTTCGGGCAACGATCTTCATCTTTACGGAAGTCGTCCGGGACGATGTTGTATCGTGCTCCCATCACGAGCCACGGCGTTAGGCACCACACTCAAACGTCATCGTATGCCGATTCGGGTTTGTCTCGCCGGGGCAACAGGTTGGGCGGGCTCCGAGCTCGCGCGGGCGATTCCGAGGCAGCCGGATGTCACCGTCGTGTCAGCCGTCTCCCGCACGCACGGCGGGAAATGCCTGAGCGACGTACTCGACGATCCCCTACTCGATTGCGCTGTGTACTCGTCCGCGGCCGAGGCGCTCGCCGACGTGCCGTGCGACGTGTTCGTCGAATACACGAAGCCCGACATTGCCCGGAGCAACATCCTCGCAGCGCTGGAACGCGGCGCCCACGTCGTGGTCGGCACCTCCGGCCTCACGGATGACGACTTCGCCGACATCGACGTCATGGCGCGCCGGCAGACTCGCGGCGTGCTCGCGTGCGGCAACTTCGCCCTGACTGTCGTGCTGCTGCAGAAGTTCGCCGATACGGCAGCCCGGTTGATTCCGCAATGGGAGATCGTCGACTATGCGAGCGACTCGAAAG
Organism: Gemmatimonadaceae bacterium; assembly: GCA_036274195.1. Classification (GTDB taxonomy): domain Bacteria; phylum Gemmatimonadota; class Gemmatimonadetes; order Gemmatimonadales; family Gemmatimonadaceae; genus JAJKIV01. Next base: position 3,125 of record DASUGD010000156.1, on the reverse strand, counting down.
TGGACGCGCCGAGCGGGACGGCGCGCGAGCTCGCGAGCCGGCTGTCCAAGGTGCGCGCGCCCGAGCCCACCGTACCGATCGACCAGACGATCGGTCCGAGGGAGGCGCGCGGCACGACGCTCTCCGGGTCGCAGGTGCATTCGATCCGCCTTCCAGGCTTTGTAATCAGCGCAGAGATCATCTTCGGCATGCCCGACCAGACGCTGACCATTCGCCATGATTCCGGAAGCAGCGCACGTCCCTACGTCGACGGCGCGCTCATTGCCATCCGTCGGGTCTCCACGCTCGTCGGCGTCCATCGTGGCCTCGACGCCGTGCTCGACCTGTGAGGGCCACATGAATCGCCCGTCGCGACGCATCGCGACCGGAACCGCACTCATACTCACGCCCGCGGTGCTCGCTATGTGTCGCGGCGAAACGCCGCGCACCGACGACACCACCTACGCGCACGTGATGTCGTTCGATACCACGAGTATGCGTCTCGCGGGCACGAAAGACACGGTGACGCTGCACGTCGAGCTCGCCGTCAAGCCCGAGCAGAAGAGCATGGGCCTGATGGAGCGACGACATCTGGCCGACGACGCCGGGATGCTGTTCGTGTATGACAGCACGCAGCCGCCCGATGCAGGCTTCTGGATGTACCGCACGCGCATCCCGCTCGACATCGCGTTCGCCGACTCGACCGGCGTCATCCGGAGCATTCGCGCCATGGTACCCTGCCCCACCGAGGTCGCCGAGGGCTGTCCCAGCTACACGCCGGATGTGCCGTACCAGTACGCCCTCGAGGTGAACGCCGGCTATTTCGCTCGCCACGGCATCGTCGTCGGCAATACGCTCCTGCTGAGCGACCTGCCCCCGCCCGCCGCACGCAAGCCCTAGGCGCGGATTCTGCCGCGTACATTTCGCCATGACCCCACAGCGTCGCGGCGGCCAACCAACACCGCCGCCCGGCTCACCAACGCCCGGCTCACCACCGGGCCAGCCGCCCAAGCCGGCCATGCCGCCGCGCCGGGCGTGGCTCACGTTCCTGGCGATCCTCGCCGCGAACTTCCTGCTCATGCGGTACTTCTTCCCGTCCGCGAATGCGCCGGTGAAAGTGCCCTACACGCTGTTCAAGCAGGAGGTCACGAAGCGGAACGTCCGCGACATCTACAGTCGCGGCGAAAGCCTGACCGGTCATTTCCGCACACCGGTGACGTACCGCTCGCCGCGAGACAGTGCCGCCGGCGTAAAGGCGAAACCGGTGTCGTCGTTCGCCACGACGCTCCCTGCGTTTCTCGATCCGGGACTCGAGGCGCTCCTCATCGAGAACGGCACGCAGATCTCGGCGGAGCCGCCCGACGAGGGCGGGAACCCGATCACGACGCTGCTCTTCGGCTTCGGCCCGACCATCCTGATCTTCGTCTTCTACTTCTGGCTGTTTCGTCGTGCGCAGCAGGGCGGCGGCCTGGGCGCCGGCGGGATGCTCGGAGGACTCGGGAAGAGCAGCGCGAAGCGGTTCGATCAGCAGCACGATGCGCGCGTCACGTTCGACGATGTCGCCGGGATCGACGAAGCCGAGAACGAGCTGGTGGAGCTCGTGGACTTTTTGAAGGACCCCGGCAAGTACACCCGGCTCGGCGGAACCGCACCCAAGGGCGTGCTGCTCGTGGGTGCGCCGGGTACGGGCAAGACGCTGCTCGCGCGCGCCGTCGCGGGCGAAGCCGGTGTGCCGTTCTTCTCGATGAGCGGCTCGGAGTTCGTGGAGATGATCGTTGGCGTCGGGGCCGCGCGTGTCCGCGACCTGTTCAAGCAGGCGCGCGAGCACGCGCCGGCCATCATCTTCATCGACGAGCTGGATTCCATCGGGCGAGCGCGCGGGCCGACGGTCATTGGCGGGTCGAGCGAACAGGAACAGACGCTCAACCAGATCCTCACCGAGATGGACGGCTTCTCGAGCCGCGAGGGCGTGATCGTCCTGGCGGCGACGAACCAACCCGACGTGCTGGACAAGGCGCTGCTGCGGCCGGGCCGCTTCGACCGCCGAGTCATCGTCAACCTGCCGGACAAGACGGGGCGTAAAGCGATCCTCGAGGTTCACACGCGCCGCGTCCCGCTTGCGTCGGACGTCCGGCTCGACGAGATCGCCGCGGCGACACCGGGGCTCGCCGGCGCGGACTTGAGAAACCTCGTGAACGAGGCGGCGCTACTGGCCGCTCGTCGCGATCAGAACGAAGTGCGTCAGAAGGACTTCTTCGACGCACTCGAGAAGATCGTGCTCGGCCCGGAGCGCCCGTTGCTCATGAGCCGACAGGACCGCGAGCGGATCGCCTACCACGAGGGCGGCCACGCGATCCTCGGCCTCGTGGTCCCGGGCGCCGACCCAGTGCACCGTGTCACGATCGTGCCGCGCGGGCAGGCGTTAGGCGTCACCTACCAGCGCCCGGATAGCGATCGCTACAACTACCCGGAGGAGTATCTCCGCGCGCGCATCGTCGGGATGCTCGGTGGCCGCGCGGCCGAGGAGCTCGTGTACGGCACCAAGACCACCGGCGCGCAGAACGACATCGAGCAGGCCACGACGCTCGCGCGGAACATGGTCACGCGATGGGGAATGAGCGAGCGCCTCGGGATGGTGCAGCTGGCGCCGCGCGAGAACCCCTACCTCGCGAGCCTCGACGGCATGGGCTCGGTCAAGTCGGTGAGCGAGGACACGGCGCGGATCATCGACGCCGAGGTGCAGCGGATCATCACCGAGTGCCACAATGAGGCGCGCCGGTTGCTCGGAATCCACCGTGGCGCGCTGGAAACGCTCGCGCACGCGTTGCTCGAGCGAGAAACGCTCGACGAGCGGGAGATTCGCGAGGTGACCGGACTCACCGCGGCGCCGGCGCTTCCGGGAAATCGGGTGCCGGCCTGAATGCGGGATGGGGGATGAGGGATGGGGGATGGGGGATGCGGGAGAGAGAACCCTCGGGATGCCTTTCTCACCAGAACAAGCATCCCTCACCCCTCATCCCTCATCCCTCATCCCTCATCCCTCATCCCTCATCCCTCATCCCTCATCCCTCATCCCTCAGCCCTCATCCCTCATCCCTCATCCCTCATCCCCCATCCCGCATCCCGTGACGGCGTTCCTCGACGCG
>DASUGD010000155.1:0-8412 GCA_036274195.1 Gemmatimonadaceae bacterium | reverse complement strand
CAGCATCATCTGCGGGTAGCGCAGCCGCGAGTACGCATTCGCGCGCGTGTGATCGCCGTTCCAGCAATGCTCGGCGCGATCGCCGTAGTCCACCACCGCGTGCGCCGGCGGGTCGGCCTTCTTCAGAAACTCCTCGATCTTGTAGACCGCGTTGTTGAGGTAATAGTTGTCCATGTCGCCCACGTAGATCCGCAGCTTGCCGTCGAGCAGCGGCGCGAGGCGCTTCCAGTCGCGCTGCAGGATGTACGAGAGGTCGTAGTGGTCGCGCCAATACATGGCGACGTCGCGGTCGATCTCGCCCGTGAGCTTGTCCCAGATCGGCTTCGGGTAGCCGTTCGCGCCCACTGGCGAGAACACCGACTCCCACACCGCCCACTGGTCGCCCGAGCGGTCGTTCGTGCCTAACGCCAGCTCGCGGTGGTTGACCTGCTCCAGCGTCGTGGCCACGTGGCCGAGGTAGTTGCGGAGCCCGGGCCGTGGGGTGCGCTTGAACGGGCCTTCGATGAAGTAGGCGTTCTTGTCCTCGTAGATGTTCACCACCGTGTACGCCCGAAAGTCGATCGGGTCCGGGCACGCCACCCACGCGCCGTTGAAGTCGTTAGGGTAGAACATCTGCACGGCGAGCGCCTCCCATCCGCCCGTCGAGCCGCCGTAGGTGAACCGCGCCCATCCCGCGCCGATGCCGCGGAAGCGGCGCTCGATCTCCGGCACGAGCTCCTTCATGATCGCGTCGCCGTACGGTCCGTTGTTCTCCGAGTTCACGGCGTAGGAGTCGTCGTAGTACGGCGTCGCGTGCTGGATCTGAAGCAGCAGCACGCGTGGGAACCCGGCGCCTGTCCAGTCCTTGTAGAACTGGTAGCCGTACTCCTCCTGAATCCGGTTGTAGCCGGCGAGCGAGAAGCGCTCCGAGTAGTCGGGCTCGAGGTTCGGATTGGGAGGCGTCTCGCGCCAGCCGTCAACGCCCGACGGGAAATGGCCGTGATTGATCACGAGCGGATACCGCGCGTCGGGATGCGAGTCGAACCCCTCCGGCAGCAGCACCCAGGCACCGAGGTACATGTCAGTGCCCCAGAACTTCGAGAGCAGGTCGGACTTGATCCGCACGTACTTCACGTACTTGCTCTCCTGCTTCGCGAAGTCCTCGACGGGCGGGATCTCCTGATCGAGCACGAGCGACGTCGCGCTCGACCTCGAGATCGTCACGCTCACGGGGCGCGAGAAGAGGTTACCCGGCTTTCGGGCGTACGACTGCCCTTCCCACTTGTCAGGCGGAAGCTTGACGGTGTGGCCGTCGCTCCGGTGGAAGGTCTGGTAGCGGTTGATCATCGCCTGGACGCGATACCGTCCGGGCTTGAGGTCGGCGAGGGATCGGATCGGGTAGCCGAACGCTCTCGCATCGACCACCTGCGCGCCGCCGGGTCGCCAGCCGTCGACGTCGACGCCGAACACCTGTGCCGTGGTGACGGCGTCGCTCACCTGGAGCCGAGGTTCGCCGGCGGTGTCGGCCGAGATCATGACGAGCAGCCGGCCATCGAGCGGCGTGGCCGAGCGTTCGGCGGGGAACGTCACGGAGAAGCGCTGCGCGGCCGCGGAGTGGGCGGCGAGCGCGAGGGCCACGAGGGCGTAGAAAAGGCGCGGCACGGTGGCTCCCGGAAGAGTTGCGAGCGAAGCTAAGCGGCCCGAACGTGGACGCAATGCGTATGCAGGGTAGTTTTCCCACCGATCGATGCTCGCCACTGGATCACGCATCCCGGCGTAATGACGCTCTCCTACGAAGCCTCTGGAGTTCGATACGACCAGCTCGACGCGTTCAAGCGGGCGTGCCAGCGCGCGGCGCGGACGACCGCGAACGCGCTTGGCCCACACGGCTATAGCGAGCCGGCCGAGACGCGAGGCGAGAGCGCCTATCTCATAGAGGCGGCCGACCACTTCCTCGCGCACGTCGAGGAAGGGCTGGGCACCAAGAACCTCGTGGCCGACGCCGTGGCCGCGGCAACGGGCAAGACCTGGTACCGCGAGATCGGCATCGACACCGTCGCGACCATCGTCAACGACGTCATCACGAGTGGCGCTCTGCCCATCTCCATCGCCATGCACGCGGCGGTCGGTGATTCCGCGTGGTTCGCCGATGAGGCTCGCGCCGCCGCCCTCGTGGAAGGGTTCGCGGAGGGATGCCGTGCGTCCGGGGCCGTGTGGGGCGGCGGTGAGACGCCCACGCTTCGAGGCATCGTCAACCCTTCGACGATCGTGCTCGCGGGCTCGGCCGTCGGGAAAATCGAACCCAAGAATCTCCGGGTCGTCGGCGAGATTCACGATGGCGACGCGATCATCTTCCTCGCATCGTCAGGCGTCCAGACGAACGGACTCACGCTATGCCGCCAGATCGCCGACCGGCTGCCTAACGGCTACTCGACGCCGGTCGGGCACGGCGACGCGCGGACGTACGGCGAGGCGCTGCTCGCGCCGTCGGTCATCTATGCGGCGTTCGTTCGCGAGTGCCAGCGCAAAGGGATCACGCTCGGCTACCTCGCGCACGTGACCGGTCACGGCTGGCGCAAGCTGATGCGGCTCGACGAGCCGTTCGTCTACGAGATCACCACGCCGCGGAATCCGCCGGCGCTGTTCGAGTTCCTGATCGAGGCCGGCCCGATCGAGCGGCGCGAGGCCTACGCGACCTTCAACATGGGCGTCGGCTTCGCCGCATATGTGGCGCCGTCAGCCGCGGAGGCGACGCTCGCGGCCGCCGCTGCCACGGGCTATGACGCGTGGCTCGCCGGCCACGTGCGGAAGGACGGCTCGCGCAAGGCGGTGGTCGTGCCCACCTTGGGACTCGAATTCGAAGGCGACACGCTTCAGCTGCGGTAGCGAAGCCGGGACGTCCACATCAACCTCGAGCTGGCCCGCCCAAGTGAAGAAGACGGTTCTGCTCTACGGCGTCCTCGGCGGCCTGTTGGTGGCCGTGCTCAAGGTCGTGGAATACCGCTTCCTCATCCTCGAGCATTCGCTCGAGATCTACGGCGGGATCGTCGCGGCGATCTTCTCCGCCGTCGGCATCTGGCTGGGGCTCAAGTTGACACGGCCGCGGGAAACCGTCATCGAGACGGTCATCACGAAAGAAGTGCCGGTCGAGGTGCGGGTTCCGGTGCCGACCAACGGGCCGTTCGTTCGGAACCAGGCGCGGGTCGAACAGCTCGGCCTAACGCCGAGGGAGCTCGACATCCTCGAGGCGATGGCGGCGGGGCTCAGCAACCGCGAGATCGCCGAGCGGCTCTTCGTGAGCGAGAATACCGTGAAGACGCATGCCGGTCGGGTGTTCGACAAGCTCGCTGCCAAGCGGCGAACGCAGGCGGTGCAGCTCGCGAAGGAGGCGGGACTGATCCCCTGACCCGTTGATCGGGTTTGGGGTAAGCTTGGCCGCATGACCACCAAGCTCGATAAGCCGATCAAGCGGGAGCTGGAGCACGGCGGCGCCCTCTACACGGTCACCATATCCCCCGATGGCATCCGCGTCGTCGAGAAGGGCAAGCGCAAAGGCCGCGACGTTGCCTGGGCGACGATCATCTCCGGCGACGCCGAGTTGAACGAAGCGCTGCGGATCTCGGTCGACGCAACGCGTCCGCCCGATGAGTAGCCGACCACGGTCGACCCCGGCGCGGCGCGCCGTGCGGCGCGCCGTGATGGCCGCCGTCGTTCCGCTCACGTTAGGTTCACAGCAGCCGCGGGCCAACCTGGTCCTCGTCAACGGTCGCGTGCTGACCGTCGACTCCGTCGATCGCGTTGCTCAGGCCGTCGGCATCGCCGGCAACCGCATCGTCGTCGTGGGGACGACGGCGGAGGTGGAGCGAGCGGCCGCGCCTAACGCGCGACGCATCGACCTCGCCGGGCGCACGGTTACACCGGGGCTGCTCGACGCTCACGCGCACTTCGCCGATGGCGGTGCCCAGCGCCTGTACGTCCTCGACCTGAGCTACCCGAAGGTCAAGAACATCGCCGATGTCGCCGCCGCGGTTCGGTCGAAGACGGCCAGTGCGGCGAAAGGCGCGTGGATTCAGGGCAGCGGGTGGGATGAGGGCAAGCTCGCCGAGCGTCGCGTCATCACCGCGAAGGACCTCGACGCCGTGTCGCCCGACAACCCCGTGGTGCTCACCCAGACCACGGGCCACTACGCCGTCGCCAACAGTGCCGCGCTTCGCCTTGCCGGCATCACGAAGGACACGCGTGACCCGCCGAGCGGGACGATCGACCGCAACCCGGACGGAACGCCAACAGGTCTCTTGCGCGAGTCGGCCGCGGAGCTCGTCTGGCGTCACGTGCCTCCACGATCGGCCGCCGAGACGGAAGCCGGCATCCACGACTTCGCGAAGGCCTTCAACGCCGCGGGGATGACCGGTCTCAAGGACCCGGGCATCTCGTCCGAGCAATGGGACATCTACAAGAAGGTCGAGCGCGACGGTGCGCTCACCGTGCGTGTCTTCGCGCTTTGGTCCGGAGGCAGCTCGGTCGAAGCCGCGAAGAAGCTCATCGCCGAGCGCGCGGCGATGACGAGGCCGTACGAGAACACGGGCGACGATCACGTGATCGCCGGCGGCGTGAAGCTGTACGCCGACGGCTCCGGCGGCGCGCGGACGGCATGGCTCTACGACGACTGGAACAAGGCCTATCGCGGCATCGATACCGGGAATCGCGGCTACCCGGCGTCGAACCCCGACACGATCCGCATGCTGATCCGCATGTATCACGATGCGGGCATGCACGTCTCGGTGCACTCGATAGGCGATCGCGCCATCGACTGGGTCGTGGACACGTACGACCAGGCGATGCGGGAGAATCCTAAGAAGGGGTTGCGGCATGGGATCATTCACTCGAACATCCCGACCGATCGCGCGATTGGCGTGATGGCGAGACTGCAGCGCGAGTTCGACGCCGGCTTCCCCGAGCCATCCGCGACGTTCACCTGGTGGCTCGGTGACACGTACGCCGGGAACTTTGGGCCCACACGCTCGCTGCGACTGAATCCCTTTCGGACGTTCCGCGCGAAGGGCATGACGTGGGCGAACGGGTCGGACTTCCCCGTGACGCCGTTTGCCGCGCAATACGGCCTCTGGGCCGCGATCGCGCGCGATCCGTTGTTAGGCGTGTATGGCAAGGATCCATTCGGCCGCGGGGAGTCGGTGGACGTGCACGCGGCGCTTCGCGCGGTGACGATCTGGGCGGCCCGGCAGATGTTCCTGGGGACGAAGGTCGGGTCGATCGAGGTCGGGAAGTACGCGGACCTCGCGGTATGGGACCGCGACTTCTATTCGGTGCCGACATCCGAGATCAAGGACGCGAAGTGCCTCGTGACGATCTTCGACGGGAAGGTCGTGTTCGAGGCGGGGACGGGCTCGGGAGTCAGGTGAGATGGACCGCGACAGCCGCAGCGTGTCCGGGCTTGTCAGTCCAACTACCAGTACCAAGTGGGTCGGTATCTCAGTCCGTAGGCATCAGGCATCAGGTTCCGTTTCCTCGAGTTGGGCGCGCGCGAGGATGCCCAAGGCCACGCCGGCCCCTCGCCGCTCACGCACTGGAGGAAGCGGAACCTGATGCCCGATGCCTGATCACCGACGCACTGACGACTTGGAGCTTGTAGTCGTACTGACGAACTGCAGTTGCGCCTTTCCTCCCGCCGCTATGTGTCCGGCCGCTAGCTTTCCCTCTTCGCGAATCCGAGAGAAGGGACGGGGCAGTGGCGGTATCGTTGGCACAGACGCCCGCGCGGGCGTTCAGGACGGTGTTCGGTGTGGACTTCAGTGGTGCGCGGCTCGCCGGGCGAACGACCTGGATCGCTCGGCTCGATCCCGTACGGCATTGCCGCGGCACCCGTGGGCAGGCGCGATACTCGTTAGGCGCGCTCGACCGGCTCGACCGCCTCGCCGGAACCGCCGAGCGTGGAGCGGCCCTCGCACATCTCGTCAGACTCGTGGCGGAGTCTCATGACGCGCTGTGGGCGCTCGACTTCCCGTTCGGCCTGCCCGTCGAGCTCTTCCCTCCTCGCTCACGCTGGCCGCGCCAGCTCGCCCTCGTGCGCGAGTACCGCGCGGACGACTACGGGCTCGGCCTCGAGTGCGTGCGACGCGCCCGCACGCTCGGGTCGAAGATGCACATCCGTCGTCAAACCGACATCGACGCGCGGGCTCCCTTCGACCCGTATCACTATCGGATCATCTACCAGACGATGCACGGGATGCACAGCGTGCTTCGCCCACTGCGGCGCGACCGCGCGACGGCCGTGCTTCCATTTCACTACGAACGGCTGGAGTCGGCGGACCGTGTGCTCGTGGAAGCGTGCCCGGCGTCGACGCTCAAGCGTCTCGGTCTTCCCTCCCGAAACTACAAGCAGCCGGCGGGCGGTCCGCTGACGCGACGGCGTCGCGCGGTGCGCCGAACCATCATGGATGGCATCGCCAGCCTCGTGGGCATTGGCGATCGCGACCGTCGCGTGATGATCCGCGACCCCGGCGGGGACGCGATCGACGCCGTGCTCGCGGCGCTCGGCGGAGCCCAGGCGTTCACGGCAGTGGACCACGTCGCCATCGCTCGACATGCGCGCTACCCGCGCGAAGGGCACCTGTACGTCTGACCGAGCCCGCCTAACGCGTCGTGGCCGCACTGCGTCGAATACGGCACGCCGTTCCCGCCGTCGGAATGCTTCTTGAGGTCGTTCCGCTCCCTGACCACGCCAACGAGCAGCTGACTCGCCACCCCGACATCGACCCCAGCGAGATCGGGGTGCGCGTGCGGAACGGCGAAGCGGAAGCAGCGGTGGCTCGCGCGGCAGTATGGCGGCAGCCGGGAGTCGGCGAGCGGGCTGAGCCAAAATTGGGGTCAGAGTCGAATTTCATCGTCTGAACGCACGTCGGTGCAAACGATTGCGGCGTGCGGCAAGACGCCGATGGGTGCAATCCAACGATGAAATTCGACTCTGACCCCAATTTTGCGGCGAGGCGACCGGGGCCTTGCGGGGTATCACGACAGTGGCGGTTCCGACCTCGTCATGCGCGACGGCATCTTACTCGACGGGACGACGAACGACGGGACGCGTCGGAGCCCCACGAACCCGACAGTGACCCCCCTGAGAAACGAGAGAAACCGAGGAGCCATGGGGAACGAGCGGCTCACGAGCCTGATTGCGATCGGGCTCGTGTCGATGAGCGTGGCGTCCGCCACGGAAGCACAGACAACAACCGGTTCGACGACAGCACCCGTCTCGCGACCGTTCGTTCCCGGCGAACGCCTTTCGTACGATGTGTACTTCGGCGCCATCAAGGTCGGGACCGGATCAATGGAAGTCCGCGGCATCGACACCCTGCGCGGGCGTCCCGCATACCACACGACCTTCCAGCTGAACGGCGGCATCCCGTTCTACAAGGTCGACGACACCTTTGAGAGCTGGTTCTCGACCGACGATCTCGCGTCGTTGCGCTTCAACCAGGAACAGAACGAAGGCACGAAGGAGCGCCAGCATCGCTACGAGATCTACCCGGACCGCCGCACGTATGATGACCTCACCGACGAGGAGCCCGAGCAGCCGTCGGTCGCCGATCCGCTCGACGACGGTTCGTTCGTGTACTTCGTTCGCACCTTGCCGCTCGAGGTGGGAAAGACGTACGAGTTCCAACGCTACTTCAAGCCCGACCGAAACCCGGTAACGATTCGCGTCGAGCGGCGCGAGCGCGTGAAGGTTCCTGCCGGCACCTTCGACGCCATCGTGATTCAGCCGGTGATCAAGACCAAGGGCGTGTTCTCCGAGTCCGGTCGCGCGGAGCTGTGGATCTCGGACGACGACAAGCGCGTGATCCTGCAGATGAAGTCGCAGCTGTCGTTCGGCTCACTGGACCTGTACCTCACGAACATCCAACGGCCGTAACGGCTGTTACGAAAGGCGCGAACACCAGTAACAAGTGCGCCAGCCATTCGGCTGTTCGTCATCAGGCATCAGGTCCCGCAGGCGCAGCCTATCGAGATCGTACCTCCCGGGGGCTGATGCCTGATCGCTGACGACGAAAAGCTGGCCCACTTGGTACTGCTGTTATGCGTCCGTCGCAGTTAGTGAGGCTCGTCTGGCTCGGCAGTTGTGGGGTCGATGATTGTTGCCACCTCGAGCACCCGATCGGCCGGGAGTCCCCCACGCCGCGCGTGCTCGCGAACGAGATCCTGATTCGCTGCGATGTACACGCACGTCAGCTTGTCCTCCGTCACGAAGCTCTGGACCCACTGAATGCTCGTGCCGAGCTGCAGCACCGCCTCGCACGACCGCCGTGCGATCTCCTGCAGCTCCTCCCACGAAAGCGCTGCGGCGTTGGATATCTCTCGCTCGACAATGAATTTCGGCATCGGGGGTGAATTGGGGTCAGAGTCGCATTTCATCCTTTC
>DASUGD010000154.1:0-12326 GCA_036274195.1 Gemmatimonadaceae bacterium | reverse complement strand
GGGATGGGGGATGAGGGTTAAAGGCGGAAACCCTCGGGTTGCCGTTTACACAGAGTGAGGCGTCCCGAGGGCTCTCGATTTCTACCCCTTCCCTCATCCCCCATCCCCCATCCCTCAGCTCAGATCTCCCGATTCACGACGCGGCGTAGCGTCTGGTCGTCGATGTTCCCGCCGCTCACCACGACGGCAACGCGCTGACCCGCCAGGCGGTCCCCGAGCGCCAGCAAGCCCGCAAGTCCGGTGGCACCCGCACCTTCGACGAGCGTATGCGTCGTTCGGAGCAGGAGACGCAGCGCGTGGGCGATCTGGGCGTCGGTCACCGTGACGAAGTCCGCGAGGCCTTCGCACAGCGCCGGAAACGTCAGCTCGTAGGTGCTGCGCGTTGCGAGCCCGTCGGCGAACGTCGTGGCTGGCGTCGTCGTCACGCGCGGCGCTCGCGCGTGCCAGCCATCGTGCGTGGCCGAGGCGCCTGCTGCCTGCACGGCGTACACGCGGACGTTCGGTCGCATCGCGCGCATGACCGTCATCGCGCCAACGGCCTGCGACCCGCCCCCGACCGCAATCACGACCGCGTCCAGACTCGGCTCCTGCTCGATCATCTCGAGCGAGAGAGTCCCGGCGCCGGCGACGATGTGGGGGTTGTTCGTGGAGTGGGCCAGGTAGGCGCCCTCGTCGCGCACGACCCGCTCCGACACGGCCACGGACTCGTCGTAGTCGTTGCCCTCCTCGATGAGTCGCGCGCCCAGCGCGCGGATTGCCTCGTTCTTCTCGGGGTTGTTGCCTAACGGGACACAGATCGTGACGGGAACGCCGAACACCTTGCCGGCGTAGGCGAGGCCAAGCCCGTGGTTCCCACGCGTGGCGGCGACGATTCCGCGGCGCCGCTCCGCGTCGCTCAGCGCCGTCAGCAGTGAGAACGCGTTCCGGACCTTGAACGCGCCGGTGGGATTCATGTTCTCGTGCTTGAGCCACACGCGAATGTCATGGCCCACCTCGGCGTCGAGCACCGGGTAGCTCCTGAGGGGCGACACCGGTACGAACGGGCGAATCCGATCGCGCGCGGCGGCAATGTCGTCGACCGTGATGGGCCAGACGGAGCGTGGCAGCGTGTCAGGTATCATCGGCAGCATCGAGGTGAACGTGAACCGCCCCGGTCCCGTCGTACGAAACGGTGACCCGCCAGGGCTGACAGCACACCTGGCAGTCTTCAATGTACTCCTGCGACGCGCCGCTTCCCGGGTCGACGGCGATCTCGTTCGGTTCTCCGCAGTATGGGCAGATCACATGGGCGACCGTGTCGGCCGTGCCGTCGCCGAGCGGAAAGTCCTCGATCGGGTCGTCGCCGTTTCCGCGCATGAACCGAGATCTAATTCGTGCCCGTTGGCGGAGGAATTGCAGTCGCGTTTCGGGATTTTTCCGAAGCGAGGGCTCATGGAACAGACAACGTTCACCGACAGCGACGGTGTGGTCTGGAACGTCCGGGAGGACGGTGCCGATGACCCACGGGCGCTCACGGCGGACGTCCCGCCCGGGACCACGTGGCTTCGGTTCGAGAGTGACCTGGAGGTCCGGCGTCTCTGGCACTACCCGGATGACTGGCGGGGACTGAGCGCCATTCAGTTGGAGTCGCTGCTGGACCGCGCGAGCACGGTCATTGCACGGTTCAGGCCGGCAACACATAGTGGAATGGGCCGGGGCGCGACACTCGACCCACAACGGCCCGCATCGCCCCAGGTCCCTGCGACGGCCAACCGGGCAGATGGATCGCCCGTCGACCCCGGTCGTCGTCGCGATAAGAAGTAGTGAAAAGGGGCAACTAGGAAGTCGCGAGAAGAACACCGAGGTTCGACCGGCCTCTGTCGGGGTGGCCGGTTCGTGCAGGTGCGTTGGCGGCGGCGACCACTCTCGCAGTGCGTCTCCGCACCGACGCGGAGGGTTTTTTTGCGGTACCGTTCCACCCGCATGCTAGAGACCCAACTCGAGGACCCCGCACATGCGTACCCGCTTCGCTGCCGCCATTGCCGTCGCCACCCTCGCCGTCTTTGGCGCTTCCTGCGGTGAGGCGAACCCGACCGGTGGTTTTGCCTTTACCGGCAACGTCAACGACGCCAGCGTACGCCTGATCAACGCGCTCACGGCAGCCCAGGCGCTGGACTTCGTGGTCGATGGACGGGTGGCGGCGTCCGGCACACAGTTCGGCGGCGCGTCACCGTATATCGGCGTGTCTGCCGGCACGCATCGCTTGCAGGCGCAGGGAAGCACGAGCGGCACCACCCTGATCGATTTCACGCGGGATCTGACCGCGGGTGGCTCGTTCAGCATGGTCCCGGCGCCGGGGCTCAACCAGTTCGGCGCCCTGTTCATCGCGGACGACCCGTCGCCGGCAGTAGGCCAGGTCAAGGTTCGCGGTATCAACGTCTCCGCTGCTACGGGACCGGTGGCGATCTATCTGACCAGCGCGACCGACGACATCTCGTCCGCGACGCCAACGATTCCCGCGCTCGTGTTCGGCGCCGCATCGCCGTACGTCACCGTGCCGCCCGGCAACTACCGCATTCGGCTGACCCCCGTCGGCAACCCCAGCGAGATCCTGGCTGACGCCGGGAATGTCGTCCTGGGATCGGGGTCGGTCCGGACGCTGCTCGTGACGGACGCGCCGGGTGGTGGCTTGCCCACCACACTGTCGGTGATCGTCGACAACAACTAGCGCGCCACGGACACCGCAAGCGATCCTGCCGGGAAGGCGCTGCTCGATTCGCCAACGGCGAGGATTGGTCTCGGTCGCTAGCTTGGTACCATGCGACTCCCCCTGGCGGCGACGCTCGTCGTTGGTGCGGTGCTCCTCTGGTTCGCGTCGCGTCGCGAGCAGTCTCGCGTGCCGCGGTGGGTGCCGACGCTCGCGATTGCGATCGCGTCGCTCGGGATCAGCGTGGCGGTCGCGTCTCAGCCCGGGATTGCCTGGAGCGTCTCGTCGATCTGCTTCAGCCTCATCGCGATCATTCTGATTTTGGTCGTGATCCGAGAGATACTGAGACGCTGACCGGGGGACGAGGAACGGGGAACCGAGGCCCTCTCCCGGGACGACGGCGATTCCTCGCCTCCGCGCCTGCAGCGCCGCGCTCGGAATGACAGGGCTCCTCGCCTCCACGCTGTGCTCGGAATGGACACGTCCGACCGGCACGCCGGCATCCTGACCGGCACAGTGGCGTGAACAGCAAGACCTAACGCGGGGTTTCGAACAGCCATTCCGCGGATGCTCGCGGATTCGCTCCGCGCGCGGCGACCGCTCCGACGGCACGGCCGGGATCTCATCATTTTCTTGTTCAACGACCTGAGGAAGCCCCTGCGTCCTGAGTTCGTCATTTCCTAATCCCCGGCTCGTTGCGAGTGGAGGCGTGAGGGCCGAGGAGCGATCCCACGCATCCGAGGTATCAGCCGAATCCGAACGCCCTTTTCGTCTGTGGGGCCGGCCCTCTCGGGTCCACCGCGGCCTCTGCGCCCTCCGTGCCTTCCGCGGTTCAATTCGCGCGAGCCAGGAGCGTCCCGAGCGGCCGTCCCCGTTTTCAATTCGGCTCGTGGCGGCCCTGGATGACGGGCCGTTTGGCCGTCGCTCGTTCCCCGTCCCCGGCAGTCGCCAGTCGCCAGTCGCCAGTCGCCGGCTATATTCGCCTCGCTCACCGACTGTCCCTCCCATCGCCAACTCGACCGACATGCGCGCAGTCCGTTGGATCGGTACCGCCGTGATAGCCATCGCCGCGGCGTGCACGCACTCCACGCCCGCCCAGGTCCCGACCCCCAACCGGCAGCCGGCCCAGTCGCCTAACGCGCCGACGTCTGCTGGCGCGCAGGCGGGTCAGTCACCCGCGATCGCCACGAGCATCGCGAGCCGCACCGGCGGAATGGAACGCCGCGCTGGCCTCATCCCCCTGTATCTCGACGAGCGCCAGGGAAAGCTATTCCTCGAGATCCCACGCGACTCCATGCGCGTGCTCGCATTCTTCCTCCAATCCACCGGGCTCGGCTCCAACCCGATCGGCATCGATCGCGGCGCGAACGGCCCCGATCAGGTCGCGCGCTTCGATCGCAACGGCGACCACGTGCTCGTGGTGTTCGAGAACTGGAGCTACCGCGGCAACTCGTCACGCGATCCCGGCCTCGCGACGACGGTTGCCCAGTCGTTCCCGGCGAGTACGGTCGCGGCGTTACCGTTGCTCGCCGTGGAGGACGGCAGGCTCCTCGTGGACGCGACCGACTTCGTGTATCGCGACTGGCTCGACGTGTCCGGCACGCTCGCGCGCACCAACGAGGGCACCTACACGCTGGCGCGGGACCGCTCGAGCATCGACCGCGCGTACACGAAGGCCTTCCCCGAGAACACCGAGATCGACGTCGCGCTGACGTTCGCGGCACAGGGGAAGCCGGGGGAAACGGTCTCGTCGATCGTCCCCGACGGCCGTGCGTTCACGCTTCGCCAGCACATCTCGCTCGTTCAGCTGCCCGACGCGGAATACCGGCCACGCGCGCTCGATCCGCGCGTTGGCTTCTTCGGTATCACGTTCAAGGATTACGCGCAACCGATTCAGGGCTCGCTCGAGCAGCGATGGATCTCGCGACATCGGCTCGAGCGCGTGAACCCTAACGATCCGAACAGCGCGTTCCGCAAACCGATCGTGTACTACATCGATCCCGGTATCCCCGAACCGCTTCGCTCGGCCACGGTCGAAGGGGCGCGGTTCTGGGAAGAAGCGTTCAACCAGGCTGGCCTGCGAGGCGCCTTCCGCGTGGAGATGCTGCCGGCGGGTGCGGACCCCATGGACGCGCGGTACAACGCCGTGATGTGGGTGAACAGGAACGAGCGTGGCTGGTCCTTCGGTGGATCGCAGGGCGATCCTCGAACTGGCGAGATCATCAAGGGAGTCGCCCACATGGACTCGCACCGGAACCGCACGGATTACAACATCTACGCGGCGCTGGTCGGGGCGGCGCCGGCCGCGGCCGACACCGCGTTCGTGCTCGCCCGCATCCGACAGGTGACCGCTCACGAGATCGGCCACACGATCGGCATGGCGCACAACTACATCGCGAGCACCTACGAGCGCGGCTCCGTGATGGACTATCCCGCGCCGCGCGTTAGGCTGGACGCCTCGGGTCAGATCGATCTCCGTGCGGCGTACGACCGCGGTCCGGGAGCCTACGACGTCTGGGCCGTCAGGTGGGCGTATGGCATCTTCCCGCCCGGCACCGAGCGCGATTCGCTCGAGGCCATCGTGCGCGAGGGCCTGCGAAAGGGCTACCTGTTCCTGTCGGACGCCGACGCGCGCCCGGAATTCGCGTCGGACCCGCGCGTGAATCTCTGGGACGATGCCGCGACGGAGCTGGAGTTTCTCAGGGCGCAAACCGACGTGCGACGCGTGGCGATGCGCCGCTTCGGGCTCGCGAATCTCCGACCGGGCGAGCCGGTGGCGCTGCTGCAGGAACGCCTCGCGCCGCTCTACTTCTTCCACCGGTTCGCGATCAACAGCGCGACGAAGGCGATTGGCGGTCTCGAATACAGCAATGCCGTTGTCGGAGACGGCCAGCAGGCATCGCGTTCCGTCAGCCCGGCGCGGCAACGTCAGGTGTTGTCATCACTGATCGCCGCGCTACAGCCGGACGAGCTCGCGATCCCCGATACCGTGCTCACGCTCCTCGCGCCGCGGCCATTCTCCTATTCCGGGTCGGTCGAGCTGTTCGGAGCGCGCACGCGACCGGCGTTCGACGAGCTCGGGGCCGCGCGCTCGCTGGCGCAGATGATCGTCGACGGCATCCTTCAGCGGGAACGCGCTGCGCGGCTCGTCCAGCAGGCCTCGTACGGCGATCGCCCGCTCACGCTCGCCGAGACGATCGACTCGGTCATCGCGGGCACGTGGGGCGGGGCGGTGCCGGCATCCTCGAAGCTGGCCGCACTCAAGCGCGTCACCCAGCGTGCGGTGACCGATCGGCTGCTCATACTTTCTGCCGATAGCGGCGCGGCACCGGAGGTTCGCGCGATGGCCCAGTACAAGCTCACCGCGCTCGCCGCGCGCGCAAAGGCGCAGGCTCGCGCCGGCAGCGTCGAGCAGCAGGCGCACTTCGCGAGCATCGCCGCCGACATCTCGCGCTGGATCGAGCGGCGAGAGTTGCCGGCGCTCAGCCCGGCGTTGCGCCCTCCGCCGGGCGATCCGTTCGGCGAAGACGTCCCCTGGTGAGTGAAAAATGCTTCGTATGGGGTCAGACTCCCGATGCATTGGAACAATGCATCGGGAGTCTGACCCCCCGCAGCGGTGACGAGCACGCCGGCCTGGGGTTCAGTCGACTGCCTGCTGGGCACGTTTGCACGAGCGACGTGTACGAGCAGGTGCGCAGTAGAACTCCGGTCGCCAGTCGTGAAACGTTCGATGTCCGACGACGTACGACCTCGAAACGCTTCGAGCCTGGTCCGGAGCGAGTCAACCCACCGAATTCAATCGTCATGTTCCGCCCTGCTCGCATTTCCAGCGCGCTCGTGACGTTCGCGGCAGTCGCCGCTTTCGCCTCGATCAGTCCCGCGCTTTCCGCGCAGACCACCGCCACGCGTCGCGACCAATCCGTTCCGCCACGCGGCTACGGTGACCTGAACTTCGCGGTCGCCCAGCCGATCGGAGACTTCGGCAACTTCATCGGGACCGGCTATGGTCTCACGGGTGGCTTCGTCTGGAATTTCGATCGTGATCGTGTCTTCGGTCTTCGCGCCGAGGGTGGCTTCGTCCAGTACGGGAGCGAGACGATCGGTGGATGCCTGGTGAGCTGCCGTGTTCCGGTGGACGTGACGACCACCAACGACATCGCGTTCGGCGGAATTGGACCACAGCTCTCCGTGCCCGCCGGCCCGTTCCGTCCGTACGTCAACGCGACGGCCGGCTTCAGCTACTTCTTCACCCATTCGTCGATCAGCGATAGCGACGAGTACGACTACGGAGCGTACGACCACACGAATCACGACGACCTGGTGTTCGCGCTGACCGGCGGTGGTGGCGTGCTCATCCCGCTGTCCATGCGAACGATCCCGGTGCTGCTCGACCTCGGCGCGACGGTCCACCGGAACGGCCAGGCGAGCTATCTTCGCAAGGGGAGCATCAAGGACCTCCCGGACGGCGGCATCCTCATCAGTCCGATCCGCAGCGAAGCGAACTTCGTCACCTACCGGATCGGCGTCTCGATCGGCATACCGACGGGGCGTTAGGCAGCCCTCAGTCCTCCCGCCAGCGCCGCTCCCGCTTCTTTTCGCTGAGACGTCGCTTCGACTCCAGGCGCGCCTGTTTCGCGGCGCGACTTGGCTTCGTGGGCCGCCGCTTCTTCGGGACGACGAGTGCCTGGCGGACGAGATCCGCCAACCGCACCTCGGCGCTCTCACGGTTCTGGCGCTGGCTCCGCCGATCGCTCGCGACGACGCGCAGGTTCCGATCACCATCCAGTCGCGACGAAAGCTTCTGCATCACGCGCTCGCGCTGGTCATCGGTCAGCGCTCGCGACTCGGCCACGTTCCAGACGAGCTCGACGCGGGTCGACGAGGTGTTCACGTGCTGGCCACCGGCGCCGCCGGATCGTGATGCCCGTGCCACGAGCTCATCGCGCGGGATGACGACGCGTTCGTTCACGCGGACGCCATCCACGGTGTCGTCGGCCATGCGCTAGTGCGCCACAGCCCCGGCTGGCGCGGTCGCCGCCACCTTGTCCGCGTTGTCGCGATGAACGCGCAGGCCGGCCACCCGGCGCCCCTCGAGCGCGATGATCTCGAGCTCGCCGCCCGGAAACGCCACACGGTCGCCGATCTTCGGGAGACGGCCGAGCCGGCCGAACGCATAGCCGCCTAACGTGGTCCAATCGCCCTCGGGGATCCGCAGCCCATAGTCCGAGCGGACGTCCACGAGCGACATCGACCCGGCCAGCTCGAGCACGCCATCCATGATGACGGCGGTCCGCGACGCGAAGTCGTATTCGTCGGCGATGTCGCCGACGACTTCCTCGACGAGGTCCTCCATCGTCAGAATCCCCGCCGTGCCGCCGTACTCGTCGAGCACCACGGCCATCTGGGCGCGCGTCTTCCGCAGGTCATCCATCACGCGCTCTGCAGGCTTGCTTGACGGAACGTAGAGCGCCGGCCTGACGAAATCCTTGAGCGCGAAGGGCTGGTGGCCGTCGTGCAGCCAGAGGTCCTTCGCGAGAAAGACGCCGGCCACATCGTCGAGCGTTTCGCGATACACGGGATAGCGCGAGTACCGTTCGCGCCGAACGACTGCCCAGACCTCCTCCTCCGTGCTGTCTATGTCCAGCGCCGCGACCTCGGTCCGCGGGCGCATGACGTCGTAAGCCTTCTTCTCGTGGAAGTCGAACACCCCCGCGAGCATCGCCGAGTCCGTCTCGTCCAGCGTCCCGTGAGCGCGCGCCTGCATAACGAGCAATCGCAGCTCTTCCGGGGAGTGCACGTGGTGGGCGTCCGACTGCTGGCTGATGCCGAGCCGGCGCAGCAGCACGTTCGCCGCGCCGTACAACAGGTTGATGGCGGGCGACATGACCTTCGCGAAGACCATGAGCGGGATCACCAGGTAGCGGCTCACCCCTTCAGCCTTCACGAGCGCAATCGCCTTCGGGGTGAGCTCGCCAAGCACGATGTGCAGGAACGTGATGACGATGAACGCGGTGGTGGCGCCTGCTACCGTGTGCACTGCAGCCGCCGGCGGCCGGATCCCGAATACGGCGAGCGCGCGATCCATGAGGCCGGCGAGCGCGGGCTCGCCGATCCAGCCGAGGCCGAGCGACGTGAGGGTGATACCGAGCTGCGTGGCGGAGATGTAGCGGTTGAGGTTCTTCATGGCGGACTGGGCCGCCTTCGCGAGCCGGTCACCCTCACTCGCCATCTGATCGATCTTGCTCCGCCGCGCGCTCACCAGCGCAAACTCGGCGGCAACGAAAAACGCGTTCGCCACGACCAGGAGCACCACCAGTCCCAGTCGCCACGCGTACGCACTGAAGCTCAGATGTTCAGCCGCTTGCACTCGGAAACAACCTCCCTACGAGATCGTCCAGATCGTAGCAGAATGCCATAGCTCGCCTGAAGTCTACTCCAGCGCAATTTGCAACGCGTTCAGCCTGTGCGCCCGGTCACGAAACTCGACGATCCCACTCGTCAGACGATCCTCGATCCCCACCGGATTCTGCGCTGGGTGCACCTGGCTCGGCTGGCAATGTCCGGGGCGATCTTCGTGGCGGCGGTGCTCGCGTGGAAAAACGCGGACGAGGGCCTGACACTCACGGCCTCGCTGTTGATCACCGGCGCCCTCGTGTTCACCTCCGGTTCCGCGTTGTACAGCGGGATTCACAAGAAGCCGCTCGGCACTGGATTCTTTTACAGCCAGTCGCTCTTCGACCTCGTCGTCGTCACCACGATCGTTCATGTCACGGGCAGCGGAAACTCCCAGTTCGCCGCCCTGTACATCCTGGTCATTGCCGCTGCGTCGCTGCTCCTGCCATACACTGGCGGCCTGCTGATCGCGGCGCTCGGCTGCGTCCTGTACTTCGCCGACGTCATCATAACGCCTGGCACACCGCTCGACCTCGGGGTTTGGTTGCAGCTCGGGGTATTCGCGGCGGTCGCACTCGGGAGTGGGTTCATCGCGGCCCGGTTGCGTCAGGCGGGTGCGGGCACAGTACAGCTTGCGGCGGAACTGGAGAAGGTTCGCCTCCAGGCTGCCGACATTCTCAAGAACATACGCAGCGGAATCGTCACGGTCGACGCCTCGGGCGGGCTCGTGTACGCGAACCCGGCAGCCTCGCAACTCCTCGGGATTCCGCTCGATGAGCACCTGGGCTCCAGGGTGATCGAAACGATCTCCGACGCCTCGCCAGAGCTGGCCCGTGCGCTCGGTCGTGCCGCTCGAGACGGTACACGCACGTCCCGCGCCGAAGGCACGATCACGGTGCGCGACCGGCGATTCCCGATTGGACTGAACACGACGAGGTCCGAGGGCGACGGCGCCGCAACCGCCACGGCCACCGCGATCTTCCAGGATATCTCCGACCAGAAACGGCTCGATACCCTGAACGCGCGTGCCGAGCGGCTCGAGGCTGTCGCGGAGCTGAGCGCGTCGCTGGCGCACGAGATCAAGAATCCGCTCGCGGCGATCCGGAGTGCCGTCGAAACGCTGGGCCGCTCGCCCCGAAGCAACGCGGACGAGCGAACGCTGGCTGACCTCATCGTCCGCGAGTCGGATCGACTCTCACGCCTGCTGTCGGAGTTTCTCGACTTCGCCCGCGTGCGTGTCGCGCGGGTGGAGCCGCTCGATCTCGCGGCGCTCGCGCGTGGGGCCGCGAGCCTGGCCGCCGCACATCCGGATCGCCCCAACGACGTGCAGGTCGTCTGCGTGGGCGCGAACGAGCGGATGGTCGTCGAGGGGGACGAGGACCTGCTGCACCGCGCCGTGTTCAACCTCGCGCTCAATGCAGTGCAGGCATCGCCGCACGGTGGACGTGTGCGCGTGGAGCTTGCTCCGCTGTCCATGGATCAGGTCCCCGCCGGCGTCTCGTTCGATCATGGCGGTGTGGCGCTTCGCGTCTCCGACGACGGCCCGGGCATCCCCGTCGAGATTCGTGATCGCCTGTTCGACCCGTTCTTCACCACGAAGCCCGGCGGTTCCGGGCTTGGCCTCAGCATCGTGCACCGGGCGATCGAGGCGCACGCGGGGTTCGTCTTCGTCGACAGCGACGACCGCGGCACCCGCGTGACCGTCCTCCTGCCTTCTCATCAGTCCGACAACGGAGAACTCGTGTGACCGAGCGTTCGAACGGCACGCCTAACGTCCTGATCATCGACGACGAGGCCGGGATCCTGGACTCCCTTCGCATTCTCCTCAAGAACGAAGGGTTCACGCCACACGTCGCCTTGGGCGGAAAGCAGGGGCTCGATCAGATCGAGTCGCTCTCGCCCGACATCGTGCTCAGCGACGTGCGTATGCCTACCGTGAGCGGACTTCAGGTGCTCTCCGCGGTGAAGCAGCGAGACCCCGACACGCCGGTCATCCTGATGACCGCCCAGGCGACGCTGCAGTCGGCCATGCAGGCAGTGAACGAAGGCGCGTTCTACTACATCCAGAAGCCGTTTCGCAACGACGAGCTCGTGGCGATCCTGCGCCGGGCCGCGGAGCACCGGCGCCTGCGCGTGGAGAACACGTCACTCAAGCAGGAGATCCGGCGCCGCGACCGGCACACTGGCGCGCGCCCGATCGGGAACAGCCGCAACTGGATCGACGTCCTGCGCCTCGCCGAGACGGTCGCGCCAACGGACTCGATGGTGCTCATTCAGGGGGAGTCGGGCACGGGGAAGGAAGTGATCGCCCGCTACATCCACGACCTCTCGAATCGGGAGGACGGGCCGTTTCTCTCCATCAACTGTGGCGCACTACCGGAGAGCCTGCTCGAGAGCGAGTTGTTCGGACACGTCAAGGGCTCGTTTACTGGTGCGGTGAAGGACAAGGTCGGGTTATTCTCTGCGGCGGCGAAGGGTACGTTCTTCCTCGACGAGATCGGCGAGACGACGGCGGCTACCCAGGTGAAGCTGCTCCGCGTGCTGCAGCACCGCGAAGTAATTCCCGTTGGCGCGACCGAACCGCAGCCGATCGATACGCGACTGCTCGCCGCGACGAATCGGGATCTCGAGGAGGAGATCCGGCGCGGCAACTTCCGGCGCGACCTGTATTATCGGCTCAATGTCATTGCCATCCATCTGCCGCCTCTGCGCGAGCGCTCCGAGGACATTCTGCTGCTCGCCGGGGCATTCCTCGATCGGTCGGGGACGGCGCGCGATGAGGCGCCGAAGCGGCTGAGCAGCGCGGCGCAGGATGCCATGATGCACTACCCGTGGCCCGGCAACGTCCGCGAGCTCGAGAACGCGCTCGAGCGCGCGGTGATCCTCACGCCGGGCGAGGTGATCGAGCTCGATTCGCTGCCCGATCGCATCACCACGCCCGAGCCGATGAAGCTCGTCGACGAGCGGCCGGTGCGAAACCCGACGCTCGAGATGATCGAGCGGGCCTACATCATGTGGGTCCTGCAGAGCGAGGCCGGGAACAAGACGCGGGCGGCGGAGACGTTAGGCATCGACCCCTCCACCCTGCATCGCAAGCTGTCCAGGTTCGGAGCCGAAGCATGATCCTCGGCCTGGCGCGAGGACTCACGACGCCGGACGACACCGGACACGACCAGTTTCGACGGTGGGCGCTGGTGGCCGTCGTGCTCACGGCAACGCTCGCGTATGCGAACGCGATGGTGAACGG
>DASUGD010000153.1:0-10094 GCA_036274195.1 Gemmatimonadaceae bacterium | reverse complement strand
ATCCAGGGCCAGCGCGCTCCAGTTGATCGCCTCGCCCGCCGGCATCGCGCGTGCTCTCTCGATCACGCGACCCAACCGCACCACGCGCGCGAACGTCTTCGGCGACACTCCCACCAACTGAGAGAACCGCCGCGCCAGATGCTGCCGCGTCACGCCTAACGCCGGAGCCAGCCGCGTGATGCCGAGGCTGCCGCCGGCATCCACGATCCGGCGTATCGCCTCGTCCACGTCGTCCTGCGCGGACACGACACCCGGCGAGACGCGCGCGGCGAGCACCCGCTCCAGCGCCCGCACCCGCTCGACCCCGGCCGGCGCCGAGAGCGCGTCACGAACCTCGCTGGCATCGCGCCACAGATCATCGAGCGGCACGCGCAGGTCCGTGAGCTCGTTCGCCGGGACGCTCAGGAAAGCCGCGGCCTTCCCCGGTCGAAATCGCACGCCCACGAAGCACGCCGGCCACGACCCCTCGAGAACGAGCGCGCGGGTCATCGTGCCCACGGCCATCGCCGATTCGGGCTCGTCCGCCTGCCCCGAAAACCCGAGCACCACGTCGATGCAGCCATCGGGCAGTACGCGATGCACCGACCGGCTCGCGGACCCACGCCCCCCGCCCGCGTCGCGTGACCAGAAGCATTCCACGAACGGGTGAAGCCTCTCGGACGGCGCGTATTCGCGGTAACTGGCCCGCGCGGGCGACTGCGGGTCCAACGGTGATCCAGCGGGTCCGGTCATGTGTCACAGCCTACCGGTCGGAAACGGGCGACTCAAGGGCCGCGAGTTTCGCCCGCCCGCACTGCAACGTCATTTCAGAGAGCCCGCTACCTCTGGCGCCGATCCGGGTCTCCCCGTGTCCACGCTATTCTCGGCGAAGTTCCGACTGCCGATACAGACGACCCGGCCAGTTTCACGAGATCTCCACGTGTCCCTCTCAGCCCGGATACACGTTCCGCCACCTAGCTTACGCCGGATGTTGTCGGTATCCCGCGCTTTTCGCTCATCGGCGCTCGCGGCTCTCGTTCTGGTCGCGGGCGTTCTCGTCACGCCCCGGAACGTCGCCGCCCAGTCCGACACCCTGACGCACTCGAAGTCACTCATCGTCGGAGAGCGGCTCGAGTACGAGGTGAAGTTCGGGCCGATCAAGGTCGGGCGCGCGAGCATGGAGGTCCTGGATATCGAAAATGTCCGTGGCCGGCCGGCGTGGCACACGCGCTTCCAGGTTACCGGCGGCACGGTGTTCTTCCGCGTGAACGACGTGCTCGAGAGCTGGATCGACGTCGAGACGTTCTCGTCGCTTCGGTTCCGACAGCAACTCTCGGAAGGCTCGCGCGACCGGCTGTACGAGTACGAGATCTATCCCGAGCGCGCGGTCTTCGTTCAGAAGGACAAAGGCGAGCGACCGAGCGTCTCTCACCCGCTCGATGACGGGTCGTTTCTATACTTCATCCGCACGGTCCCCATCGAGCTCGGCGCCACGTACGAGTTCCAACGGTACTTCCTGCCCGATCGCAATCCCGTTCGCCTCGAGGTTCTTGGTCGCGATACGGTCGATGTTCCCGCCGGTCGCTTCGACGCGCTCGTCATTCGGCCAGTGATCAAGGCCAAGGGGATCTTCTCGGAGAACGGACGCGCGCAGATCTGGATCTCGAACGACTCCGATCATCTGCTGCTGCAGATGACGTCGCACCTCAAGTTCGGCTCGCTCAGCCTTCACCTGAAGTCGCGGAAGCTCCAGGATTCGGCTAATGGTGCCGACAACTCGCATCGAAGCGAACGTCGCGCGCTCAACAGCGGGCGTCCGGAGCCGTGACGAAGCAGATGGCTACCACGTCGCTCTGATTCCCACGATACCGGGTGCGACGATCGGCTTGACGTCGAACACCGACAATCGACTCCGCCCGGCTGCCTTCAAACCGTCACCCGATGGCGCCGACGGCATCCGAACGACACTCCGACCTCGTGTCGCCACGGTCTTGCCGACGACGCCGCCGATCGCGAGCGCCAACGGGTAGTCGCTCGCCCAGTGCACGCCGTTGTTCACCATGGCAAACGAGAGCACGCCCATCGTCGCGATGCTCACCGGCCAGATCCACCTGTGCTCGTGATAGTTGGTCGCCACCACGGTGAGCGTTGCCATGGTGCTCGCGAGATGACCTGACGGAAACGCGTCATACGCCGGCACGTTGGCGCTGTAAGCACTCAGCGACGGGAAGGGCCGCCACCGCCCGCGCGGCACGGTGGCCTCGGACGGCGTCTGACGACCTGCCACGTGCTTGAGCGTCTGCGTGACCGTACCCGACACGAGTAGCGCCTCGATGACTTCGCTCGCGGTGCGGCGCGCTCGCATGTCGTCCGCCAGACTTCCGCGCGCCGCGAAACCCGCCGCCATGAAGACACTCGCCATTCCATCGCCCAGGAAATACAGTCCGGATCCTACCGTTGTGGGGAACGGTTGCTTGAATGGCCCGACGCGGACGTTCGCCGACGGATGGTTCTGTGGCAGGTCGACGCGGCTGGCGAGTCGTCGCGTCTCCGCGAGCACCTGCTCGTCGGCTGCGATGAGTAAGGCTGTACTGGCGGCGACCGCCATCATGGCCGGAATGTTGCTCGGACGAAAGGCGTTGCGAGCGGAGCTGCCTAACGCCGCCGGCACGTCGGTCACGGCGTGCAGCAGTCGGGGACGCGTGTACGCGTACCCGGTGGACGAATCACGGCGCACGATGTCCGCCTTCCCGACTCGGACTCGTTTGACCGAGTCCGACGACGGCGCGCTCTGGCCAAACGCAGTTGCGGGGAGGACCGCCGCCAGCGCGAGCAGCGACAGCGTACCGCGTCCGGCTCTCACGCCACGCCCACTAACTGCGTCAATGAAGCGACCACTGGATCGCCGTTCCACGCGGACTTGGTCCCACCGACAGATGCGAGAGGAATGGCAGGCCGATCGGCGAGCGGTCGCCGCGAGCGTGCGCAACCACCTCGTAGCCCGTGATGGTGCCGAGCGCCGCTCCGGCAACCACATCGCTCGGCCAGTGCTGCCGCTGATATATCCTCGAGAATCCAACAAAAGTCGCGCCACCGAACAGCAGTGAGTTGACCCACCATCGCGAGCCGGGATGCGCGAGGTTCAGCTCGCGCGCGAGAACCGTTGCGGTCGCGAAGGCAGCGCTCGTATGGCCCGACGGGAACGATGCGAAGGAAGCGTTCGTAAAGCCGTGGCCCGGGCT
The DNA here is from genome assembly GCA_036274195.1 of Gemmatimonadaceae bacterium. GTDB lineage: Bacteria > Gemmatimonadota > Gemmatimonadetes > Gemmatimonadales > Gemmatimonadaceae > JAJKIV01. Next base: position 6,873 of record DASUGD010000153.1, on the reverse strand, counting down.
GAACTCGTCGGGGTCACCGGGTGCGGCGAAGGGGCGGGCACGACCGACCGTTCCCTTCGCGACGGCGGTGATGGCCCCGCTGACGAGCACCGCACGTATGACCTCGCGACCGGTCTGGGTAACGAAATCGTCACCGCGGAGGTGTCCCGCTCCGTACAGCGCGGCGCCGAGCGCCAGCGGCACCGGCCCACCGACAAACGTTCCGATCGCGGACGGGATCGACATGTCGTCGCCGCCTATCCGGCGAGCATCGGCAGACAGGCGTGAATCGAACAGCGCTATCGCCCCGGCAACGCCGGCGGAGCCCAGGATCATCCCGAGGGTGTTTTTGCCAAGCTCGGGATGTGAGGCGCTGCCTAACCTTGCGACCGAGTCGCTTCGCGTGGAATCGGAGTTTGCGACGGGAGACTGAGCGTGACCAGCGGTCACGGCGATGCCGAGTAGAACCGGAACGACGAGACGCACTGGCGCACCTGGGTTCGTGTGTGACCAAGGTGGACCAGTGCGCCTAAAACAGTCGTGAACGGCAGTGTGCCGATGGTAAACCGCGGGTTAACGAATTCTCAGTCGGCTCGCGCATGGACCGCGAATGCCGCGCCCTGCGGGTCCATGCACTGGGCGATGCGGTCGCCCCCCGGGACGTCCATCGGTCCGTTCAATACCTGGCCGCCTAACGCCTTCACCCGCTCCGCGGCGTCGTCCACGTTCGGCACCCGGATGTAGTAGAGCCAGTTGGGTGGCATCGGCATGTCGGCGGGCTTGGTGAACATGCCGCCGAGCGACTGGTTGTTGCGTCCATACATCTGGTAGACGCCCATGGGCTCGCCCATGTCGAAGTCGCCGGTCTTGTCCCACCCGAACAGCGTCTGGTAGAAGTCGTACGCGGCCTTGTGGTCCGTCGTCGTGAGCTCGTGCCACGAGATCTCGCCGACGTTAGGCGCGTGTTCCGGCTGGGATGAGCCGGGTTTCGGCGTGAAGATCGCGATCGCCGCACCCTGCGGGTCCGAAATGACCGCAAAGCGGCCGACCTCCGGAATGTCCATCGGCTGCGTCAGCACCCGCCCGCCGAGCGACTCGGCCTGCTTGGCACTGTCGTCGACGTTCGGCACGGCGACGTAGCCGATCCAGTGCGGCGGCATCGATCCGCGCAGCTCCGCCGCCATCTCCATCACGCCGCCGATGGGCGTATCGTGCGTGGTCCACATCGTGTACGGCTTCGCGCCGCTGCCCGGCCAATCCTGTGTGCCCCAACCCGCGACCTTCGTGTAAAACTCCGTCGCGCGGTCAGGGTCCGTCGTCAGCAGGTCGTACCAGACAAAGCGTCCGCGTGGGCTCGTCTCGCTCATGGCCGTGTCTCCGATTTCGTCGCCGACCGATACTAATAATCCACTGGCACCGTCGCCAGTCAGTGGGGCACGTAACCTCGCCGCGTTCGGCGTCGTCGTCGAGTGAGATGATGAAATCGATACAATCGTCCGGGACGAACCGTTCTCGGCGGCCGACGAGTCGTCACGCGGTGTTCGCCGCGATCACGGTGGCGGTCATCGCCATCGCGTTCGGGGCGGCACTTCTCGGTGATCGTCCACGACCGGACCGACAATGGATTCCGCAGCAGGCGGTGATGGCGCACGCGGACGTCCGCGGCGATTCCGTGTTCGTGAAGCACGTGCGCAACTTCTCGTACACGGCGGAGGAAGAGTTCACGCCGGCGTACGACGATCGCGCGTACGACCTGAACACTCTCGAGAGCGTCTGGTTCGTTGTCACGCCGTTCTCGAAGCGCTGGCGTGGCCCGGCCCACACGTTCGTCAGTTTCGGATTCTCGGACTCGCAATACGTGGGGATCTCGGTGGAAGCGCGTCGCGAGCCGGGCGAGACGTACAGTCCACTGACGGGCCTCTTCCGCCAGTTCGAGCTGATCTATGTCGTCGGCGACGAACGCGACCTGATTGGATCGCGTGCGGTGTACGGCGGCTACGATGTCTACGTCTACCCCATTCGTACGACCCGCGCGAACATTCGCGCGCTGTTCCTCGCGATGCTCGCCCGCGCGAACGCGCTGGCCACTCGGCCGGAGTTCTACAACACCCTCACGAACAACTGCACGAGCAACGTGGTCGATCACGTCAACCAAATCGTGCCGCGAGCGGTGCCACAGGGGATAAAGACCGTCCTGCCGGGTTATGCCGACGAGGTTGCGTACAGCCTCGGGCTGATCGACAACTCCATCACGCTGGACGAAGCGCGTCGCCGCTTTCGCGTGAAAGACGAGGCCCGCCGCTACGTGACGACTCCCGAGTTTTCGCGCCGCATTCGCGAGCAGTAAATGTCGGAGCGGCGGCGAACTCTATTCGAGAAAAACGATGAAACGGAAACGGCCTGAGACTACTGGATCCGGCCTTGCATTCACGGCAGCTCACGCAACGAGCCGGGAGTTGAAAGGAACAACGTGCCACGCACAGGCGTCCCCGGGGCAGTCACCAAAGAATCCCGGCTCGTTGGCTGAGGAGCTGTCTCGTTAGGGGGGTCGATCCGGGCAGTTTCCGCCCGATCCGCTTCACCTTCATTGCAGTTCCGAAGAGTCTTGCCCTGACAGCGACGCCTGGATGGTTCGCGATGTGAGCCGCCCTCGATATGATTATCTGAACCAATCAGACTCGGGGCAGATATGGGCGGCGGGCAAGAAGAGTTGAAGGGACCGGATCTCTCGTCAGGCATTTCACTCGGCGACCTCGCCGACGGCGCGATGCTCCTCGGCCACGCAGAAGGCGAGAGCGTGCTGCTCGCGCGCCGCGGCGACGAGATCTTCGCGATCGGCGCCACATGCTCGCACTACAGCGGACCGCTGGCCGAGGGCCTCCTCGTCGAAGACACCGTCCGGTGTCCTTGGCATCACGCCTGCTTCAGCCTCCGCACGGGCGAGCCTGTTGGCGCGCCCGCCCTCAATCCCGTCTCATGCTGGCGTGTCGAGCGCACTGGCGACCGCGTACGACTGGCTGGCAAGCTCGATCGTGACCCGCTTGCACCGAGCGACGAAGCGAAGCGCGGCGTCACGCGAACGAGAGCGAAGGAGCACGCGGCGGCCCGCGCCGCATCATCGACGCGCGCACCGGAGAGCATCGTCATCGTCGGCGCGGGCGCGGCTGGAAACGCGTCCGCGGAGATGCTCCGTCGCCTCGGCTACGCCGGGCGCATCACCATGCTCGACGCGGAGCAAGACTCACCGTACGACCGGCCCAACCTCTCGAAGGACTACCTCGCTGGGAACGCGCCCGAGGAATGGATCCCGTTGCGCCCTCCGGGATTTCACGCCGAGCACGGCATCGACCTCGTGCACAATGCGCAGGTGGCGGAGCTCGACCTCCCGAAACGTGAAGTGCGGTTGGCGGACGGACGAGCCTACGCGTTCGACCGCCTCCTGCTCGCCACCGGCGCCGAACCGGTCCGGCTCTCGTTGCCCGGAGGAGATCGGGCGCACGTGCACTACCTGCGATCGCTGGCCGACAGCCGGGCGATCATCGCGAAGGCGGAGCAGGCGAAGCGCGCGGTCGTCATTGGCGCCAGCTTCATTGGTCTCGAGGTAGCGGCCTCGTTGCGCAAGCGGGAGCTCGAGGTGCATGTCGTCGCACCAGAGAAACTGCCGCTCGAACGCATCATGGGGACCGAGCTCGCGAAGTTCGTGAAGGCGCTGCACGAGGAGCACGGCGTCGTCTTCCATCTCGAGGACACCGCGACCGCGATCGGTGACCGCGACGTGACGCTCAAGAGCGGCCGGACGCTCGCTGCCGATCTGGTCGTGATCGGTGTTGGCGTTAGGCCCCGTACCGGTCTGGCCGAGCAAGCGAAATTGGCCATCGACCGCGGTGTCACCGTGAGCGAGCTTCTCGAAACCAGCGCGCCGCACGTGTTCGCCGCGGGTGACATCGCGCGGTACCCGGACCCGTACACGGGGGAGCGCATCCGCGTGGAGCATTGGGTGCATGCGGAACGCCAGGGTCAGGCTGCCGCACGCAACATGCTTGGCCTGGGTTGGCCGTATGACGATGTCCCGTTTTTCTGGAGCGCGCACTACGACGTGTCGATCAACTACGTCGGCCACGCCGAGCAGTGGGACTCGGTGGAGGTGGATGGCGATCCGGCAGCCCGGGATGTGGCTGTGCGATTCAAGCGCGGCGGGCGCACGTTGGCCGTAGCGAGCATTTTCCGCGACCTGGAGAGCCTGAAGGCGGAGGTGGACATGGAGCTGCAGGCTACATCGTGATGCGCATCGGGATCGTACTTCTCCCGCTCACTGCTGTCGCGTGTTCCGGCGGCGCGCGGTCGGGCGTCACGACCGGCGCCGCGAGCTCGTCGGCGAATACGGCAACGGGTTACGGTACGGTCATTGTCGCCAACATGGGCGACAATACGGCGACGCTGCTCGACGTCGCCTCGAGGCGCGTCGTGGCAACATTGCCCACCGGCAACGGGGCCCACGAGGTGGCCGTCTCGCACGACGGGCGGTGGGCAGTCGTGAGCAACTATGGCGTGCGCGGTGCTCCGGGCAACTCGCTGACGGTCATCGACGTGCCCGCTGCCGCCGTCGCCCGCACGATCGACCTCGGCGAATTCAAACGCCCGCACGGGTCCGCGTTCCTGCCGGGCGATTCGCTGTTCGTGGTGACGTCGGAGGTGAGCAAGGCGATAGTGCTCGTGAACTTCAGCGCGGGCACGGTCGCCGGCTCGATTTCGACGAACCATCCCGCGTCCCACATGCTCGCGCTCACGGCGGACGGGCGCCGCATCTACACGAGCAACGTGGCGGACGGCACGGTGAGCGAGCTCGACGTACCCGGGCGCAGGTTCGTGCGCGACTTCAACGTCGCACCGGCGGTCGAGGGGATCACGGTGACGCCCGGCGGTGAGCAGGTGTGGGTGGGCAGCAACCAGGCGAAGACGGTGACCGTGCTCGATCCGGGCGCAGGAGCAGCCGTGGGGACGCTGTCGGGATTCGGGATGCCCTACCGGCTTGCCGTCACGCCGGACAGTCGGACCGTGGTCGTCACGGACCCGCCTAACGCGGTGGTGCGCATCATCGATCGCGCGACGCGCCAGGATCGGGTGACCGTCAAGCTCCCGGCCGACAGCGTCGGGCCGAATGCGGAGTTTCCGGGCTCGCCGTCACCGGAGGGCATCGTGCTGTCGCGTGACGGTCACTATGCCTTCGTGGCGCTGCAGGGCAGCTCGCGTGTGGCGATGATCGATATCGCGAAGGGCGCCGTCGTGGCCTACATGCCCACGGGCGCGGGGCCCGACGGGATCGCGTATTCAGGAGTCGTTGGTCGTTAGTTGCCTATCGTCAGTCCTTCGCGACTATCGGCCAAGACCAAAAGCTGTCGGCTTTCGACTCACCTGGCTGGTTTTTTGCCGCGCGTGGCGACGTCACGAAGCCAACTCTATCCGGGGTGAGCCAATGGCGACGGCAAAGCGTAAGAGCTCCTCGAAACGATCCGGCGGACGCCGATACGGAAAGTCCGCGTCGAAGCGCGTCGAAAGCGCGATGCGTCGGCGCAAGAAGGGGACGCTGAAAAGTGGTCGCGGCGGCAAAGGCGGCACCGTGAAGAGCCGCAAGCAGGCGATCGCGATCGGCCTCTCGGAGGCGCGAAAGAAGGGCGCGAAGGTTCCGCGCAAGCGAACGAGCAAGCGTTCGGCGCGAAAGAAATAGCGAGCTATCGATCCCTAATCGTCGACGAGCGCGTACCGTAGCGGCTCGGCGACGCATCGCTCGTAGCCGCGCCATCCGCATTGCGCGATCGCGAACGTGTCGATGCGCGTCCGCACGATCTCCGGGTAGCGGAAGCAATTCCGCGTGTTCGTGCCGCGAACGCATCCGTTGTATCGGAGCAGACCGCGTCGCAGCGAACCGTGCACGCTCGTCGAATCCGTGGCGACCGTGTCATCGCGGTCGTAGAGCAGATGGCTGAGAATGAACACGCCGTACTGCAGGTTGGTCTCGTCGTTGCGCAGGTTCGTGCCGAAACGCTTGCCGAGTGAGCTCACCCAGGTGCTGGTGTCGATCTGCATGAGGCCCACCGCGCCGGCATTGGACGTCGCGGATGACTTGAGCTCACGGTTCTCCACCATCAACACGCCGAAGACGAGCGCCGGTGGAATGCGACGCCGGTAGGCCTCGCGCACGGCGAAGGTTGCGAGAGAATCCGCTCGACTCGGCGTGCTGCCGGTCGTGCGAATCAGGTCCTCCATGAACGCGCGTCGGTCGATCTCGAACTGAGGGCTCATGAGAGCCACGTCGCCGGACCCGGTTGCCCATGGCGCACGCGCGAGCGCGGAGTCGGCCCAGCCGCGCGCCTCGAGCAGATCCCTGACGACCGGGGCACGGCCGGCGTAGACCGGGCGGATGTGCTGCGTCATAAAGATGATCGTGCCGAGCGCGCCGAGGCCCACCGCGAGTTGCTTCACCCACGAAAACCACGAAGCGGGTCTGACAGGCTTCGTCATTCGATACGCCTCCGTTGGCGTCAGTGCATCCCCGTCCGAGACGCCGTGAGAGTGCCGCGCGCCTGCGGCTACCCGGTTCGTGTCCATGAGAATGCCCGTTCGACGTCGCGCGTTTGACCGCGCCGCGTCGCCCAAGCAGGAACAACGCCACAATCACTACTGACAGTTCGAGCGGTCCCGATCGTTGCTCACAATGGCCGAGCATGCTAAGCGACGAGCGAGGGATCCGGATGTTAACTCTGCCCGGGGTCGCCAACAACCAACCTGAAAGTCCAAGGGGACGCGGCGTTCGGCCCGGTGGTCAATTTTGGAGCATAAGGTGAATTAATCCGTCGCGCTCAGCATCGCGGCGAAATGGGCCGAAAGTGGCTCGAT